>DASVWG010000143.1:0-6760 GCA_036389695.1 Pyrinomonadaceae bacterium
GGCAATTGACGTTGCGACCGGCAAGATTGACGACGACATCCGCGCCTTCAATCTCGTTTGCCCAATCTCCGGGAGTTTCCGCGTTCCACGAAACGACGCGCCAGACAGCTTTTTCAGATTTTCGGCTTAAAACTACAACTTCGTGTCCATCCGCCTGAAACGCACGCGCGAGAATCGTTCCAACCTGTCCTGTCCCGCCTGCAATTACAATCTTCATTCTAATAAACCATCCGCGTTTTTATCGTCGCGTTGACTTCCTTTAATATCGCAAACGCTTCTTTGGAAAGCTGCGTGTCGATGTCCAGAATCACATAGCCGATTTCGTCGTTGGTCTTTAAATATTGACCGACGATATTGATGCCGCGCGTCGATAATTTAGAGTTTATCTCGCCCAGCACGCCGGGCACGTTGCGGTGAATATGCAGGATGCGGTGCGTTTCGGCTTGCGGCAGCAGATTCAATTCGGGCACGGTGTGTGAGCCGTTCGACGTTCCCAATTCCATATAATTTATCAATTTCGCCGTCACGTCCAGACCGATATTCGCCTGCGCTTCTTCGGTCGAGCCGCCGATGTGCGGCGTTAAAATGACATTCGGCAGATTTTGCAGAACGCTCCGGAAAGAATCGCCGTTTTTTTCCGGCTCTTCGGGAAAAACATCGACCGCCGCGCCGCTGACAACGCCTTTTTCAATCGCTTTTCGCAGGGCTTCCAAATCCACGACGTCGCCGCGCGAATAATTCAGCAAAATACTGCCTTTCTGCAAAAAAGAAAGCGTCTCTTCGTTAATCATTCGGCGCGTCGTCGCGTCCGAAGGCACGTGCAGCGTGACGATATTCGACTTTTTCAAAAGCGCGCGCAAATCGCGCTCCTGCTTGGCGTTGCCGTGCGGCAATTTCGTCAAAACGTCGTAATAAATAACGTTCATCCCCAAAGCCTCAGCCATCACCGAAACCTGCGAGCCGATATTGCCGTAGCCGATAATGCCCAGAGTCTTGCCGCGCAATTCAAAGCTTCCCGCCGCGTCCTTCAGCCAGATTCCCTGATGCGCCGCGATATTTTTATCCGCAATCCGGCGAATCAAAATCACGCATAAACCGATAACCAATTCCGCCACCGAGCGCGTATTCGAATAAGGCGCGTTAAAAACCGCGATACCTTTCTCCGTCGCCGCTCGCAAATTAACCTGATTAATCCCGATGCAAAAAGCGCCGATTGCCAGCAGGCGGTCGGCTTTTTCGATAACTTTTTCGGTAATCTGCGTCTTCGAGCGAATGCCCAGGATATGAACGCCCTTAATTTCCCGCACCAAATCCGCCTCGCTCAAAGCGCCGGAAATCTTCTTAATCTCGACGTAACCGCTCTGCCGAAATTCCTCGATTGCCGATTCCGAAATGTTTTCGAGCAGCAGGATTTTAATTTTACTGCGCGGGTAAGATGTTTGTGCTGTTTTCATATAAAGAAGGGAAAACTTATTTTGCTAAAGCGCCCGGAAAAGGTCAAATATCTCGCGCGATTTCCGTCGCCGGTTTAGCGCAATGCGGTCGGCGCCCCGCCTTTTTGAAATGAAATGTGATTTTACATTCCGGTAAATTTAAAAATAGATTGTAATATTTTCCGCGAAATTCGCATATACGTTAGAGGATTTAATAAAACGAGCCTGTCATTGGCTAAGGATACTTTGAATTGGAGAAACAAATTTATGTTAGAGCTAACAGAACAGCAAAAAGACGCGGCACAAGCCATTGTCAATATTTTTGAAACCGGCAGAGTTTTGGGCGACTATGCCTCGGTCGTTTCGGTGAACGGCGACCCGGGCGGCTTAACTTACGGTAAATCCCAGACGACTTTAAACAGCGGAAATCTTTATTTGCTGATAAAAGCCTACACGGAAGCCGAAGGCGCAATCTTTGCGGATGCCTTGCGCCCGTATCTCGAACGATTAAGAAACCAAAATCAATCGTTAAATACAAATCTCACACTGCGGAATATTCTGCACCGCGCCGGCGTCGAAGACGGCGTGATGCTGGACACGCAGGACAAATTTTTTGACCGCGTCTATTGGACGCCCGCCATCAGCCGGGCAGGTGCTATCGGCGTCGAAACCGCTTTAGGCGCGACGGTTGTTTATGACAGCATTATTCACGGCTCGTGGGTACGGATTCGCGACCGCACCATCGATAGGCACGGGCGGCTTTCCAACGTCGGCGAAAAACCCTGGATTTCTCACTACATCGATGTCCGGCGCGAATGGCTAGCCAATCATTCCGTTCCGCTTCTGCGCCGAACCGTTTACCGGATGGACGCGCTGCGGCAGTTAATCAGAGACGAAAATTGGGATTTAAGACTTCCTTTTACGGTGCGCGGCTTGCTGATTAACGAACATACGCTGACGCCGGTTGTGGTGGGTAGACCGGTCGACTCTCCGCGCCTGTTATTACTGCGCAATCCTTTTATGACCGGCGAAGACGTGCGTCGTCTGCAGCAAGCGTTAATTGCCAAAAATGTCGACATCGGAGACGACGGCGCTGACGGCGTTTTCGGACCGGCGACGGATGCTGCCGTAAAGGCTTTTCAGGAAAGTCGCGGTTTGGTAGTTGACGGAATCGTCGGCGCTTCGACCCGCGCGGCGCTGGAGATTGATAACGATTAAATTTAAAAGGAGACAAGCTTATGAAAAATTTACTACCGGGTTCGTCCGGCGAGGACGTCAGGCTCCTTCAGCAAAGATTAAAAGATTTCGGCTTTTATGAAGGAGATACGACCGGCGAATTTGACGAAAAAACCGAGGCAGCCGTCCGGTATTTTCAGGATAACAGACAATTGGCGGCTGATGGGCTGGTCGGCTTAATAACTTTACACGAGCTGGATTTACTGCGCTCCGCATCGACGGACAAACAAATTTGAGGAGGTAGAAAAATGCCTAGACTAATGGATATTCCGCTTTGCGCGTCAACCACGGCGGTTGCCGGCTTGTCGCGCCAGATTCTCGCCGAGATAAATAACGTCGTTCCCGGAATTCTGGTCGATTTCACCGACCCGCGCATCGATATGGATACCAACCAATTTCCGTTTTTACAACAAAGAGCCGCCGAGTCGCTGATAAGAGCCATCAGAAATCGCGGGCAGAGAATGAGAATTAATTCAGCCTATCGCACCTGCGCCCAGCAATTTCTTCTGCGTCGCCGCGTCGGAAACTGCGATACTCCTGCCGCTGCCATTCCCGGACGCAGTAATCACGAAAGCGGTCTGGCTTTAGACGTGCGCGATTTTCTCGGCTGGCGACCTTATCTGGTCAGCCAGGGCTGGGCGTGGTTTGGCACTGGCGACAAAGTTCATTTCGACTATCGCGGCGGCGGCACACCCATCGGAAACATCGGAATAAAAGCTTTTCAAACGCTCTGGAACAGGAATTTTCCCAGCCAGTCAATCGAAGCCGACGGCGTTTACGGAGCAATGACGGCGGAAAGGCTCGGGATTTCTCCGTCGGAAGGTTTCAATAGCGGAGAAATTCCGCGACGGGTTTTGCGTTTGACTAGTCCGCTGATGCAGGGTGGAGACGTGCACCGTGTTCAAACGAAATTGCGCACGCTTGGTTTTCTCAGGTCGGAGAGCGACGTTGACGGCGTTTACGGCGCGGTCACGGAAACAGCGGTGCGAGATTTTCAGCAATCAGAGAATCTGACGGTTGATGGCATCGTCGGCGACGCGACCTACAATAAACTGGAGCTTTAACAACCTGACCGGAAAAACTCTTTCCGCTTTGTAAGCTAAAGCTTTAGCCTCTAAGCCTGATGGAGGGCGGAACGCTGAATTCTGCCTTCATCGTTTTATTTGAATGATTTCCAGACTATCCCGTTCGATAGTCTCAGCCTGAAATTTTCCAAAAAAAATCAGCGGTCAATTTCGCAACTGACCGCTGACCACAAACAACTGACAACTATCTTAAATATGAATCGTCAAATCGTGGACGCCTTCCGCCGCTTCCATGACCGATTCGCTGACGGTCGGGTGCGCGTGGATTGTTCTGCCCAATTCGTCGGCAGTTGTTTCCAGTTGCATCGCGACGCAAGCCTCGGCTAATAATTCGGTGGCGTGCGGTCCGATGATGTGGACGCCGAGGACTTCGTCGTATTTTTTCTCGCTGACGATTTTTACAAAGCCGTCGGTTTCGCCTAAGATGCGCGCTTTGCCGGAAGCGGAGAAAGGGAATTTGCCGACTTTGACGTCGTAGCCTTCTTCTCTGGCTTTGGCTTCGGTCAAACCGACGCTGGCGACTTCCGGGTCGCAGTAAGTGCAGTTCGGGACGAGGCGGTGATTAATCGGCTCGACCTTTTTGCCCGCGATTTTTTCGACGACGAGGATGCCTTCTTTTGAGGCGAGATGCGCGAGCCACGCCGTGTCGATGACGTCGCCGATGGCGAAAACGCCCGGCTCGTCGGTTTCGCAATATTCGTTGACCTTGATTGTGCCGCGCGGGTTGACAACTACCTTTGTGTTTTCCAAGCCGAGTTTTTCAAGATATGGCATACGCCCGACGGCGACCAGAAACATCTCGGCTTCGAAGGCGACGTCTTTGCCTTTCGAATCTTTGCCGGTCGCTTTGACGCCGGTTTTTGATTTTTGCAGCTTGTCCAGTTTAATGCCGGTTTCGACTTTGATGCCGCGTTTTTTGAAGGCGCGGGCGAGCTCTTTGGAAACTTCGGCGTCTTCGACCGGAACGATTCTGTCCAAAAGTTCGACGACCGTCGTTTCGCAGCCGAAGCGCGAATAAACGCTGGCGAATTCGACGCCGACCGCGCCCGAACCCATCACAATCATCGATTTCGGAACGCGGTCGAGTTCCAGAATCTGGTCGGAATTGACGACCTGTTTGCCGTCGACTTCAAAGCCCGGAATCGGGCGCACGACCGAGCCGGTCGCGATAATAATATTTTTGGTCTCAAGCGTTTCCTTTTTGCCGCCTTCCAGCTCGACTTCGACTTTGCCTTTGCCCGCGATTTTGCCGAAGCCGTTGAAAACGGTGATTTTATGTTTCTTCATCAGGTAGGCAATGCCCGCCGAGTTTTTGGCAACGACATCGCCTTTGCGTTTCTGTACCTGCGTCCAGTCAAATCCGAGATTTTCGATTTTAATGCCCCATTCACTGAAATGTTCGGCTTTTTCATACAGATGCGCCGCCTGCAAAAGCGCTTTGGTCGGAATACAGCCGCGCAGGGTGCAGGTTCCGCCCAGTTTTGCGCCTGATTCTTTTTCGACCAAAGCAACTTTTAATCCTACCTGCGCTCCGCGAACGGCGGCGACGTATCCGCCGGGTCCCGAACCGATAATCGTTACGTCAAATTGTTCTGCCAATGTTTTAGACCTCTTCTATTAAAATTTTATAAAAATAGCCAAAGAATTATTATAAGAAGTTATTGAGCGACAAGCTAGTTAAGACAAATAAAAGGCGGTGACCGTTCGGTTACCGCCTTTTTATTTTTCGATTGAAGATGTTTTTTATTGAAAAGTGTTCACGTAGTCCTGCATCAGTTTCTGGAATTTCGGAAAAGCGTCTTTGTCCTGGGCTAATTTCATCGCGTGTTTGGTCGAAACGTCGCTCAAAGCTTTGTTGTTGGCAGCCATGCTGTCGGTCAATTTCTTTTGCGTTTCCGAGCTGACCTGCGCGCCGCGCGCGTTCTTGATGTCGTCCCATTTGGCTTTCAGTCCGGCTTTTTTCGCGTCGAAAGATTTCTGCGCTTCGTCCACGCCCGCCGATGACGGATTAGCGTCAATCTTGGTCGTAATGTCTTTCATCACCGCGTTGTTTTCGGTAATAAACGCTTCGACCTCCGAATCTTTACTGCATCCCGCCAAACCCATACAGAAAACTGCCAATAATAAAAATAACGTCACTTTTTTCATTTTTTATTCTCCAAATTGTATTTTGATTTTTAGAACCTTATCATTGGAAGACGCTAATGATAACAGACTTTTGCAAAAAATATAATAATTTATGCAGCATTCCCAGGAATTTTTAGCTTTAGCCGAAGAGGCGCGGACGCGCGTCCGTGAAATTTCCGTCGAAGAAACGAGGGCGAGAATAAACGACGGCGCGACGCTCGTCGACGTGCGCGAAGACAACGAATGGAACGAAGCTCACGCCGAAGGCGCAATTCATCTCGGGCGCGGCGTTATCGAACGCGACATCGTCCATCAGATTCCCGATAAAGACGCGGAATTAATTTTGTATTGCGGCGGCGGCTTCCGCTCGGCGCTGGCGGCGGATAATTTGCAGAAAATGGGCTACACAAATGTTTTTTCGATGATTGGCGGCTGGAAGGCGTGGCAGGAAAGGATGAAGGATGAGGGATGAGGGATGAATCAGAGAAAGTTTTGAGTTTTAAGTGTTAAATTTTGAATTAGTTGAAATCTTTCATTCAAAATTCAAAACTTAAAACTCAAAATTATTTCATCCTTCATCCTTCATCCCTCATCCCTTCTCATTGCGTGTTGGCAATAAAATTGACGTCGGTTACCTCTTCCAACACCGAAACCGCCTGCGAGCTTTGGCTGAATTGAAATTGTTTGGCGCGGACGCTCAGAATGTAAACTTCGCCGATCCGGACGTTTTCAAAAGTAAAATAACCGAAACTGCTGCTGAACGCTATCCGCGTCTCGCCGCTTGCGCCCGTCATCATCACCGCGACATTACGGATGCCGCGACCGTCGGCAGTCAAAACTCTCCCGCTGACTGTTGCCAGCGCGGCGGTCGGAGCAAAC
>DASVWG010000144.1:0-1601 GCA_036389695.1 Pyrinomonadaceae bacterium
AGCGGATTTGTTTGAAGCGATTTCTTCTCGCCGGCTTTGGCGGCAGCGGCTGATTATGCCGAAATTGCAGTTTATCGGAGTAATGGCAACAAGAATAACGACGGTAACAGAAGCCTGCAATTTTCGGCAGTAAGCTCCGCCGCCATCGAACCCGATGCCTGTTTACCGGAAACAGGCATCGGGTTACGTAATTAACACGGCTCAAAATCCGAAAGAATTTAAAAAGCGCGCTTTTTAAATTCTCTGCCGGTTTCGAGCGTTGACGCACCAAAAAAACAATCTGAGGTTAATTATTTATGACTAAAAAAGTTTTGCGGACGATTGTTATTTTCCGAAACATCGCCACAGTCGGCGCGTTATTAATCATTGTTTGCATTGGTCAGGCGCGCGGTCAGAGTGTGCCTGCGAATATCGATTCGACTTCCAAAAACGTTGATTCGTCTGCCAAAGAAGCGAGCGTCGAAAGCGAAAAAACGAGCAAATCGGTCGCGGCGAAAAGCAATATCAAAGTGGTTTTTGACGAAACCGCGCCGGGCGTTTTGATAATCGAATCGAACGGCGAAAAAATTCGCGTCGATACGACCAAAAAAACCGTCGAGCAAATCACCGTCGCTTCCGAGACGCAGGAAAAACCGCTCGAAACAACGAAACAAACCGAAACGGCAAAGCAGGAAACGCAGGATAAACAGGACGAAAGCGTCTACGATTTCGACGAAGGCGAAGAGCCTTATAATTATCGTCTGATTAATATTCCGACGCCGAAAAAAGTCCCGAAAGGCACGTGGAATCTGGACTTTACGCATCGCTTCTCGCAGCCGATTCATCCTTTGAGCGAAAGCGGCAGAACCTTGCTCGGCTTCGACAGCTTTTCCGTTTCGTCGTTTGCCGTCACCTACGGCATTACCGACAAGCTTTACGTCACGGCAAATCGCTCGCCTTTGTGCCAGCGCGGGCTGTGCCGCACCATCGAAATCGGTTTCGGCTACAACTGGATTGCGCAGGACAAGGACACGCCGTTTGCGCTGACGACGTATGCCAGCGTCGAAGGCAACGGCAATTTCACCGAAGAATACAATTACAATCTGCAGGCGATGATTTCCAGTCGCCTCGGCAAGCGCGTGTATCTTTTCTTTTCGCCCGCCGTGCATCTGAATGCGAACGGCTCGAATCGTTTCAACCCGCGCGCGCAGGACTTTTTCCCGCCCGCGACCGCCGCCGTCAATGCGTTTCATCTGCCGCGAAACGCCGCTTCGTTCGGCTTCGGCGCGAGCGTTTTGATTAGGCATAATCTGCTGGCTTTATTCGATTTCACGCCGCGCATCGGCTTCAAGCTCGGTCAGGTTCAGCCAATCTTCGGCAGCAATTTCAACGTCGTCGGTTTTGAAAACAACTCGCATCCGTCAATCGGTTTCGGGATTCAGCGAAACATCGGCAAACACGCCTTCGCGCTGACTTTTTCCAACACGCAGACGACTACCACGAGCCGCTACAATTCCAGCAATCTCGTGCTGTCGCCGCGCCGCCTGATAATCGGCTTTAATTTGTTCAGGAGATTTTAGCGAACTAAAAGGCAGAAACGCGACAGTGATGGAGCGTGTCTT
>DASVWG010000145.1:0-3851 GCA_036389695.1 Pyrinomonadaceae bacterium
AATTTCAAAAAATCAGCGCCGATTGCGGCAATTGCCTAACGGTTGAAAAACAAACTTTCTTACAGCCGAAAGCCAACCGCGTTCCCGAACCGACGAATTTGACGAACGTCGTCGCTACCTTAAGAGGCGCGACCAATCCCGAAAGAGTTTACGTCGTTTCCGGTCATTACGATTCGATGTGCAGCTCGCCGACCGACGCGAAATGCGACGCGCCGGGCGCGAACGACGACGGCTCGGGAACAGCCGCCGTCATCGAAATGGCGCGCGTGATGTCGAAGCGAAAATTCGACGCGACGATTGTTTTTATGACCGTCGCGGGCGAGGAGCAAGGACTGCTCGGCGCGGCGTATTTCGCGCAGCAAGCCGTAGAAAAAAAGATGGACATCGAAGCGATGTTTACCAACGACATCATCGGCGGCGTGACGACTTTTAAAACGGCGGCGAACCGGCAAACCGTCCGCGTTTTTTCCGAAGGCGTGCCGTCAGACAAAACCGTAGACGAAAAACAACAATTGGCGAGAGCCGCCGCTCTCGCTTCTCTGGGCGGCGAAAACGATTCGACTTCGCGCCAGCTTGCCCGTTTTATCAAGGAAACCGCCGATTTATATTCGCCGCGCTTTCAGGTGATAATGATTTATCGCCGCGACCGGTATTTGCGCGGCGGCGACCATATTCCGTTTCTCGAACGCGGTTTCACCGCCGTCCGCATCACGGAAACAAACGAAGACTACGACCACCAGCATCAAAACGTCCGCACGGAAAACGGAAGATTTTACGGCGACACACCCGAATACGTCGATTTCGGATACGTCGCCAATGTCGCGCGCGTCAACGCCGCATCGCTGGCGCGTCTGGCGCTCGCGCCCGCGCGCCCGAAAAATGTCGGAATGGTCACGGCGCGTCTCGGAAACGACACGGAATTGAAATGGGACGCCGCCGGCGACGCGGATTTGGCAGGTTATGAAATCGTCTGGCGCGACACGATTTCGCCCGTCTGGACAAATTCACGCGCTGTCGGAAACGTGACGAATTTCGTGATAAAAGGAATGTCGAAAGACAATTATTTTTTCGGCGTCCGCGCCGTCGATAAAGACGGAAACAAAAGTCCGGTCAGCTTTCCGCGCCCCGTCAGATAAAGTTATTTCGTTAATCCGTCTGGAGGAAACGATGAAGAATCCACATATTCAACTCAAGGAAGCGATTTTTGAAATCGAAAAAACAGCTTATGAAACCGACGATTTTTTTAAAGAAATGGAGGCGCAGCTGGAAGAATTCAGCAAAATCCGCGACGATTTTGCCGAACGGCTGAAATACTCTTTGCCGCCGGCACGCCGGAAATTGCAGTTGCTGCACGACGACATTTGCCGCAAAATTGAAGACCTCAAAGAAGGTTTGCAAGATTATCTGAAACAATGTTTTAAAGAAGACGGGCGCATCGAAATAGAAGAGCCTGACCAGGAAAAGCTCGATGCGGCATTTGCCAAAGCCGATGTCGCGCACGAAAGAATTTATATCGTTTACAAACATCTGCAACCGCATCTGCTTGAAGAATTTACCAAAATCGCCACCGACCGTCTGCCGCCCGAAGAGGTCGAGCAATTTTTCGAGAACGTTAAGCGACGCGAGGCGGAAGAACTCGACGAAATTCTGGCGAGCATCGAGAGTGATAACAATGCACTTCGACCATAAATGATAAAATACTAACGGAAAACTCGTTCTGCTCAAAACTTCGGAAAATTATGAAAAAATGCATTTGCAAATTCAGTTTCGCCTTGTTTCTGTCCGTCTGTTTTTCCGCTTTCGCCTGCGCTCAAAAATCCGAAGGCGACCGCGCGATGAATCAGCCGGTCGAGCCGTTTAGAATTATCGGAAACGTTTATTACGTCGGCGCTTCGGACGTGACTTCTTACCTGATTACCAGTTCGCGCGGGCATATTTTGATTGACGGCGGATTTGCGGAAACCGTCCCGCAAATCAAGGCAAATGTCTCCAGGCTCGGTTTTAAAATCGAAGACATAAAAATTCTGCTCATCAATCACGCGCATTACGACCATTGCGGCGGGCTGGCGTAAATTAAAAAATTGACCGGCGCGCGTCTTTACGCCAGCCCGCCGGACGCGCCCGTTCTGGAAGACGGCGGCGCGAGCGATTTTCGCTTCGGCGGCGATAAAGCTTTCTCGTTTGCGCCCGTGAAAGTCGATGAAATCTTAAAGAACAATCAGGAAATCCGGCTCGGCGAGACGGTTTTGACGACACATTTCACTTTCGGGCACACGAAAGGCGCGACCAGCTGGACAATGGACGTTTCGGAAAACAATCGGACATACAAAGTCGTTTTCGCCAGCAGCGTGACGACGCTCGATTATTCTCTGGTCAATAATCCGAAATATCCGCGCATCGCCGAAGATTACGCCAATACATTTGCCGCGCTCAAAAATATTAAAGCGGACGTCTTTTTAGCGTCGCACGGACAATTTTTTGATTTGAAGGGAAAAGCCGAAAAACTCCGCGCGGGCGCTAAACCGAATCCGTTTATCGACGCGGCGGGCTACCAAAAATTTGTCGCCCAAATGACGAAAACATTCGAGGATAAACTGCAAGCCCAAAAGGCGGGCAAAAAATAAAAGCTTAAATCTTTAAGACAATTAAAAGCGCCGGATTCATCAATCGGAGCGGATGATTTTTAATTACGGGAAATCATCCGCTCCGATTTTTTATTATTTATTTGAAATCCGCTTTAATTTTTCGCCGTCGTCTGACAATTCGCGCACGACTGCACTAATGTGCGAATTTTTGTCGTCACGGACTGCGAGCCGCCGCCGTAATTTGAAAGCACGACCGCCGTGTAATCTGACCTGGTAAAGATAATCAACTCGGAGCTGATGCCCGAAAAACCGCCGCTGTGCCCGACTGTGTCCGGCTCGGTGTCGATGCCGAAACCGAAGCCGTAATCCGGCGAGTTCAATTCGGGTTTCGGCGTGGTCAGAAGTTTTACGTATTCCTTGCCGACGAGCTTTCCGCTCTGCAAAGCGCGGGCGAATTTCAGCAAATCGCCGACGGTCGAATAACCGCCGCCCGCCGGACCGCCGCGAATCACGTGCATAAAAATATTGTTGCGGAAACGCATTCCCTGCTCGGTGAATTCTTTCTCGTAACCGACCGCTAAGTTTGGATTGACAGTATCGAGGTCGTAAGAATCCGAACCGGTCATTCCGGCTTTTTTATAAATATTTTCGCGGATGTAATCGAAATAATTCTGTCCCGAAGCTTTCTCGATAACTTTGCCTAAAACAAGCATTCCCGTGTTGCTGTATTGCCATTTCGTGCCCGGCTCAAACTGCATTTTTTCCGTTTTGGCGAGCTCGAGAAAATCGTCGACCGTACGAAAACGCGCGCGCGAGGCTTCCATAAAAGCGCGGTTAAAATAACTTCCCAAGCCTGATGTGTGCGAGAGCAGATGCTTGATTTTTATTTTTTCCGAAGCTTCCTTGTCGGGAAAATCCGGCAGAAATTTCGAGAGCGAATCGTCGAACGAAAGCTTTCCGGCTTCGACAAGCTGCGCGATGGCGACCGACGTAAACATTTTATTCATCGAGCCGAGATTGAATTTCGTGTTCACGTTGTTCGACGCTTTAAAATCCTTGTTCGCTTCGCCGTAGGCTTTTTCAAACAAAACGTTGTCGCCTTTTGCCAGGAGAACCGCGCCGGAAAAAACGTCAGCCGCGCTCACTTTTTTGAGAAAATCGTCGAGCTCGTCGACCATTTCCCGGTCGGATAATTTTTTGCCCGACGACGGCTGCTGCGCCGGACGATTTCCGATTCCGGCGAGATAAAACGGCGCTTGTTCTTCG
>DASVWG010000146.1:0-15039 GCA_036389695.1 Pyrinomonadaceae bacterium
GGCTACAACGTCAGCTATTTATTGCAATACGACACTTAAATTAATGCAAAACGCAAAATGCAAAGTGCAAAATGGAAGCGATTAATTTTATTTTTGCCGTAACTTCTGGACAATCCGAAATCTAAAATCTAAAATCTAAAATCGTTTGCTCCCGTAGCTCAGTTGGATAGAGCAACCGCCTCCTAAGCGGTAGGTCGAACGTTCAAATCGTTTCGGGAGCATTTTATCTCCAGTAGTTTAAGACGCTTGTCGAAGTCTCCGGCTTATTTAGCAGAAAATCCGCCGCTTATTTAGTCGCTCCGCACGGAGGTAGTGTGCTAATAAAGTGATGCTGATAGCCGCGTCCTTCAGGGCGTGGTCAAACGATGGATAAATATCGAAAGGGCGTTTCAACGTCCTTTTTCTTTGGCTTGAGCCAATTCATTGTCTGGGAAGGACGTTGAAACGCCCATTTATTGATTCGTTTTTTCCGACCACGTCCTGAAGGACGCGGCTATTTTTTCCGGCAACACTCTATTAGGAGGCTACCCGCACGGAAAAAATGTTGACAGACGTAAAAAAACTGTGGTAGTTTCCTTAACAACCGACGACATAACAAGGAGAAATCGGACTCATTTTTCATAAATGGGTTTATTGATTTGCGGGTGCATCGGAGGCTTAATCAGAGCCGGTGTTTGCATTTATGTTGTTGGGCGGCAAAATTTACAAGAGAGAATAAATAAGCCGATTACCCAGCGAGTAGTCGGTTTGTTTTTTGCGGCAAACGAAATCTGAAATGGGCAATCAATATCTCATAAGGAGAACAATGACAAATGAATAGTTCACCGCGAATGCGTCGGTTAAAAATAGTCGCTCAAGACCCGAGCATCAAAGGCAAAGACGGTAAAATCTTGACTGCCGACGTCGATATTCCCGCAGAGGATTTTGCTCCCGGACCGTCCGGCTATCGCGTTCAAGTCATTGATTACGATTCTTCGACCGGAACGCATTATATGCCTCTGGTATATCCGCCGCTGACAAACGGAGTGTATCGCGACCCGTTTAAAATCAAAACGGACGACGACATTTTGCAGAATCCGAATTTTCACGCGCAGAATGTTTACGCGATTATTATGCGGACGCTGGCGCGCTTCGAGTTTGCGCTCGGGCGGCGCATCGGCTGGGGTTTTGACGGGCATCAGCTTAACGTCGCGCCGCACGCCTTTGCCGATGCCAACGCTTTTTATTCAGATCGTGACCGCGCCTTGATGTTCGGTTATTTTCGCTCGCCTTTGACGGGCAAAGATGTTTTCAGTTGTCTCTCGCACGATGTCGTCGCGCATGAAACGACACACGCCATTTTAGACGGATTGCGAAAGCGTTACACCGCGCCCTCGTCACCCGAACAAGCCGGTTTTCACGAAGGGTTCGCCGATATTGTCGCTCTTCTGTCGGTTTTTTCGCTGCGCGATATTGTGCGGTTTTTACTTGAAAACAACGGGGATGCATCGCCTTCGCAGACGCCGTCTGCAACAGGTCTTAATCCTTCCGCTCCGAATAACTCGAATTTGATTCATTCGGATAAAGTGGAAAAGAAAAATTTAAAAAAGAATGTTCTTTTCGGTCTGGCAAAAGAAATGGGACAGGAAATGTCCGGCGTTCGCGGACGCGCTCTGCGCCGTTCGCTTGACCTTACTCCGCTTTCGGATGAGGCTGAACCGTATCTGCGGCAGCCGGCTTTTGAAGAACCGCATCGCTGCGGGGAATTGCTCGTTGCCGCAGTGCTGAGCGCCTTTATCGAAGTTTGGGAACAGCGCATCAAAAAGCTGAAAGACCAAAATACGGGAAGCCAGTTAAATTTGAATTTAGTGGTCGAAAACGGCGCGGAAGCAGCCGAACATCTTTTAACGATGGCAATCCGCGCCCTCGATTACACGCCGCCGACCGACATTAAATTCAGCGATTATCTCAGCGCCATTTTAACCGCCGACAAAGAAACCGTGCCGGACGATACGAAATATAATTATCGTAAGCAGATTCTGCAAAGCTTCAAGGATTACGGCATCGAACCGGCTTCGAGCGAGCCGGATGGAGCGTGGCAGCCGGTCAACGAAGACCTGAAATACGACCGCACGCATTTTGAATCGCTGATGCGCGACCCGACCGAGATTTTTCGTTTTATCTGGGATAACCGCGCGAAGCTGAAAATTGACGACCGCGCCTATACCAGAGTGCAGTCCGTCAGACCTTGTTTGCGAATCTCGCCCGACGGTTTCGTGATGCGCGAAACCGTCGCCGAATACATCCAGATGACCAAGGTGCGGGCGGACGAATTGCAGCAGCTGTTTCCTCCAATCGGCAAGCCCAACCGGATGCCGAGAGATATGGAAGTCACCCTGTACGGCGGCGGAACGCTGATTTTCGACGAATACGGCAGGATAAAATATAACATCGCCAATAATATCTTCAGCCAAACCCTGCAAGCCGACCGGCTCGATTACCTGTGGCGTTACGGCTATTTTCCCGAAACCAAGTCGCGTGAAAATCTGTTTGCGCGGATGCACCTGAGCCGCTCCGCCGTTTTTTCAAACCATTTTGTCGAGGAGGAATTTTAATTTATGTCAGACGCGGGTAGAAAACCGGTGAAAATCATCTTGCGGAGTTACCAGGTAGGCTTTGGCGACTGTTTTCTCCTGACCTTTAATTACGGCGACAAGGACGACCGGCACGTGCTGATTGATTTCGGCAGCACCGGCTTGCCGAAAGAGTTTGAAGAGAAACAGGCAGAAACTCATATGCTCGAAGTGGCTGAACAAATCCGCCGCGATTGTAATAAGAAATTGCATGTCGTCGTCGCCACGCATCGCCATAAAGACCATATCAGCGGTTTTTCGACGACCGGCGAAAAAAACGCGGACGGCGAAACGACCGGCAGCATTATCAGTTCGTGCAAACCCGATATGGTCATTCAGCCGTGGACGGAAAATCCGAATCTCGACGACAAAACGGTGAAAGAAAGCGCGGCGCGAAAAATGATCAGCAACGAAGATTTTAAAGCGGCGCCGGAGAAAAGCTTTGCCGCTACTTTATTGAATATGCAGCGCGTCGCCGGACTTATCAAAGTCGAATCCAACCGCCTCGGAACGACCGTCGCCGAAGCCGAAGACGATACGGTCGGCTTTACGCATCCGCTCGACGATAAAACAAAAAAGCAGTTGTTTTTTATGGGCGACAACAATGTGGCGAACGAATCCGCCGTGATGAATTTGCGGGCAATGGGCGCGAAAGCCGCGGCTCATTTCGTTGCGTTCGGCGATCGCATCGGGCTTTCACAGGTCTTGCCGGGCGTGAAGGTGCGGATTCTCGGACCGCCGACTTTAAAGCAGCATCACGAAATCATCAAACAGCGCTCGCGCGATGATGAAGAGTTTTGGATGTTTCATTCGATGGCTAAAAATTTCTGGGGAATGCAGGCGCTGACTGCCGATTTAGTCGAAGATTTGAACGAGCGAGAGAATGATATGCCCGACCGCCTTTTTCCGAAAGCTAAAGTCTATCAAAATTTCGCCCCGTCCGAGACGCGCTGGTTTATCCGGCAGGTTCGAACGCTGCGCGCCGACCAGCTTCTCGGACTCGTCCGTATTCTCGATAAGGCTTTGAATAATACAAGCGTCATCCTGCTTTTTGAAATAGGCGATAAAAAACTCCTGTTTCCCGGCGACGCGCAGATAGAAAATTGGGAATATGCGTTGAGTAAACCCGAAATCAGAAAGCTTTTACGCGAAACCACTCTTTACAAAGTCGGACATCACGGCAGCCGCAACGCCACGCCGAAAACGCTGTGGAATGATTTTAAGAACAGGTCAACCGACGATAAAAAAGACGACCGCTTAAAAACCGTCGTTTCGACGATGCCGGGTAAACACGGGCATACGGAACAAACAGCCGTTCCGCGCCGGACTCTGGTCAACGAATTGGAAAAACTCAGCGAATATCACACGACGCAGAATATCAAGAATAAAAGCGAGACGGACGGCTGGTGCGAGAAAATCGTCATCAAGCTTTAAGGCTTGCGGACAAAAGCCCGAATGAGAGTTTGTCTGCTCGACAGCGGCGGGTCGCGCGCTCGAATTGTTTCGGGAGCATTAATTTTGAAATATTTTCGCAAAACTCTGGAATCAAACTGCGAATAAAACTTTCTATAAACATCGGAAGAAAACAGGATTAGTCCAGCGCGGTGGCAAGCATTTAAAAAGGCTTCCCCGGTTTTTTTCCGCGAGTCTGTTCATATTCTCCTAAGCTTTGAATCCTAAGCCGCATTTTGTCTCATGCGGCTTTTTTTGTGCGCCGCAAAAAAGTGAAAGAGTGAAAAAGTGAAAAGGTGAAAAAGTAAGTTGAGCAATTCAGCAAAACTTTTTCACTCTTTCACTTTTTCACTTTTTCACTTTTCAAACCTTTGCGTCTTTTGCACATTTTGTGGCAATTTATAAAGTATGCAGAAAATTCTTTCAGCCGCCGAGATGCGCGAGGTTGACCGCCGGACGACGGAGAAATACGGCATTCCTTCGTTTCTTTTAATGGAAAACGCCGCCCACGCCGCCGCCTGCGTGATTGCGGAAAGGCTCGGCGGCTCGCTTTCGGAAAAATCGTTTTTAATCTTTTGCGGCAAGGGCAACAACGGCGGCGACGGCGCGGCGCTGGCGCGGATTTTGTGGCAGCGCGGCGCGGACGTCGAAGTTTGCTATTTCGGCAGAGTCGAGGAAGCCAAGCCGGACGCGCGGACGAATCTGGAAATTCTGCAAAAATTGTCCGAGCAGCGATTCGTCGATTTGACGAAGCCGGATATTTCTTTCGAAGAATTTACGCAGCTCGAAGAATGGCGCGAATACGTCTCGGCTAATTTTCATCACGACGACCCGGACGTTTTGGTCGACGCGCTTTTCGGCACGGGCTTGACGCGCGCTCTCGAAGACGAATATCGCGAAGTCGTCAGTTATATAAAAGCCTTTAATATGGAAGGCTTTGAGCCGCAATCGCTCGTCGTCGCGCTCGATTTGCCGTCGGGTTTGGACGCCGACTGCGCCGAATGCATCGGCGAAAACGTGCAGGCGCATTTAACCGTCACGTTTACCGCGCCGAAGCCCGCCAACGTTCTGCCGCCCGCTTCGAACTGCAACGGCGCGCTCGTCACGGTCGACATCGGCTCGCCGTGCGAGCTGGTCGAAAGCTCGCCGTCGCAATTATTTTTAGCCGACGCGCAGGACGCGCAGCGCTGGCTCGAACAAACAAAATTCCAGTCCGCTTCCTACAAAAACAAACGCGGTCACGCGCTTTTGATTGCCGGCTCGAACAATTACGCGGGCGCGGCGGTTTTATCGGCGAACGCGGCGATTCGCTCCGGCGTCGGACTTGTCACCATCGCCACGCCCGAATCGATGCAGACGGCGATTGCCTCGCGCGTTTTGTCCGAGGTGATGACGCGCGGCGTGGCGGAAACGAAATCCGGCGCGATTGCCGAAAAAGCGTTTGAAGAAATCGACGCGTTTATCGAAGAAAAAGCCGACGCCGTCTCAATCGGGAGCGGTCTTGCCGCGACCGACGCGAGCACGAAAAAACTCGTGCGCAAAGTCGTCGAAAAACGCCGCACGCCCGTCGTGATTGACGCCGACGGCTTGAATCTGCTCGCGCCTTTCAAATTAAAAGGCTCAAGCGAGCTGCCCCTGATTTTAACGCCGCACGCGGGCGAATTTCTGAAGCTGACCGGCGCGAAAAATAAAGATGCGGTGAAAGACCGCGTCAAAGCCGTGCGCGATTTTGCCCAAAAACACAACGTCATCGTCGTTTTAAAAGGCGAGCGAAATCTGATTGCCGCGCCCGACGGCAGAGTCGTTATCAACCCGACCGGCAACGCCGGTCTCGGCAAGGCTGGAAACGGCGACGTTCTGGCGGGAATTATCGCCGGATTCGTCGCGCAGGCGGCGCAGATGAAAGTCGATATTTTCGAAACCGTCATCGCGGCGGTTTACATCGCCGCGCTCGCCGGCGACCTCGCCGAGAAAAAATTCGGCAAACGCGCGATATTGGCGTCAAACGTCAGCGAGTGTCTGACGGAAGCGTTTCGAGAATTAGAGGAAGATTAGAAACAGGATAAATAGGATAGACAGGATAAAAACAGGATTTAATAAAATATTTATTTATCCTGTCCATCAAGCCGCGAAGCCTACTCTATCCTGTTTGAATTTTTTATGAATAAAGGAGAGTTTGAATCAAACGCGCCCGAAGAAACTTTTGCGCTCGGCGAAAAACTCGGTGAAAGTCTGAGCGGCGGCGAAGTGATTCTGCTTTCGGGCGGGCTGGGCGCGGGAAAGACGCTTTTAACGAAGGGCATTTTGAGCGGGCTGGATTTCGATGTCGACGAAGTGACGAGTCCGAGCTTTACGCTGGTCAATCTTTACAAAACCGAAAAATTCGACGTTTATCACATTGATTTGTGGCGCATCGACGAAGCGGCGGACGCGGCGTTTGCCGTCGGGCTGGACGAGATTCTGGAAGACAAAACGGCAGTCGTCATCGTCGAATGGTCTGAGCGTCTGAAAAAAAATTCCTTTGCCGGAAAGACTTTTCGTGTCAAAATCGACGGCGACGGCGAGGAAGCGAGAAAGATTTCGATTTTTTAGACGGAACAAAAATCCAAATTCGGCGTCTAACAAAATATGAAACGGCGACACGTTTTTTTATTTGCATTGTTATTTGCCGCCTGCGCGCCGCCCGCGACCAAAGTTGCCGAAACGCCGTCGGCTGAGCCGCAGCCGCAACAGCAGCAGCAAAAAATCACCGACGAGCAAGCCTTAAAACTCATCAAAACGAAAGATGCGGTCGCGCCGTTTTTTAAATTGATGGGCGCGCCCGAGGAGAACGACTGGCTGGCTACGTTTCAGGAATCCGGTCAGACTTTTGAAGAATATCTAAGCGAAAACCCGACTTTGCCGACCGCCGAAAGAAAGAAAATTTACATCCAGCCGATTGGGAAATTTTCCGAGACGCAGCGAAAGATTCTGCGCCTGACCGCCGATTACATGAAAGCGTTTTACAGTTTGCCGGTCGATTTAAAGCCGGAAATGAAGCTGGAAAACGTGCCGCGAGAGATGGAGCGCAAAAATCCTTACGAAGGTCAGCGCCAAATCAAAACGCATTATTTTCTCGGCGAAGTGCTGCCGAAGCTTCTGCCCGACGATGCCGCCGCGTTTATCTGTTTCACCAACATCGACCTTTATCCTGACGATGCCTGGAATTTCGTTTTCGGACAGGCTTCGCTGGAAAATCGCGTCGGCGTCTGGTCGCTTTCGCGCTTCGGCAATCCCGATAAAAGCGCGGAAGATTTCAATAAATTTCTCGCCCGCACTTTGAAAGTCGCGATGCACGAAACCGGACATATGTTCTCGATGCGGCATTGCGCGAAATACGAATGCCTCATGTCGGGCACCAATCATCTCGGCGAAACCGACCGCCGCCCGCTGGACGCGTGCCCGGAATGTATGGCAAAAATCGCGTGGGCGATGAATTACGAACCGGCTGAGCGTTACCGGAATCTAGCCGCTTTCTGGGAAAAGCAAAACTGGATTGAGGAAAAAGAATTGTCTCGGAAAAAAGCCGAAGCTTTTGCGGCAGCGTCTAAAGCAAATTGAAGGCGAAAGGGCAGAAACGCGACAGTGATGGAGCGTGTCAAAGTTTAGCAATGAAATGCGCTGATTGAAATTCATATTTCCATTATCTAATGTCAAAACACGCTCCATTACTGTCGCGTTTCTGCCTTTTGAAACAGGAGTTTTATGAAGTATCTTTCGAATAAAAAAGCCTTTATCAGCGTCGCCGTCCTTTTAATTTTAACAGGAGTTTTTATCTTTGTGCTGGCTCAGAAAAAAGAACCGAAGCCTTTGTCGGAAGTCGAAAATCCGTATCTGGTCGTGAAGAAAAAAGAGCGTCTTTTGCAGGTTTACGACGACGGGCAATTAATCAAAACTTACAGGGTCGCTCTGGGGCGCGCGCCGTCTGGCGATAAGGAAATCGAAGGCGACGGCAAAACGCCGGAAGGCGAATTTTACGTTTTCACGAAAAACGACCAGAGCAAATTTTATCTTTCGCTCGGCTTGAGCTATCCGAACGCGGAAGCCGCCGAGCGCGGCTTGAAAGAAAATTTAATTACTTCGGAAGAATACGCGGAGATTCTGAAAGCCGTCGCGGAAAAACGTATGCCGCCGCAGAAAACCGCGCTCGGCGGTGAAATCTATATTCACGGCGGCGGCGCGGCGGACGACTGGACGGAAGGCTGCGTCGCTTTGCCGAATGAAGAAATAAAAGAGCTTTTCGCCGCGATTCCAACGGGCACGCGTGTTGTTATTCAGACTTAGAAATAGGCAGAAACGCTGGTAGTGATGGAGCGTGTATCAAGTTTAGTAATTCGACAAGCTAAACTTGAAACACGCTCCATCACTACCAGCGTTTCTGCCTTAAAAAATAATCTTTTCAAAAAAGGAAAGTCGTGTTAAATTAATCTGGCGCGAAAGTTCCCAATCTGCGCGCCGAACGAGCTCAGGTCAGAACCATTTCCATCTCATTCTAAGGAAGCTTCAAAAAAATGTTAATTCCCGAAAAGGATTTGCAAGCCGTGCGCGAGCTGCACGAGCAAAGCCTGCATCTGCAAGCGTTTAATTTAGCCCAGACGATTTGCCCGCTGCCGAAGTGGGAAGGCACGGAAGCCGTTCTGCTGGCTTCGCATCTGGCGTATAATCTCGGCGCGCTCAAAACCAGCGTGAAATGGACGCGGAAAGCGTGGCGCGGCGATAAAAAAGACCCGCGCGCGATGTTTTATTACGCCAGCGAAATTCTCAACAACAAAGGCTCGCTGCCCGGACTTATTTTCTTAAGAAAACACGCCGACGATTTTCAAGCCGAAGGCAAGCTTCTCGGCTGGTGGTATTGCCTGCACGCGGGCGCTTTCGCCTTTTTGCGCGATTTTACGACCGCCGACGAGTGGCATAAAAAAGCGATTGCTGCCGCGCCGGACGAGCCCTGGGTTTGGGTTTCGCAGGCGCACAGTCTGGAATTGCAAGACCGTTATGAAGAATCTTTAGCGATGAGCCGGAAGGCTTTCGAAATGAAGCCCTGGCATCGAAATTCGGTTGCGGTGCTGGCGCACGTTTTGACGCTTTTCGAGCGCTACGACGAAGCGCTGGCGCTTTTGACCGAAGCTTCAAATCGTCTGGAAAACGCGTGGGTCGTGAAACAATTAGCCGATTTGCAGACCGAGCTCGGGCTTTATAAAGAAGCCTACGCGTCGCTGGAAAAAATCGTCGAGCTGACGCCGATGCGCGAGGATAAATTGGAGCAATGGCTTTATGCGGGTTTGTCCGACGCCGCTTATTTAAACGGCGACGTTCAAAAAGCGATTCGCTTTGCCGACATTTCTTCGGAAAAATATCATCTGAAAATCAAGGAAAATCTGGAAAATTTGCAGGGCACGGAAAAACGCGTTCTGCTGAAAGTCGGCTTCGTGCGCCAGCATCACGTCACGTGCGCGCCGGCGACGATTGCCAACATCGCGCGTTTCTGGCAAAAGCCCGCCGAGCATCTGAAAGTCGCCGACGAAGTTTGTTACGACGGCACGCCCGCGTATAAAGAGCGCGCCTGGGCGGAAGAAAACGGCTGGTCAACCGCCGAGTTTCAGGTGAACTGGGAAAACGCCGTCGAGCTTATCAATCGCGGCGTGCCGTTTACTTTGACGACCATTCATCCGGGCAACGGGCATCTGCAGGCGGTCGTCGGCTATGACGAGCGGCGCAAAACTTTTCTCGTGCGCGACCCTTATTTTCAGCGACTCGAAGAATGTTTAGCCGAAGAGCTGCTGGAAGACCAGAAGGCGACCGGTCCGCGCGGAATGGCGCTCGTGCCGCAGGAAAAATCTTTTGAACTGCTCGCCGATATGCTTTTCAAGGAAAGCCGCCAGTATGATTTTCATTACGCCGTCGACCGCGCGCTGGAAAATCACAACCGCGAAAAAGCGGGCGAAATTTACGCCGAGATGGAAAAGGAATTTCCGAATCACCGTTTAACGTGGTCGGCAAACTGGGCAATCGCCCGCTATGACGCGAACACTCTGCAGCTTCTGGAAGCGGTCGAAGGCTTGCGCAAACAATTTCCCGACGACGTTAATCTGAAACTGAGTTATCTGAGCGTTTCAAACGAGCAAACTCCGCGTCCGGAACGTTTAAAGAAGCTGGAACAGTTCTGCAAAGAGGAGAAAACCGACCCGCTTTTATGGCAGATGTTCGGTTACGAGCTCGGGCTGGACGCGCGGCATCACACGCGCGCTTTGCATTGGCTGTATAAAGCCTTGCGAAAATTGCCGACGAGCGGCATGAATTATCGCGGGCTAGCCGATATTTTATGGTCGAAGCGTCGTTTTGCGGAAGCGACCGAGCTTTATCGTCTGGCGGCGTCTTTGAACGATAAGGACGAGCAGTTTGCTTATTCGTATTTTCTCGCCGCGCGGCATCTGAAACAGACGGACGAGGCGCTCGAATTTTTGCGCGACCGTTTCGAGCGTTTCGGGCATCGCTCGAATCTGCCGATACAAAGCTTGTTTCACGCCCTGCGCGAGCTTGGGCGGACGGTCGAAGCGTTTGAAGCACTGGAAAACGCTTTGCAAAAACGCCCCGCAGACGGCGAATTGAAGCTTTTTGCCGCCGACGCGAAGGCGCGTTTCGGCAGACGTCAGGAAGCCGAAATTCTTTTGCAGCAGGCGGAGAAAAACGCGCCGCGCGGAATGTGGCTGCGAAAAGCGGCGATGATTGCCGAGCTCGGCGGAAATTTCAAAGCCTCGCTGGCAAACTGGCGCGAAATCGCAGGGCTTGAGCCGCTCGCTTACGACGCGCACGAAAGCATCGCGTATCTTTTGGCGGCGATTGAAGGCAGAAAAGCGGCGCAGGATTATCTGCGCGAGCTGACGCAGAAATTTCCTTTCAATCGCGATTTACACAAGCTGCGCCTGAGCTGGCTGCGCGGGGAAACGGACGAAGCGATTGCGATTCTGAAACACCTGCTCGAACTCAGCCCGCACGACGTCTGGAGCTATCGCGAGTATTCGCGCCGACTGCACGCCGAAAGAAAATACACCGAAGCCTTGAGCGTAGCGAAAGCCGCGCTGGAGATTGACCCGCACGATTCTTTGAATTATTGGGCTAACGCTCTGGTTTTAACCGAGTTAGGCAAATACGAAGAAGCCGTCGAAGCTTACAAAAATTCCATAAAGCTTTCGGTCGAAGCCGATTATTCGCTCGCCAACTGGATAAAAATCTGCCGCACGAAAGAAGAAAAGCTCGCCGCTTTAAGCTTTGTTCGCGCCGAGCTTGATAAACAGCCGAGCTTCGGCAACGGCATCATCGGTTATCGTGAGCAGGCAAAGCGTCTGCTGGAGCCGGAAGCGCTTTTGGCGGAATTGCAAAAATTTCACGCCGACAATAAAAGCGCGTGGTTTTCGGCTTCGCCTGTCATCTGGCAGCTTGTCGATATGTATCGCTATGACGAAGCGCTGGAGCTTGCCGCGCACATCACGCGCCGCTTTCCGCTGATTTATCAGGTCTGGTATGACCTCTCGCTGGTTCACAAAGTCCGCGGCGAAAACGAGCAGGAAATCGCCGCTTTGCGAAAAGCGCTCGACATTAACGGGAATTGGAGCTACGGAATCCAGCAATCAGTCGAATCTTTACAGCGCGCGGGGAATTTTGACGAAGCGAAAAAAGTTTTGCACGACGCGCTTTTACGCCTGCCGCTCGAACACGTTTTGTACGGTTATCTGGCGGAAGTTCACTGGCGGCTGGACGAAAAGGAAGAAGCGCTGGCGGCGGCGCGAAAAGCGGTCTCGATTGAGCCGGAATACGAATGGGCTTGGCGCGCCATCAAGCTATGGTCGGAAAAACTGAACCAGCCGAATCTCGCCGCCGAGCTGGCGCGCGATTTGACCGTCAAAAAACCGAAAGACATCACGGCGTGGCTGACTTATGCGGGAATTTTAGACACCAACGGCGCGAGCTTTTCGCAGGAGCAGTTGAACGCCATCGAAGAAGCTTTAAGGCTCGAACCGCGTAACATCACGGCGCTGGCGATGAAAGCCAACGTGCTCGCCGACGCGCATCGTTTCGACGAAGCTATCGCCGTCTGCCAGACGAAATTCAGCGACGGCTATCGTCACGAGCAACTGCGCTACGTGCAAGCCGGAATCGAAGCGACGCGCGGAAATTACGAGGAATCCATCAAACAGCTTGAAGAGCTCGCCGTCACGAATCCCGATTATTATCCGGCGTGGGAACGCCTGGCGAGCATCTACAGCGAGTGGGACGAAAAGAAAGCCGATTACCTGCGCGTGACGCGCGAAATGACGCGCCTCGCGCCGCAAAATTCCGTCACTTTCGGCTACCTGGACGAAGCGTGTCTTTTAAACGGCAAGCGCGACGAAGCGAAAAAAGCTTTTCAGCAGGCGATAAAGCTGACGCCCGAATACGAATTCGGCGGCGTCTCGCTGTTCGATTTGTATTTTGAAGACAGCGAGCTCGAAAACTGTGAAACCGTTCTGAAAACTCTCAAGGAATTTGTCAAAAACGACAGCTCGCTCGTTCGCGAAATCGCTTTTTACGCCAAACAAAACGATTTGAAAACGGTCGAGCCTTTATGGAAACAACTCTGCCTTTCGGAAACCGCCAGGGATTATCATTTCGATTACGCGCTGGAAAAATTTCGCCGTTTTAAATTGATAAATACGGCGTTCGTTTACGAAACTTTGCGCCGCGCCGCAACGAATGTAAAGGCTAATCCTTTAGTCGGCAGGTATTTGATGGAATTGTGCAGCGAAAAGGAAACCTTTAAAACCTGCAAAAAAACGCTCGAAACTTTGCGCCTGAACGAAAAAGTCTGGACCGAAGCGATGAAAAAATTCCTGAATATTCTGCTGAAAACCAGATCGCAAGCCGAAACCTATCACTTCATTACAAAGAATTGGAACGAGCTGAAGAAAACGGACGAAGTCTGGGCTTTGACCGGCTACGCGCTGAACGCTCTGGAAAAAGATAGAAAAGCGCACGAATGGTTTTCCGACTGGCGCGAGCGAAAAAGCGTTCTGCCGTGGATGTTGTGGAATTACGTGATTTCGCTGCGTCGTCTGGGCAGAGCCGAAGAAGCGCATCAAATCAGCCGCAGCGCTTTAAGTCTGGGAAGAGACTCGGTCGTCAGCCTGCACCGGATGATGCTCGGGCTGGACGAGATGCACGCCGGAAAATTTGACGACGCGGCGCAGCTTCTCGGACAAATCGACACGCGCGTGCTGGGCGATTGGGACAATTATTTTTATTATCTGCTCGATGTCGGCTTGTCGATTTACGAAAGCAGCACTGGCGGCAAGCTTTCGGAAGCCGACCGGCTGACGAAAGAAATGGTCAAAAACAGCCTCGCGCAGAGAAATCTCTGGGCGGACAAAATGTGGCGCTCAAGCTTTCGGCAGACTCTGAAAACGGCTTTGTCGATGAGCCGGAACGACTGGCTGAAATTTTATCTGCGCGCCCGCGTCGCGCTTTCGTGGGTCTGGTTTCAGGTAAACAATCCTTCCGGGAAATAAGCAAATCGCAGACTTGACGAAGCGTCAGAGATACCGGAAAATAAAGTAAAGATTATATTTTGATATTTTGAGAGGTTAAATTAAATGCCATATCCAGAAATTATGATTCACGGCATGCGACAGGAACTGGCGCAGCTCGGAATCGAAGAAACCAAAACGCCGGAAGCGGTCAAAGAAGCGGTCGAGAATACGGAAGGAACCTTGATGGTCGTCGTCAATTCGGTCTGCGGCTGCGCGGCGGGCGGCGTGCGTCCCGGCATCGCGATGGCTTTGCAGAACGCGGAAGCCAAACCGGATAAAGCGATTACGGTTTTCGCGGGCGCGGACATCGACGCGACCGACGTGGCGCGCGATTATTTTACGGGCTACCAGCCTTCGTCGCCGGCAATCGGAATTTTGAAAAACGGAAAGCTCGTCCAGATGTTCGAGCGCCGCGACCTCGAAGGTCGTCACCCGCTGCAAATCGCGCAGACTTTAATCGACGCTTTCAAGGCGCACTGCGCGACTTCAAACGCCGCTTCAAACTAAGTTTCATAAAGGCAGAAACGCGACAGTGATGGAGCGTGTCAAAGCTTAGCTAATCGAATTGCTAAATTGAGACACGCTCTATGACTGTCGCGTTTCTGCCTTTCAGACAAAATTTTGTTGCTTTTCCCGAAAGGAAACCTGTAAAATAAGTTTTGACACGCTTGGGCGTGCGTCGAATAACCTTCCGAAAAAAAACTTTTCAGGTTTCTCTCCGATGTCAATCGAGCAAAGACGACATATCAGATTTTCCCTCGACATTCCAGCGCTTCGCCAGGACGAAAACGGCGAAAGGCACCAGATTGTGCTTCACCAAATCAGCGTCGGCGGCTGTCTGACCGGCGCGGACGAACGCATCTACACGGGCGACGAATTTCGCGTTCTGCTGCGCCTGCCGAACGGGAATTTTCTGCCGCTTGCCTGCAAAGCGCTTTATAAATATGCCGGCGTCGGCATCGGCGCGAAATTTCTGGACATCACCGAATTTGAACAGCAGCTGCTCGCCGACGTAATCTCGCAAACGCTCGAAGCCGAAGGTTTACCGCTTCAGGTCGACCCGTTCGCGCATCCGCCGAGCAAAATCTTTCAGCACGCCGCCGAAGAAGAAAAGCGCGCCGACCCGCGCCTTGAGAAAGAAGAAATCGTCGAGCAGATTCTTTCCGTCGATAATTAAAAGCATTAAGCGGCAGAAGCCCGCGCGTCAGCAAGGGCGAAATCGAATGCAAAACGCAAAGTGCAAAATGCAAAATAGAAACACTTTCTTCATTTTGCATTTTGCACTTTGCGTTTTGCGTTTTCGCCGCCTTTGCTGACGCGCGGGCTTCTGCCTCGACATTCCCGAAAAAATTTGACATTAGCGAAATTACTGGTAG
>DASVWG010000147.1:0-7581 GCA_036389695.1 Pyrinomonadaceae bacterium
CATTGAGAAAGGCACGGCAGCGAGCGGCGGCAAAAAAACGCCGGAAAGCGGCTATGAAGCGTCATCGAAACTCTCGCTGAAAAGCACAAATTAATATTATCGCTTTACTCTCCGAAAAAGTTTGTCGAGTTAGAAAACAGCCTCCTTTTCTCACGCCGTCAAACGAGGCGTGAGCCTCTCGCTTTATTTAAACAAAAAACCGCTTCAAGCAACCGTTTTCACATCTGACCTCATCTTGTCGTGAAACATCTCGCGAATGTTGCTGTCTAAAATTTCTAAATTTTCTATTTAAGGATTCCGTTTATGAAAACAAAATTTACGCTTCTCTTTGTCTTCGTGTGCCTGATTTCGAACCAAAGCTTCGGGCAGACGCGCAGCGCCCGAAACGTTAGACCGAAGGCGGTTGCGCCGGTGCAGGCGGTTAATAATCAAAATCAACTGCCGATCCGGCGCGTGATTCTTTATTCGAACGGCGTGGCTTATATCGAGCGGCGCGGAATGGTTTCGGGCAACGCCGAGATAAATCTTTCGTTTAAACAGTCGCAGGTGGACGACGTTTTAAAGTCGATGCTCGTGCTGGATTTGGGACAGGGGAAAATCGGCGCGGTTTCTTATAATTCGTCGGCGCCGACGGGCGCGCGGATGTCGGAAATTCCCTTTTCGGTCAATCCACTGACGCCGGACGGCGGCGGAATCGCGGGCGTTCTGGCGCAATTGCAGGGCGCGAAAGTTTCGGTCACGACGACGAAAGGAGCTTTTTCGGGCGCGATTCTGACGGTCGAAAGAAAGGAAGTTCGCACGGAAAAATCGACGACCATTTCGCCGTTTCTCGTTATCGCTTCGGACGCGGGCGAGATTTCGACTTTTGATTTAAACGAAATTCGCTCGGTCAAGCTGCTGGACGAAGGCACGCGGCGCGATTTGTCGGAATTTGCCAACGCTTCGGCTTCGGCGCGAAGGCGCGACGCGAAGACGATTTCCGTCACCTCGGAAGGCAGCGGGCAGCGCGAGATGATTGTCAGCTACACCATCGCCGCGCCGATTTGGAAGACGACTTACCGCGTCGTTTTAGACCAGGAAGGCAAGCCGTTTTTTCAGGGCTGGGCGATTGTCGATAACATCAGCGAAGAAGACTGGCAGGACGTGCAGCTTTCGCTCGTTTCCGGCACGCCGATTTCGTTTATCCAGCCGATTCAGCAGCCGTTTTATCGCTATCGTCCGGTCGTCCCGATTCCGCAGGATTTGCAGGTGCAGCCGCAGGTTTACGAGCCGCAGAGCACGTTGACCGACAAAGACGGAAATAAAATTCAAACGGATACTAACGCTCAAAAAACTGAAAATATACCGATGGGCACAAGTTTCAGCAGTCTACTGAGACTTTCGCCGACGACTCGCCCCGAAGCCAAATCGGGCGGCTTTCAGGTTGACGGCGCAAGCGGCACGGAAAACTCTTACGTGATTGACGGGCAGGATACCGACAACTTTAAGCGGATAACTCAGCAAATTTCCGTCAGCGACGCTTTGACGAACAATAAATCGGGCGTCGAAGTGAACACGACGGGCGGCGAAATCGGCGATTTGTTTGAATATCGCATCGAGCGTCCGGTGACGGTGCTGCGCGACCGCTCGGCTTTGATTCCGATTGTCCAGACGAAAATGGACGGCGAGCGCGTCGCGGTTTACAACGAAGCGGTGCGTCAAGACCGACCGTACAGCGGCGTTTTATTAAAAAATCAGACGAATCTGACGCTCGAAAACGGCAGCTTGACCGTCATCGACGGCAACGCTTACGCGGGCGAAGCCTTGATGGAAAGACTCAAGCCGAAAGAGCAGCGTTTGATTTCCTTCGCGCTTGATTTGGGCACGCACGTCCGCGTCCGCCCGATTCAAAACCGCGAAGCCGTCCGGCTCGTCAAAATCGTCAACGGCGTTTTCCAGATTCATTATTTTACGAGCAACGAAAAGCTCTATCAGATTACTAACCAGACCGACCGCCCGAAGGTTTTATACGTCGAATACGCGATTCGCGAAGGCTGGCAATTATCGGAAAACACGCCGAAGCCGGATTATTCGACGCAGCGTTATCATCGTTTCCGCGTCGAGCTGAAACCGTTCGAGGAAAAGAATTTGACCATCGCCGAGCGCCAGCCGCTGATGGAAACTTACAATCTGACTTCGCTGACCAGACCGCAGCTGGAGCTGTTTCTGACGCGGCGCTACATCGACGCCGCGACGAAAGCGAAACTGGAAAAGCTGATTGATTTGCGCAGTCAAATCGCGCAGATTGACGCCCGGCTGGAAGGCTTTGAAGACGAAGAGGAAAGCATCTCGACCGACCAGAAACGGCTGCGCGAAAACATCGAGGCGCTCTCGAAAACGCCCGAAGCCAAGCAGCTAATCACGCGCTACATTCAAAAAGCCGACGAGCAGGAATCGCGTCTCGAACAGATAAACAAAGAAAGAAAGTCTTTACAACAGGAACGAGCGCGCATCGAAAGCGAGCTGGCGACCGAGATTCGCAACTTCGAGCTTGAGCGGAATCCGAATTAAGGAAATTGGGGAAATTACGGAAATTAAGGAAATTAGGGGAAGAAGAATCTCCCTCTTTCCTTAATTTCCTTAATTTCCTAATCCCTAAATCTTGATATAAATTCTCTTGCGATACAAAAGCCACATCAGAAACAGCCAGACGAGGATAAACGAAACGGCATACATTAGGGACGCGTTTATCGGCGCGGCTACCGGCAGGAAAAGATTGTCGAAAATCCACTGTTGGAGCGAGACGGATTTCCCGTCTTCCGTCCACGCGACTTTGATAATTCCCATCAGCTTCGCCATCAAGCCGGAGCCGACAAATAAAGCCAGCGCGTTGACGCCGAAAATGACAAACGGCTTCGCCCATTTTTTGTAGCCTTTGATGTCAATCAGCCAGTAGCAAAAACCGAGAAAACAGAGCGCCAAGCCAGCCGTATAAACGACATACGAGCTCGTCCACAAAGATTTATTGAGCGGAAAAACAAGCTGCCAGACGTAGCCGAGCGCCAGCAAAGCGACGCCGAAAAAAAATACGCCCGAAACCTTTTCGTAATCGCCCGTTTTCCGCCGAATCCAATGCCCGCACAAAACACCGGCGAGCGTCGTCGCAATCGCCGGAATCGTGCTCAGTAAGCCTTCCGGGTCGTAAACTTTTCCCTGTTTCCAGATGTGATTTTCCGTCAGAATCGCGCGGTCGAGATAAGCGGCGAGATTGCAGGCTTTGTCGTTCATCGTCGTTAGCTCGCAGCCGGGAACGGGAATCAGAGTTATCAAAGCCCAGTAAACGAGAAGCAGCGCGGCGGCGATAATCATTTGTTGTTTCCAGTTGGTGTGGACGAAAATCAAAGCCGCGAAAAGATAACAAACCGCGATGCGCTGCAAAACGCCCATGATGCGCAGATTTGAAACGTCGAGCCATTCGCCTTTCGTGAAATTGTAGAAAGGAAACGCCGTCAGAAACAGTCCGAGCAGAAAAATCACAATCGCGCGCCGGATGATTTTCAGATAAATTTCCCGGTTGACGCCGCCCGCCTCGACGCGCCGCCCGAGCGCCAGCGAAATCGCCGCGCCGACGATAAACAGGAAAAACGGGAAAACGTAATCGGTCGGCGTGATGCCGTTCCATTCGGCGTGTTCGAGCGGGTCGTAAATCGCCGACCACGTGCCCGGATTATTGACCAGAACCATTCCCGCGACCGTCAGCCCGCGAAAAACGTCGAGCGAGACCAGGCGGTTCGCCGAAATATTCTGCGCTTCTTCTGCTGCCATAAATTTTCCTTTTGCCAGTGTCAGTAGCCCGCGCGTTAGCAAGGGCTTCATCTGCAACGAAAGCCCGCGCTTACGCTTGGGCTACCGACACGGCTTTTCGTGCCGGCATCTTTTTATCAAACGACTTTATCAAGAACTCATTTTTTGTTGTCTTAAGACAGAAGTTTTAGTTATATTTACTCTACAACTAAAAAGTGTCAAATGAATCAAGGGGGTTTTATGAGTTGGCAGAGAACAAAGGATTTTTTTCTGAGCTGGACGGAAATTAAAAAATTTTTCGTCCGGCTTTACAAAAAAACCAACGACGACGACATTTTCGGCAATGCGGCGCAGGTCGCCTTTTATTTTTCGTTCGCGCTGTTTCCGCTGCTTTTGTTTTTGATAACGCTTTTCGGCATCATTCTGAACAGCGCCGACGATTTGCGCGGCGAGCTTTTTTCATATTTGCGGCAGGTAATGCCGGGCTCGGCGTTTGACCTCGTGCAGACGACGCTCAAGGAAGTGACCGAAAACAGCTCGGGCGGAAAGCTGACCATCGGAATTTTGATTACGCTCTGGTCGGCTTCCGCCGGAATCGACAATCTGCGCGGCGCGCTCAACGAAGTTTACAACCTGAAGGAGACGCGCTCGTGGTGGAAAACGAAATTGCTGGCGGTGCTTTTAACGCTCGGCATCGGCATTCTGGCTTTCGTCGCCATCGGCTCGCTTTTTTACGGCACGCAGCTGCTGGATTATCTTTTGCCGGTTGATTCGCCGTATATTCTGATGCCGCTCCGGTGGATAATCGTTTTGGGCGTGCTGATTCTGACCTTTGCGCTGATTTACAATTTCGCGCCGAATCACGACGCGTTCGATTGGAAATGGATAACGCCCGGCGCGATTATCGGCATAATTTTATGGCTGCTTTCGTCCGGCATTTTCCGCATTTACCTGCGCTATTTCGATTCCTACGCCAAAACCTACGGCTCGCTCGGCGCGGTCATCATTCTCCTGCTGTGGCTTTATCTGACGGCATTGGTTATCCTTATCGGCGGCGCGATAAACGCCATTTTCGACGATGAAACCGGCGTCGAAAAGGAAAACGAAGACCCGAAACAGGTCGAAGAAGAAGAAACGCAGACCGGAAAGGAAGCCCGCGCCAACTAACTGATAACTGATAGTTGATAACTGGTAGTTTGTTTTTCTCACTATCAGTTATCAGTTATCAACTATCACTTAAAAATTATGTCTTTAATGCTAGAGGAGATTGCGGAGCAGCCCGCAGTTTTGGAAAAAACCATCCGAGCCGAAGGCGCGAAAGCCGAAAAGTTGGGAAAATTTTTGCGCGAGCGCGACGTCGATTTGATTGTGCTGGCGGCGCGCGGCAGTTCCGACAACGCGGCGCTTTTCGGTCGCTATCTGCTGGAAGTGACGACCGGAATTCCCGTATCGCTAGCCGCGCCGGCGGTTCACACGCTTTATAACGGGCGTCTGAATTTAAAACGCGCCGTCGTCATCGGCGTTTCGCAATCCGGCGAAGGCACGGACATCAACACCGTTCTGGAACGCGCGAAAGATTCCGGCGCGTTCACCGTCGGCATCACCAACGAAGCCGGTTCGACGATGGCAAAGCTCGCCGACGAAACGCTTTTAATTCACGCCGGACGCGAAAAATCGGTCGCCGCGACGAAAACCTACACCGGACAAATGCTGCATTTTTATATGCTCGCTTCGGCGCTGGCAGAAGGTAAAATCGCTTTCGACAAAATTCCCGATTTTGCCCAAAAAGCTTTGGAGCTTCGCCCGGAAGTCGAAAAACTGGTCGAGCGTTATGTTTTTATGGAAAACTGCGTCGTCGTCGGGCGCGGGATGAATTACGGAAACTCTTACGAGCTTGCCTTAAAATTGATGGAAACCTGCTATGTCGTCGCCGAAAGATTCTCGTCCGCAGATTTTTTTCACGGTCCGCTCGCCATCGTCGAGCGCCGCTTTCCGGTCATTCTGTTTGCGCCGCAAGGCGTCACGCAGCGCGGGAGTCTGGATTTGCTGAACCGCCTGAAAGAGCTTCACGCCGATTGTTTTTCGATTACCAACGACGCGGAAGTCGCGCGTTCAAGCTCGCGCTCGCTAAAAATGCCAACGGAAATCGACGAATTTCTGTCGCCGATTCCGTTCATCATTCCCGCGCAGCTTTTCGCCGGACTGCTCGCCGCCGCCAAAGGCATAAACGCCGACGCGCCGCGCTCGCTTTCGAAAGTGACTAGAACTATTTAACGGGAAATTCAAACAGGATGGACAGGATACACAGGATAAATTGCTTTCCAATTTAAGATATGAGTTTCATTCAAAACTTCTGAATGAAAAAGTTCCCATCCTGCTCATCCTGTGTATCCTGTTTGAATTGCTTCATATTTACTGCATCCTTCAGCGTTTAAAATTTCTGTAAAAATGTTCTTGCGTTGCGCCAAAATTTCTTTTCTGCTGCTGGTTTTCTCGCTGGCTTTTATGCAGCCTTACGTTTATATCGCGGGATTTCGCGCGGTTCCGGCGGATATTATTTTTCTGCTCACGTTCGGCTTTTGGTTTTTGGCTTTATTGACCAAACAAATTCGGTTTCGCTGGCACGGGTTTTACTGGCTTTTGATTTTTTATTTCGCCGCGATGATGGTTTCCGCCGTTTTTTCGGTGAATCCGCGGACGAGTTTTATAAAGCTTCTGGGCGAGATTTATTTGCTGAGCCTGCCGGTTTTGACTTTTAATTTGATTGACGGCGGGAAGGATTTGAAGCAGGCTCTGAGAGTTTGGCTGGCGGCGACGGGCTTTGTCGCTTTGGTCGGATTTTTGACGGTTTTTCTTTTTTATTTTCAGCGCGACAACTGGCTTTTAAATCACACTCTGTTCAGCTTCGGAACCTTGCCGCCGGGCAATTATCCGCGCGTTCATCTGACGTTTTTAAACGCGAATATGCTTTGTAATTATCTGAGCGTGAGCCTGATTTTTCTTTTGATTTTTCAAAAGCTCGGCTGGATAAACAGAAAAGTATTTTACGCGCTGCTCACCGGCATTTTATTTTGCGCGGCGTTTACGATTTCGCCGAGCCTGGGCGGAATCGCTTTGAGTCTGGGCGTTTGGTGTTGGCTTTGTTTCAAAAAATCGAAGCCGTTTTTTGCGAAAACCAGTCTCGCGGGCGGCATTCTGGCGGCGGTCGCGTTTATTTTCGCGGTGATGATTGCGCCGGGCTTGCATCCGACCGCGCCGTTTTTCGTGGACGTTCCGTTGATTGAAAAACGCCTCGCGCCTTCGGGCAGAATAATGACGTGGATGTATTCGTGGCGGACGTTTACCGAAAACCCGATTTTCGGGCGCGGCGTCGGGCAGGACGCCTGCGACGTGCGCTATCTGGATTTGACCAACACGCTGCAAACGCTGACCGACGCGCACAATGTTTTTCTGAACGTCGCCGCGCAGACGGGCGTTTTCGGGCTGCTGGCGATAACGGCGATAATTTTTTATATCACGCGAAAAACGTTTCCGCTCGCGTTTGACGAAACAAACCGGAGCGTTTTTCGCATCGGTTTCGGGCTGGCTTTTATCAGCGCCTTTTTTTATCAGGGCATCGCCGGTTCATACGAAGACGCGCGGCATCTGTGGGTTTTAATCGGATTTTTTCTGTTTAGCGACAGGAATGTAGGGGCAGGTCTTGTGCCTGCCCAATGAGCGTAGCGAATAAACGTTTAAGAAATTAGCCACGAAATTTCACGAATGAAGACGAAAAAGAAATAAATAATATTTCGTGTC
>DASVWG010000148.1:0-5425 GCA_036389695.1 Pyrinomonadaceae bacterium
TTTTTATGCTCGGCGTGACGGCTTTCGACGTCGCGGCGCGAATGAAATATAAAAATCTGAATTTAATGGACGCCGCCCGCGAAACAATCGAACACCTGACCGAAATCGGCGGCGAAGGCGGCTTGATTGCCGTCGATTCGCAGGGCAATATCGCTCTGCCGTTTAATTCCCAGGGAATGTATCGCGGCTTTGTGACGGCTGACGGCGAAATCGTCACGGAGATTTACAAGTAAAGTTTCGAGTCTCGCCTGCAAGCGGTTTTCTTATTTCCGGAAAAGCCGCCTGAAAGCGAGACTCGAAACTTATTTAATCGACCGGCGCAATCGGGTTCATCTCGTCGCGGAATTTTTTGACCATTTCGATGTCCTGCCGGACGCGGTCGCCGAGCGTGACGATGAGCTCGCCTTTGCGGGCGTGTTCCAGCGCGTAACGAATTGCCTCGTCACTTTCGGGCACGATTTTGACCTTCACGTTATTCCCGTTTTGTTTCATGCCTTCCTGCAAAAGCCGGTACATCTCCTGCTCGTCGCGCCCGCGCAGGTAATTTCCGCGCCGGATGATGACCTGTTCGAAATTTTCCGCGCAAAGCTTGCCCATTTCGCGCAAATCGTCGTCGCGACGGTCGCCCGTGCCGTTCAGGATGACGGTGCGATGCTTGTGCGGCAGTTTGTTGATAAATTTGACCAGCGCCGTCAGACCCGCCGGATTATGCGCGTAGTCCATCAGAACGGTGAAATTGCCGATTTCGATGAAGTTTAAACGTCCGGGCGTCTGCGCCGTTCCGGCGGTAAAGGTCGAAAGCCCGTTGCGGATGTCTTCGACGGCGACGCCGTGAACGAAGCAGGCGAGCGTCGCCGCCAAAGCGTTCTGAATCATAAAACCGGCGCGACCGCTGAAGGTGATGGGCACGTTCGTCACTTTTTCGACGCGGACTTTCCATTTGCCTTTCAAAAGCGTGATGTAGCCGTTTTCGTAAACGCAGGAAACGCCGCCGTCTTCGGCGTGCTGCTGGACGCGCTCGTTGTGCTCGTCCATCGAAAACAGCGCGATATTGCCTTCGACCAGTTTTCGCATCCCGAAAACGTGGTCGTCTTCGGCATTTAAAACAGCGTAACCGCGTTTGGAAACCGAGCGCGGCACGACCGATTTGACGCGCGCCAAATCTTCGAGCGTGTTGACGTCTTTCAAGCCCAGATGGTCGGCGGCGATATTCGTCACGACGCCGACGTCCGAATGGTCAAAGCCCAAGCCCGAACGAATGATTCCGCCGCGAGCCGTTTCCAGAACGGCGACGTCGACCGTCGGGTCTTTCAAAACAAGCTGCGCCGAAACAGGTCCCGTGTTGTCGCCGGCAACAATCAGATTGTTGCCGATATACGTTCCGTCGGTCGTCGTAAAGCCGACCGTGCAGCCCGAATTTTTCAGGATATGCGCGATGAAACGCGTGACGGTCGTTTTGCCGTTCGTTCCGGTAATCGAAAAAATCGGGATGCGAAAGGGCTTTCCGGGCGGAAAAAGCATATCGATGACGTGCTCGGCGACGTTGCGCCCGATGCCGTCGCTCGGCGAAAGATGCATCCGGAAACCCGGCGCGGCATTGACTTCGATGATGCCGCCGCCGTTTTCGCGCAAAGGCGTGGAAATATCCGGCGCGATAACGTCGACGCCCGCAATATCCAGACCGATAATCTGCGCGATGCGCTCAAACAAAAAGACGTTTTCCGGGTGAACGTCGTCGGTGCGGTCAATCGCCGTGCCGCCGGTCGAGATGTTTGCCGTCGTCTTTAAAAGCAGCTTCTCGTCTTTGTTTAAAATCGTCGAGAGCGTGTAATCTTTCGCCCGCAGAAGCTCTTTGGTTTGGTCGTCGATGACGATTTGCGTCAAAACTTTTTCGTGCCCGTAGCCGCGTCGCGGGTCGTGGTTGACCTTGTCAATCAGCTGCGCGATGGTGCTTTCGCCGTCGCCTATGACGTGCGCCGGCGTGCGTTCGGCAACCGCGACGAGCTGGTTATTGACGACCAGCGCGCGAAAATCTTCGCCGATTAACTGGCGTTCGATAATCACGTATTTGCGCGACGAATTTGAATAATACTGCGCTGCTTTAAAAGCTTCGCGGACTTGTTCAAGCGTCGTCAAGCCGACGGTCGCGCCTTTGCCGTGATTGGCGTCGAGCGGTTTGACGACGCACGGAAAGCCGACCGTCTCAAGCGCGTCTTCGATTTCGTCTTCCGAACGAATCCGCACGCCTTTCGGCACGGGCACGCCCATATCGCCCAGAAGTTTTTTCGTCGCGGCTTTATCGCCCGCGATTTCGACGGCAATCATATTTGTTTTCGCGGTCGTCGTCGCCTGTATGCGCTGTTGATGAACGCCGTAGCCGAGCTGGACGAGCGATTGGTCGTTGAGCCGTATATACGGAATGCCGCGCGATTCGGCTTCTTCGACAATCGAGCCGGTCGAAGGACCGAAGCGGACTTCCTCGCGGATTTCGCGCATTTCCTGCACGTTGACGGCGATTTCGTGTTTGATTTCGTCGACCGTTTTGCCTTCGGCGATGTCGAGAAAAAGACGCGTCGAGGCACGCGCGGCGTAGCGCCCGACTTCTTCTTCGTGATAGGCGAAAACGACGTTGTAAATTCCCCGCTCGCCCGTTTCGCGCGTTCTGCCGTAGCCGACGTCCATTCCGGCGAGCGTCTGCAATTCGAGCGCGAAATGCTCGATAACGTGCCCCGCCCAGGTGCCTTCTTTCACGCGGCGCAGGAATCCGCCTTCTTCCTGGTAGCTGCAACCGTGCGACATCAGGCTCGGCATCGCTTCCGATAAAGTTTCGTAAAAACCTTCGATTTTATCGGTCGGTTTGTCCTCGTATTCGCCGATGTCGAGCCTCATAATGATGAGACGCTTCCAATATCCGCTCCAGTAATTGGCGCCGCGCAGTGTTCTGATTTCAAGAATTTTCATAAAGTTTTAATTTTTCGATTTTATAATAAACGCCCGTTTTTAATTGTTCGGAAAATTACATTTCTTTAATTAATTGTCGAAACTTGCTTGCTAAATATCCGGCAGCAAAAATTCGTTCGGCGGCTGCAAAGGCGCGCGTCCGAAAAAATCGTAAATCAAGCCGTCGCGCAGGATATGAATCTGCACGCCCGTGACCGAAAACGGCTGAAAATCATCGACTTCGGCAATCTCGTTATAAGTTATCTGCGAGCCGTCCACAATCGTCGCCGTGCCTTGCCCGAAAACTTCCAGCATTCCTTCCTTGTTTAAAATAATCGCCGTGTTTTCGTCGATTCCGATGCCGAGATTATACGGGTTGTAACTGACGGCGGTAATCAGACGGCTGATGCGCCCGCGCTCGGTAAAATGCTGGTCGATGATGATGTTTTTCAGAAACCCCAAGCCGGGCGAGATGCGGACGGAATTTTTGTGCGGGTGCGAAGTCGCGTCGCCGCGCACAATCATCGCCGTCGACATCGCCGCCGCGCCCGCGCTCGTGCCCGCCAAAACCAAATTCGTTTCCGCCACTTTCTGCCGCAGCTTCTGCGCAAATAAAGTTCCGCCCAGAATGGAAGTCAGGCGCATCTGGTCGCCGCCGGTCATAAAAACGCCGTCGATGCCTTCCAGCACGGCGTCGGCGTCCGCCGAAACCACGTCCTGCCGCGAAGTCGCCCGCAAAACGCGCGGATTCGCCACGCCCAGACGCCGAAACGCCTGCACGTAAACGTCCGCCGCGAATTCGGGAAAATCCGACGAAACGGGAACGATTAAAATATTCGAATCTTCGCCGCCCGCCAGCTCCAGAAATTTCCGTAAGATTCGCCGCTCGTTGTATTTATCTTCCGCGCCGCCGATAACCAGCAGATGCCCGCCGATTATCTCTCGATGAATGCGATTGTCCATTTTATTTGTTAATAGTGAATCGTAAATCGTAAATAGTGCGTTTTATGCTAAGTTGCACTTTCTATTCACTATTCACGATTTACGATTCACGAACTTTAAGTTATTGCAAAGCGCGCCCTCGCGTCAAGATTGTGTGAAAAAAAATAAATTCAAGCTTCGCCTGCAAATTCTTTACCGGGTTTAAAATACGCCGCAAAAAATATAAACTTATATGCGCGGCTTCGAAAATTTGCATCAAGCTCGCAAGTCAGTAAAAGGACGTTTCAAATCTATCCCCAAATAATTTTAAAAGTGCTAAGTTCGCTATTTGATAACTGCAACTTACCACTATTTTTCTTATGCGCATAATATTTAATTTACTGGTCGTCTTCGCTTCTCTGCTTTCGCTTTTGATTCTCGCGATAGTTATTTTTGCAATCATCAACGGCGGCGAATTTAATGTTCTGCTGCCCGGCTTGGGATTGATTATCACTTTTTGGGGAATTATCATTCCGCTGCTGGTTATCGACGCGTCGATTATCGTGATTGCTTTTCTAATCCGGCAATTCAGCTTGAATAAACTCAACTAATCAGCTTTCGTTCCCGCTCGACAAATAATTTTCGTGACTGTGCCGCGCCCGTTGTTATAAACTTGCAGTTATAAAGGAAATATCAGGGAGGTTCGAGCAATGGGCGGCAAAACGCAGCAGGCGCGCGGAATTTCATCGCAGGCGGAAATGTGCCGGAAAAGATTTTTACGATTTTTTCCGAAAGGTTTTCAAGACCCGAAATATTTCGATTGGGAACGCGGCTATAAATGGACGGCGCACGAACAGTGGCACGAAGTTTTGAATCAAAAGGCTTTTCGCTCGCTGCTGAAAAAAGGCGAGTTTGCGTCGATTGCCGCTCATGCCGTCCGCATCGAGTCGAAGACGAATCTTCTTTTTTCGTTTGAAAAAATGGCTCTGCGCGACGCCGTCAAATCCGAAAGCGGCGCGCGTGCTTTCTCTGAAGGTCTCTATGAATTTCTTTACGGCGCGGGCAAAATCGAACGCAAATTCGAGCGCTGGCGCGATACTTTAGCCGCGCTTCCGCGCCGGCAGACGCGCGTTTTGACCTGGACGACGGCGACGATTTTTCCGTTTCTCGCGCAGCCCGAGACGCACATCTTTTTAAAACCGAACACGACGCGCAGCGCCGCCCGCGAATACGGTTTCGATTTTCGATACAAATCGCAGCCTTCGTGGGAAATTTACGCTAATCTGCTTGAATTTGCCGAAACCATCCGCGCTGACCAGAGCGATTTGCGCCCGCGCGATATGATTGATTTGCAGTCGTTTATATGGGTAATCGGCTCTGACGAATACGCGCAGATGGGTTAATCACACGGGCGAATCGGCGAACTTTGCGGCTTGAAACGTCGTATAGCTGACGGAGGTGAAAAAATGTTTTGTTCAACTTGCGGGACGGCTGTCAATAAAGGCTTGAATTACTGTAAAAACTGCGGCGCGCGAGTCAGCGCCGGTACAGTGGACGAGGCGGA
>DASVWG010000149.1:0-1742 GCA_036389695.1 Pyrinomonadaceae bacterium
GGGAATATATATTAGCGTATAATTTAAACGGAGACGAACTAAACAGATTCGGACAAGCGGGTTGGGAATTAGTGTCTGTGGTTTATGATAGCACTAATTTTTATTATTATTTTAAGCGTCCAATTTTGTAGCAACACAAAATTACACCACTACCCCGGTTTTCAAATGATTGACTTTTCTAAAAATTTTGATGATGGGTTTCGTGAATTATTGAGAATCTGGGGTTTCAGTTACAAAAAATAGTAAATGTCTCGATTATTAACCGCGATGGTCGCGCTGCCGATTTTAATTTTATCAATCGTTCTGCCGTATTTTTTGCCGAATCGGGCTGAGGCTGAATGGCTTTTTCTGTTGATTGCGGCGCTCGGTTTGGGCGCGGCGCTTTTCGAGTTTTTTACGATGACGAAAAAACTCGAATTGAAAGCCGACGCGGCGATTGCCTACCTGGGCGCGGCGGCGTTTTTTGTCGCGTTTCTGTTTGACGCGCCGGCGAAAGCGCCGGATTTATTGCTTCTGACGCTCGCGTTTTTTCTGATTCTCGTTTTAATCACGCAGACGTTTCGCTTTCAGAAGGATTTTACGAAAATGCTGACCGGAATAGGCGTCACGGTTCTGGGCGTTTTGTATATCGCTTTTCTGGGCGGATTTCTGGTCGCGACGCGCGTCGGGTTTGAGACTACGGGCGTGCCTTTTCTTTCCACAAAGCTGCTGGCTTTCTTTTTTCTCGTCGCTTTCGGCGCGGACGCGGGCGCGTATTACACGGGAAAATATCTCGGCAAACACAAATTGATTCCGAAAGTCAGTCCGAATAAAACGTGGGAAGGCGCCATCGGCGGACTGATTTTGAGTGTCGCTTTTGCGGCGCTGGCGACGTTTTTGTTTTTCCCCGAACTTCCCTTTAAAGCCTCGATTCCGCTGGCGGTGGCGATAACGGTTATCGGCATTTTGGGCGATTTGGCAGAAAGCGCGATGAAGCGCGGCGCGGGCGTCAAAGACACGGCGAGCATTCTGCCCGGTCACGGCGGATTGCTCGACCGACTGGACAGCTTGCTTTTCGGCGCGCCGATTCTTTATTACTTTGCAAGATTTTACTTCTATAGCGTTTTATAAAAAGAGGTGAAAACATGAAATTCAGTAAAACTCTGTTAGCGATAATTTTCGCGCTGTCGGCTTCTTATGCCTTCGCCCAAACTAAAACTTTAATCTTGCCGAAACCGACGCCGGTACCGCCGCCCGGAAATATAAAACTGCTTGCCGATTACATTCACGAAAGAAAACAGGGAATCGACAGCGCGATTGGAGAGATAAGCAAGAAAGGCGGTCTCGTTATCCGATACGACATCGGCGCAATGGCTGGAAATTATGCCATGGGAATCGAGGGAAGAGAAAAGCAGAATTTGTTATAGTCGCGGCGGCAGGAAGTTAACGGGCAAAGATTACTGATTGCGTATCTCAAAGACGGAACAATTTATGCGAGCTTTTATGAGACGAGCGCAAATTTTATGTCCGTCGTAAAAACGAACGAGGAGCTGGTAGATTTTTTGCTGATGATAATGACTTACGGTTCGAAAGACGAAGCGAACAATAAAAAGACTGCGAAACAGTGATGAGCCGGGTAAAGACGCTGTTTGCTTTTTGGAGCGCTAATCCTGTATTATTCTGCACGGTTTTATTTTTAGAAGTTTTTATGAACGCAGTTCGGTTTAACGACGATAATAATTGATTGGCGAGAGCGTGATTTT
>DASVWG010000150.1:0-9653 GCA_036389695.1 Pyrinomonadaceae bacterium
GCAGTCTCGACCCGACAACTTACAATGTCAACGAAGAAGTTCTGAGTCTGGCTCTGGACAATGAAGGACGTATTCTGGTCGGTGGCAGCTTTACGATTATCGGCGCGGGCGGCAATCTCGCCAACCGGACTTATCTCGCCCGTCTGCTGAATTCGTCACCGGCGGGACGCACCAGATTTGATTTTGACGGCGACGGGCGCGCGGACTTAGGCGTTTTCGCGGCTTCCGGCAACTGGTCGATTTTAAACAGCCGGAACAATCAGGCGACGGAAACTCATTTTGGAGCCAGCGGCGACCGAATCGCCGCCGCCGATTTCGACGGCGACGGAAAAACGGATTTGGCGGTTTATCGTCCGGCGGAAGGCATCTGGTATCTGCTGCAATCAGCCGGTGGATTTGCCGCGATTCGCTGGGGCATAAGCGGCGACAAGCCCGTTCCGGCGGATTACGACGGCGACGGCAAGGCGGACGCGGCTGTCTGGCGACCGTCAAACGGCACCTGGTATATTCTGCAAAGCTCAAACAATCAGATGAAAGCCGCCGCTTTCGGTCTGGCGAGCGACATAGCCCTGACCGATGCCGATTTTGACGGCGACGAACGCGCCGATATTGCCGTTTTCCGCCCGTCGGACGGAACCTTTTACTGGCTCGCGAGCGCCTCCGGCGACCAATTCCGCGCGACGCAGTTTGGAACGAACGGCGATATTCCGGCGGTCGGAGATTTCAACGGCGACGGCAAAACCGATTTCGTCGTGTTTCGCCCGTCTGACGGAAACTGGTATCAATATCTTTCTTCGTCAGACGAAGGCTATAAATTCGCCGCCGTAAAATTCGGGCAGAACGGCGACGAGCCGGTCGCGGCGGATTACGACGGCGACGGCAAAACCGACATCGCCGTGCGGCGGCAGGGCGTCTGGTATCTGCTGCGGTCGAGTCAGGGCTACACCGGCGCGACTTTCGGCGACGCGGGCGCGCGGGCGGTCGCGGCTTTGCCGGTTCCGTAATTGCGGAAAGCGTTTTTGAATTTTCAAAATGCTTCCAATAAAAAAAACGACGAATGTAACTTCGTCGTTTTTTTATTTTAATTAAACTTCGGTTAAGCTTGCCGCGTCTCTGCGCGTCCTAAGATTTATTCAGGTTATGGCAGATTCGTTCGGCTCAACTATCGACGCGAATTTTACGGATTGCCGCCGCAGCCGTCGTCGATTGCATTTCGAGGAGAATCGCCGTCGCCGCAGCCGTCGTCGATTTTATCATCGGTCGGCGGGTCGGTCGGCTGGTTTTGGGTTTCATTCTCTGTCTGCTCTTCTTCCGTTCTGGTCGTTGTTTCTTCTTGTGCCATTTTGTTTTAAGCTCCTTCGATTTATTTTTTGTTTATCAACGGTTTTCCGTTCGTTGAAGTTATTTGGGGCGCGTTTTTGACCGTCCTGCGCCCGTAATTCTGTTTATCTTAACGCAAGAATGAAGATAAGTCTTCATCTTCGCCGTATTTTCGCCTTTTTTAATTACGGCGTTAATATATTTCTCCGCTCGCCGTCTGAGCGCCGAAGCTGGTTTGCCGCTTACTTTTATATGATAAAAACCGGCAAAATCTTACAGCTTACAAAAGAGACGGACAGCGCCTTAATTAATTTTCCTCGGCGGCTAAAGCCTTTTTTTCCGGTCTGAGATGCGGAAACAAAATCACGTCGCGGATGGAATGTTTATTCGTCAAAAGCATCACCAATCTATCGATGCCGATACCGATTCCGGCGGCGGGCGGCATTCCGTAGCTCAATGCGCGGATATAATCTTCGTCCATCAGCATCGCCTCTTCGTCGCCGCGCTCGCGCTCCGCCATCTGGTCGACAAAACGCTCGTATTGCTCGCGCGGGTCGTTCAGTTCCGAAAAACCGTTGGCGCACTCCATCCCGTTGATGAACAATTCAAAGCGCTCGGCAATCTGCGGATTCTTTGGCGAAGCTTTCGATAAAGGCGAAATCGACTTTGGATAATCGACGATAAAAGTCGGCTGAATCAAATTCGGCTCGACGAATTCGTCAAACAATTTAATGATGTTCCATTCGGTAACTTCCGCCTGCGGCGCGTATTTCTGAATCGCGTCGCGCATCGTGACTCGCTCGAATTTGCCGAAATCAATTTCATTTCCTTCATAATTGATTTTCAGACTTCCCGTCGCTTTCTCGACCGCATACTTGTAAATTTCCTCGCAAAAATCCATCATCCCGTTGACGTCCATATACGCGCAGTAAAATTCGAGCATCGTGAATTCGGGATTGTGCTTGTAGGAAATTCCTTCGTTGCGAAAATTCCGGTTCAGTTCATAAACTTTCTCGAAACCGCCGACGACCAGGCGTTTCAGATAAAGCTCCGGCGCGATGCGCGCGTATAAATCGATGTCGAGCGCGTTGTGATGCGTGACGAAAGGCTTTGCCGCCGCTCCCGTCGCTTTCGGCGTCAGCATCGGCGTTTCGACTTCGATATAACCGTGCTGCTCCAGAAACGCGCGAATCGAAGAAATCGTTTTGGCGCGAATCTCAAAAACCTCGCGCGTCGTCAAGCCTTCGTGCTCGACCTGCAAGCTGGAGCCGATTAAATCCGCGTAACGCTGGCGCTGGCGAATTTCCGCGTCGGCAATGCCGTGCATTTTATCCGGCATCGGCAGCATCGCTTTCGACAAAAACTGCAATTTTTCGACGTGCACCGAAAGCTCGCCCGTGTTCGTGATAAACAAAAAACCCTCGACGCCGACGAAATCGCCGTGGTCGAGAAGCTGAAAAATTTCCCAGCCGCCGACTTCCGAATTTTCCGCATCGTTCGCCACGCCTTTCACGTCGTCGCGGCGCACATAAACCTGCAAGCGCGAAATTCCGTCCGACAAGTGAACGAACGCGGCTTTGCCCATGAGGCGCGGCGGCGTCGCCAATCTTCCGGCGATGCGGACGCTGCCGAATTCTTTTAGTTTCGCGTTTACCGCTTCTTTCGCTTCCTTTTCCGGTCGCTCGCCTTCCGTTAATTGCGGAACGTGTTTTGTAATTTCTTCAAAGCCGATGAGGCGCGTAATCGTGTCTTCCGCGCCGGTGACGCGGCTGCGCTCAAATTTGTTCGGATAGACGTTTCCGACCAGCGCGCGCAAGCGTTCCAGATGCTCGCCCCGCGCCTCGGTCTGGTCGTTCGGCTCGATGATTTCGGTAAATTCAGGAATATTCATAATATTTTGCTGACAGAACAGAGATTATAAAGGCAAAAGGCAAAAGGTAAAAGGCAAAAAAAAGGTAAAAGGCAAAAGGTAAAATTTAGAATCGAAACTATAAAATTGAACATTATCTTTTAATTCTCATTTCCCGGCTCTTACTTTTACCTTTTGCCTTTTACCTTTTCCTTTCGCCTTTGGTAATCTGTGATTTCAAACATTTATGAGTTTTTCGACCGAATCGCGAACTGAACTGAATCGTCTGCGCGACGAAATCCGGCGCGGAACGCGTCTGATTTCGCTCGGCGGGCTGACTTCGATTTCCGCCAAAGCCTTCGTTTTATCGCAATTACAGCGCGAAACCGGAAAAACTTTCGCCGTCGTCGCCGAAACGAACAAGGAGCTGGAGACGTGGGAATGCGACCTTGATTTTTTTTGCGACACGCAGACGCGCAGACGCGGCGACACGGGGAAAAATGACGACCAATCGCCGCGTCTCCAAGTCGCCGCGTCTCCGCGTCTTCTTGCGCTTCCCTCTTTCGAGACCGACGTTTATTCCGGCATTTCGCCGCACGCCGAGACGCAGGAAGAACGCGCCCTGACGCTCTGGAAACTGACGCACGAAAAACCGCAGTTTGTTTTGACTTCGGCTAAAGCCTTGATTACAAAAACGGTTGCGCCGCAGGAAATAAAAAACTACGGCGCGTTTCTGCGTCGGGACGAAGATTTCCCGCCGGAAAGATTGATTCAGAATTTAACGAGCTGCGGCTACGTGCGCGAAGAGCCGATTTACAATTACGGGCAATTTTCGCTGCGCGGCGGCATCATCGACATCTGGTCGCCGGATGCGGAAAATCCCGTTCGCATCGAATTTTTCGGCGACACGGTCGATTCGATTCGCGAATTTGATGCCGCGACGCAGCTTTCCGTCAATCAAATCCGCGAAGTGCGCCTCGCGCCGATGCGCGAATTTTGCGCCAATGAAAAGGATTTTAAAGACTGGGCTTTTTTCGCGCGCGACAGATTTTCGGACGAAAGATTTCAGCGAAACTTAAAAGACCGCACCGATTTTGCCGACGAAGGCGAAACGTTTTCCGGCTGGGAATTTTTGATTTCGTTAAACAATCCCCGAAAATCGAATTTGTTTGAATATTTGCCGGAAACGATTTTCGTGATTGACGAGCCGACCGTTATCGAGCAGACATTAGCGGGCTTTTACGAGAATCTGGCGAATCGCTACGCGGAAATGCAGGCGGTTGACGATATTGCGCTCGCGCCGGAAGAATTGTTTTTGACGGTCGAAGAATTGCGCGATTTTTTAAGCCGCAACCGTCGCATCGAGCTTCGCGCGCTCGGACTTTCCGCCGCCGAAACCGACGAGCAATTTTCTCTCGCCGAGACAAAGACCGACTTACAATTTACAAACCGCGAGCCGCGCGAAACCAAACCGCTTTTTCTGTTTTCAACCGCTGAAAAGCCTCTGGAATTTGAAATTCAATCGCGCTCGACGCGCAGGTTTCACGGAAATTTAAAAGATTTTGCCAGCGAGCTAAAATCTTCCGCAAAGGCGCAGAGTGAAAATCAAATCGTCGTTTTGCAGTCGCAGGGCTTAGCTGAAAGATTAACCGAGATTTTGCTCGATTACGACGCGCATTTGCCCGGAAGCTCGCTGCTCGTCGGCGATTTGTCGAACGGTTTTGAAATTCCCTCGCTCGATTTAATCGTGCAGACCGAAAATGACATTTTCGGCGAGACGACGCAGGCAGAATTTCAAAGACCGAAGACCAAAGACCAAAGACCGAAGACCAAGCTCGGCGCTTTTATTTCCGATTTTCGAGATTTGAAGCCGGGCGATTACGTCGTTCACGTCGACCACGGCATCGGGCGTTTTGAAGGCTTGCAAACGATTGAATCGCAAGGGATTCAGCGCGAGTTCATGCTTTTGATTTACGCCGACAACGCGAAATTATTCGTGCCGGTCGAGCGTCTGGATTTGGTTTCGCGCTATTCTTCGGGCGAGGCGACGCAGCCGTCTTTAGACCGTCTGGGCGGCATCGGCTGGCAGAAAACGAAGGCGAAAGCCAAACGCGCGATGCGCGATATGGCGGACGAGCTTTTGCGGCTTTACGCCGAGAGAAAACTCGTGCAGGGCTTCGCCTTTTCCGCCGACTCGCCGTGGCAGGAAGAATTTGAAGACGCTTTCCCGTTTGAGCTGACGCCCGACCAATCGACCACTATCGAAGCCGTCAAAAGCGATATGGAAACTTTGACGCCGATGGACAGGCTTATTGTCGGCGACGTCGGTTACGGCAAAACGGAAGTGGCGATGCGCGCGGCGTTTAAAGCCGTGATGGATTCCAAACAGGTCGCCGTGCTGGCGCCGACGACCGTTCTGGCGTACCAACACTTTGAAACCTTCAAAAAACGCTTTGCCGCGTTTCCCGTTTCCATCGAGCTTTTATCGCGTTTTCGCTCGCCGAAAGAGCAGAAAGCGGTCGTCGAAAAAGCCGAAAAAGGCGAGCTCGATATTTTAATCGGCACGCACCGGATTTTATCGAATGACGTTAAGCTGCCGAAGCTCGGCTTGGTCGTCGTTGACGAAGAACAGCGTTTCGGCGTCGGGCATAAAGAAAAATTGAAGCAGTTGAAAAAGAAAGTCGATGTTTTGACCTTGAGCGCGACGCCGATTCCACGCACTTTGAATATGTCTCTGCTCGGAATGCGCGATATGTCGGTCATCGAAACGCCGCCGCGCGACCGTTTGGCGATAAATACGCAGGTCGTGCAGTTTTCGGAAAGCGTCATCAAATCGGCAATCGAGCTGGAAATGGCGCGCAGCGGGCAGGTTTTCTTTGTGCACAACCGCGTCGAAACGATTGAGACAATCGCCGCGCACATCAAAAAAATCGTGCCGAACGCCCGAATTATCGTCGCGCACGGGCAGATGGGCGAAAAGGAAATGGAGCAAGCCGTGCTGGATTTCGTCGCTTTCAAATACGACGTTCTGGTGGCGACGACGATTATCGAAAACGGCATCGACATTCCGCGCGCGAACACGATTATCATCAATCGCGCCGACAATTACGGGCTTTCGCAGCTTTATCAATTGCGCGGTCGCGTCGGGCGCTCGAACCGCCGCGCTTACGCTTATCTGCTGATTCCGTCGGAATTGGAGCTGACGCCGATTGCGCGCCGCCGTCTGAGCGCGATTCGCGAATTTTCCGATTTGGGCGCGGGCTTTCGCATCGCGGCGCTGGATTTGGAACTGCGCGGCGCGGGAAATATTCTCGGCGGTCATCAATCCGGTCATCTCGATACGCTCGGTTTTGATTTATACGTGAAAATGCTCGAACGCACGATTCGCGAAATTCGCGGCGAGGAAATCGAGGACGAAACGAGCGTTTCGATAAACCTGGGCGTCGATGTTTCGATTCCGCAGGATTACATCAACGAAACCGGGCAGCGCCTGCGCACCTATAAACGCATCTCGTCAGCCGATACGGAAGCCGATTTGCGGCAGATTTATTCGGAAATCAACGACCGCTACGGCAAAATGCCCGAATCGGTCGAATGCCTTTTCGATTACGCCCGTCTGCGTCGTCTGGCGGAAGAATTGCGGCTCGTTTCGGTCGATAAAACGCGCGACGGCTTCGCCGTCAAATTAAATGAAAGCTCAAAAATCGCGCCGGAAAAATTGATGGATTTTCTCTCTAAAAACGAAGGCTCGACATTTTCGCCGAACGGCATCCTGCGCGTCGTTACCGGCGAGGAAAATATAGTCGAAGCGGCGCGAAAGGTATTGGAAGAAATTCAGACAAGATAAAAAATTGCGGAATGCGGAATTCGTTATGCTAAAACTGCAATTCCGCGCTCCTCATTCCTCATTCCGCATTTCTTTCATTCCGTGCAGTCGCCGCCGGGTTTGTCTTTGCATTGGAAAAGCTCGGGGCAGATTTCCATTGTCTGGCGGCGCGTGTTTTCCCAGACTTTTGAATTGGCGTGCGTTGCGTAAGTCCAGCCTAATTTCCGGCGGTTTTTCCAGACGTATTCGTAGGCTTCTTTCTCGTCTTTGCCTTGCAGGTGCTGAGCTTCGTGCAGGAGAATCGCCGCGCTGTCCGTGTCGTCGGTCGCGTAAGTGAAAAAATCGGGGTAAATCGTCATTATCTCAAACGGAAAATTGGTCGCGGCGTAGGCGTTTTCTTCGCGCGTCGAGGCGTTGAGCCAGTTGTCGTTGGCGCGATAAGCGGTCAGGTAATTGAGCAGAAACGCTTCTTTTGAAAATTCTTTTTCTTCCAGCACGCGGATTGCGCTTTCGATTCGCTTTTTCTCGTTGTAATTCAGCCGCTGCGCCGACACAATCAACGATAAATAGAAGACCAGAAGCGAGACGAAACAGACGGCGGCGCAGATTAGGGCGCGGCGCAGAATCTTCGTTTTCAGCGGCGTTTTTTTGTTTTCGACGTTGATGGAAGCGGTTTTGAGTCTGAGCAAATCAAGCTCGCAGCGCTTGCATTTTGCGGCGTCGGGAAAGTTGATTAAATTGCAGCGGGGACATTTTTTGTTCATGGTGAAATTTGGGCGGGCAGAGGAGAAAAGAGCTATCTATAAAAAACGTCAAAAAGCTTTTAGTTTCCAAAAACGGCTTGCTTGTATCAGTAGCCCAGGCGTGAGCGCGGGCTTTCGCCGGCGGATGAAGTCTGCACAGATAACGGCTGAAGCCCTTCCTGACGGTCGGGCTACTGACACAGATTGCCGATTTTTGCGTTATTTGATGAAATGAAACAAACCCGAAGCGGCTTTTTCCGCATCAAAGGTTGCAACAAATCCCTATTGAAATTACTATTTCTGAATGAATTTTTGTCAAAAACCCAAAGGAGTCAGAGAAGTGAAGTTTATAAACTCCGCAATTTTTCTTGTCGCTATTTTATTTTTCCCCTTGTTTTCAACGTTTGCGCAGGAGAGCGAGCCGGTCGTCGTCGATGAAGTCGTCGCGCAGGTTAATGAAGGCGTCGTGACGCTTTCGCGCATCAAACGCGAGATGAAAGACGCGATTGACGGGCTTGTCCGGCAGGGCAAATCGCCCGAAGTCGCCAAGACGGAAGTCGAAAGCCGGCAGGGCGAGCTGATTGCCAATATCATCAATGAAGAGCTTATCCTGCAAAAGGGCAAAGAACTCGGCATCGATGTCGAAGCCGACATCAACCAGCGCTATCTGCAAATTATGAAAGAGCAGAACATCAAAACGCTGGACGCGCTGAAAGCCGAAATGCGCAAGGCGGGCATCGACCCCGAAGAGCTGCGCGAGGCGTGGCGCAAGCAAATCACGCGCGATTACGTTTTGCAGCGCGAGGTCGATTCAAAAATATATTTCGGGCTGAGCAGCAAGGAAATCAAAGCTTATTACGAAAAAAACAAAGCGAAATTTTCCAAGCCGGAAACCGTCACGCTCTCGGAAATCTTTCTGAGCTTTGCCGGACGCGACGAAGCGGCGGTGATGGAAAAAGCGAAAAAGCTCGTTGCCGAACTGCGCGGCGGCGCGGATTTTACCAAGCTGGCAATCGAAAATTCCGAGCGTCCGAACGTGAAGGACACGAAAGGCAGGCTGCAGGTTTTCAAGATAGCGGAACTGAACGAAACGTTTGCCGCGCCGCTGAAAAACGTCAAGGTCGGCGGCGTGACCGACCCGATTAAGATTGATGAAGGCGTCGAAATTCTGCGCGTTGACGAACGCCAGGCGGCGAGCAGCGAATCGGTTTTCGACGACGACGCGGTGCGCCGCGCGATAACTGTCGAGCGCCTGCCGGAAGAGCGCAAAAAGTTTATGGCGACCTTAAGGAAAGAATCGTATATCAAAATTTCCGAAAGCTATAAACCGCTAGTCGCGCCGATTCTTTTCGAAGACGACCGCAAAGCGGAAGTGAAAAAACCGACCGAATAACTAATAACTGATAACTGATAACTGATAGTGGAAGATGAGAGTAAGCTTACATTTTCTACTATCAGTTTTTCATTTTCAGTTATCAGTTATCAGTTCTCAGTTAAATTTATGCGTTTAGACCTTTTCTTAAAAGCCAGCCGTCTCGTCCTGCGCCGCGCGCTCGCCAACGAGCTTTGCGACGCCGGTCTGGTCAAAATCAACGGCACGCCCGCCAAACCCGCGCGCGAGGTCAAAACCGGCGACGAAATCGAAATCAAACGCCGCAATAAATTAACCAAAATCCGCGTCCGGCAAGTTCCCGAAAGAAAACAAATCTCGAAACAGGACGCGCCGAATCTCTACGAAATTCTTTCGGAAGAAACGCTGGAAGACGATTGGTTAAGAAACACCGCAGAATAATTTGTAGGGGCAGGTCTTGTGCCTGCCCAATGAGCGCAAAGCGCGAAAAAAAGATTAGCCACGAAACAACACGAAAAGGACACGAAATATTTTTATGATTTATTTCGTGTTCTTTCGTGAAAT
>DASVWG010000151.1:0-4908 GCA_036389695.1 Pyrinomonadaceae bacterium
GCCGCGCCGCGACCAGTTAATTTCCAGCGAGAAAAGAAGCGAAAACATCACGTCGGCGCGCGTATTGACGGACGAAGCGCGCGAAGAGCTGTGGAATCAGAAACCGCGCGTCGAGGCGGCGGCGAAACCGAAAATGTTTCAGGCGGAAGCCAAAGCGGCGAGCGGCGCGAGCAACGGAATTGCGGCGACGAACGGGCATAAAAACGGCAAATACAATCGGTTTGACGATTTGGACGATGAAATCAATCTCGAAATCGGCGAAGCCGGCGGTTTTTATTAAAGTAACGCCGCCATCCTGGCGGCTGTCGTGAGTGCGTCACGCACTCGCTTTTTCGAGCAGATTGACGGCAAGATGCCGTCAGGACAGCCAGCAAGATGCTGGCGTTACGAATGCGGAGCATTTATGAGCATCCTTAGAGCATTACAGAAAAAACAATCCGAACAACCGGACGAGCCGCGCGAAGTGGTCGCCGCCAGCAACGTCGTGCCGTTTGAAAAAAACGTGACGCCGCGCCGCGTCAATACGCCGCCGGAATTGTTTTCGAAACAGGATTTAAAAATCGGTTCGCCGAATCCAGCGTTCATTGAGCAGAACAACAGTTCTTCAATTGGGATGGCACTCCCTAATGCGGGAACGGAATTTACTGCTGGGGCAACTTTGAACGCTGTCAGCTTGACGCGCGCTGCCGAGACCGCGCTGCCTGACTTTGTCAGGTGGACGGTCGAAGCCGAGCGCGTCGAGCCAAGACTTGTCGCCATCACGTCGCCGCATTCGACTTACTGCGAAGAATATCGCAGCCTGCGCACGCACGTGCTGCACAAAAGCCAGAAGCAGAAATTGCAGTCAATCGTCGTCGCCAGCGTCAGCCCTTCGGAAGGAAAATCAATCACGGCGCTGAATTTATCGTGGCTTTTGGCGCAGACCGACGGCGTGAAAGCTTTGGTTATCGACAGCGATTTGCGTATGCCGAGCCTGACCGATTATCTGGGCATCGAAACCGACAAAGGCTTGTCGGAAATCCTTGCGGGCAAAGCCGGTTTGAAAGATTCGATTATCAAGCTTGAGCCTGCCGGGCTGCACATTCTGCCCGGCGGCGAGGCTCGCGCGGATGTGGCGGAACTGATTTCGGGACCGAAGTTTAAAGAAATTCTGCGCGAAGCCAAACAGATGTTCGATTACGTCATCATCGACGCGCCGCCGCTCGGAATTTTCACCGACGCGAATGTTTTGATTAATCACGCCGACGGCGCTCTGCTCGTCGTGCGCGCCAACAAAACGCGCTACAACGTCGTCGACCGCGTGCTGGAAACGATTCCGCGCGAGCGTATGATGGGCGTGATTCTGAATCAATCCGAAGACATTCTGGACGAAACGCATTACAACTACGGGTATTACGGGCAGAAACACTGAGACGCGGCGAATGAGAGACGCGGGAACGCGGCGAAAAAATCGCAACTCTGAAAACTCGAATCGATTTCTCCGCGTCGCACAGTCTCCGCGTCACCGCGCCGCAACAAAACAATGAACGGAAACCGCTTCAGCGCACGCACTACTGGATTGCTTTTCGCCGATGCCGCGATTATCTTCGGCGCGATAATCCTCGCTTTGTGCCTGCGTCTGGGCTTGGACGGAACGCTTTACCAGCTCAACGAAAACAACGGCTGGCTGAAAGTGACGCTGGCGATGCTCGTCTGCCTGCTGGTTCTTTATTTTTACGACCTCTACGATTACACCGTGATGGGCAATCGCCGCGAATTGCTTTTGCGGATGATTCAGGCGCTCGGCATCGCCTGGGCGCTGCTCGCTTTGCTTTTTTATTTCGTGCCGCTTTTGATGATTGGACGCGGAACTTCCGTCTATTCGGTGATGATTGTGCTGGTTTTGCTGCTGGCGTGGCGCGTGCTGATTCATCTTCTGACCGGACACCCGGAAATCGGCGAAAAGATTTTGATTGTCGGCGCGGGACAAGCCGCGATGGACACCGCCGAAGCGATTTTGAAACGCCGCGACGCGGGCTACCGCATCGTCGGCTTCGTCACCGAAGATTACGAGACGGTGAAAATGAAACTGCCCGAAGCGCGCGTTCTCGGCACGACCGAAAATCTGGAAGAAATCGTGCATAAGGAAAACATTGACCGCATCGTGATAGCCGTCCGCGACCGGCGCGGAGTGTTTCCGACCGAGGTGCTTTTGCGGATGAGTCTGGCGGGCGACGTTTCCATCGAAGAATGCACTTCGTTTTACGAAAGAATCACCGGACAGGTTCACCTGGATATGCTGCGCCCTTCGTGGCTGATTTTCGCCGGGCGCGGGCGCGATACGCGTCTGAAAACCGTTTTCCGCGAAGCGATTCACCGCGCGCTGGCGTTAATCGGTTTGGCTGTCTCGCTGCCGATTGCCGTGATAACGGCGATTTTAATCAAGCTCGATTCCAAAGGTCCGGTTTTTTACCGGCAGGAGCGCTTGGGGAAAAACGGCAGAAAGTTTCAAGTCATCAAGTTTCGCTCGATGCGCACCGACGCCGAAGCGAACGGAAAACCGGTCTGGGCGACGGCTGACGACGACCGCGCGACGCGCATCGGAAAAATAATCCGCATCATCCGCGTCGACGAGATTCCGCAGTTCTGGAACATCATCAAAGGCGAAATGAGCTTTGTCGGACCGCGACCGGAACGCCCGCATTTCGTTTCGCAGCTGGCGGACGAAGTCCCGTTTTACGAGCATCGCCATCTGGTCGCGCCGGGCTTGACCGGCTGGGCGCAAATCAAATACCCGTACGGCGCATCGGTCGACGACGCGCGGCAAAAGCTGCAATTCGATTTGTATTACATCAAAAATCAAAGCCTCGCGCTGGATTTGGTAATCGTCTTTGAAACGATAAAAACCGTGCTTTTCGGTCGCGGCGGAAGATGATTCGAAAACGGTTTTTGATTTTTGACCTTTGAGCTTTGGTCTTTGCTAAAAAATATGTTCACCCTAAACAAAACAAAAGCAAAAATCAAAGCTCAAAGCTCAAAGCTCAAAAACCGGATTTCCAAAATCTGGAATCCTTTGCGAGATAAGCGTTTTTACCTGTTGACGGAGAAAGAAAGATGAAGCTATTTAAGTTTATTCAGAACATCGGTTTAATCCTGATAAGCGGTCTGTTTTTCGCGCTCGGCGCTTTCGCGCAGGACGCAACTACCGTGCAGAATCCGACCACAGAAGTTTCGCCGACGCCGCAAAAGCGCGAGCGCGTGGCGAAAACCGATTTAACCAAGCCCGAAGACAAAACACAGGTTTCTCCCGAAACAACGGAACAAACACAAACCGCGCCGCAGGACGATAAACGGCAGGAATCGGCGTCGGAAGAAGAAGCCGCGATTTTGCCGTATTACAACAATTATCTGAAAAATTACCGGCTCGGACCCGAAGACATCATTTCCGTCGAGGTTTTCGCGCAATGCCCGAACTACTGCAAAACCGGCATCGCGATTCCGCCGACCGCGAAAATTTCCTATCCGCTGATTCGCGAAGGCGTCTTCGTCGGCGGCAAAACGGTCGAACAGGTCGCCGAAGAAATCACGAAAAAACTCGACGAATACATCATCGACCCGAAAGTTACGGTGACGCTCGAACGCGTCGGCTCGGCGCGTTACAGCGTGCTCGGCAAAGTCGCCGCGCCGGGCGTGCGCCTGATGACGCGCCGCGTCAGCATCTACGAAGCGATTGTCGAATCCGGCGGCGTACTGAAAAACGGCGACCGCAAACGCGTGATGATTTATCGCCAGACGGAAAAAGGCTTAACGCAAATCCCCATCGACCTGCAAGCCATCGAGCGCGGCAAAGCCGAGATGGTTTATCTCGTCCCCGGCGACCAGGTTTTTATTCCCGACGCCGGATTTAAACTGAGCGTGAGCAACGTTTTCAAAGTTCTGGAAAAGGCGAGCCTGGTGCGAATTTTATTCGGCGTCCCGTTCTAAGTCAGAACCGCCTGCGGTAGCGGGTGGTTTAAGTTTAGCCATCGAAACGTTTGAATTTATTTTTTAGCCGTCGGAACGTTTGAAGTTATTTTTAAATTTTGAGCCGATTTCGTTAAACCGCCCGCTACCGCAGGCGGTTCTGACCTGAGTTTTAATGAAACACGCCAGACAAATTTTTGCCATAATTTTGTTTTTATTCTGTTTCCAAACCGCCGAAGCCGGTTGGACGAAGCAGCGTTCGGGCACGTTTGCGTGGCTTCACTCGGTTTATTTTCTGAACGAAAACAAAGGCTGGATTGTCGGCAGTCAGGGAACTTTTCTCTCGACTTCCGACAACGGAAACAACTGGAAACAAACGCGACGCTTTACCGAAGACCGCATCCGCGACGTTTATTTCGCCGACGAGCGGACGGGCTGGATTTTATGCGAGCGGGATATTTACAATCTCGGCGAAGCGGCGCCGTCTTATCTGATGAAAACGCCGGACGGCGGCGAAACCTGGCAGACGGTCGAGCTCGGCGAAGGTCGCGACCGCATCGCGCGAATGTTTTTCACCAGAAGCGGCTACGGCTACGCGGTCGGCGAATCAGGCGTCTTTTTCGCCATGCAGGACGATAAGAAAACGTGGAAAAAAACGCCGCTTCCGAGCCGCTATCTTCTTCTGGACGGAAACTTTCCGGACGACGCGCACGGCGCAATCGTCGGCGGCGGGCGCACGATTCTTTTCACGGAAGACGCCGGAATGACCTGGAACAAAGCGACCGTTTTCGGAAATTCGGAAGCGAAATTGAATTCGATTTTCTTCGTTAACCCGCGCGCCGGATGGACGGTCGGCACAAACGGAAAAATTTACGCCACCACCAACGCCGGAAAAATATGGCGCGAGCAGGCGTCGAACATCGATAAAGATTTGCTGGACGTTTATTTCACCAGCGAGCGGGAAGG
>DASVWG010000152.1:0-5231 GCA_036389695.1 Pyrinomonadaceae bacterium
ACGGCGACGCAGTTTGGAATGATGACTCCGGCTTACGCTTCGCCCGAACAAATTCTCGGCAAACGCATCGGCACGACCAGCGACGTTTACAGCCTCGGCGTCATTCTTTACGAGCTTTTGACCGGACAGAAACCTTATCGAATCGATTCAAACAGCCAAATCGAAATCGAAAAGGCGGTTCTGCACGGCGAACCCGCGCGTCCTTCGTCAGTCGTCCTTCGTCCTTCGCAAGCTGAAAAGAACCAGACAGCCGAGCGAAACAAACAAAGAACAAAGGACGAAGGACAAAGGACGAAATCGCTGAAAGGCGATTTGGACAACATCATCTTAAAAGCTTTGCGCAAAGAGCCTGCGGAGCGTTACGCTTCGGTCGGGCAGTTTTCCGAAGATATCCGGCGTTATCTGGAAGGCTTGCCGATTGTCGCGCGACCGCACACGTTTTCGTATCGCGCGACGAAATTCATCAAGCGCAACCGCATCGGCGTGACTGCCGCCGCACTTGTTTTTCTCTCGCTCTGTGCCGGAATCACAATCGCCATCTGGCAGGCGCACCGCGCCGAGCAGCAGAAAATTCTCGCCGAAAAGCGTTTCAACGATGTGCGCCAGCTGGCAAATTCGGTCGTTTTCAAATATCACGACGCGATTGCCGATTTGGAAGGCTCGACCGCCGTGCGCGAGATGCTGGTTCAGGACGCTCTGCAATATCTCGACACGCTGGCATCTGACGCCGGAAGCGATAACGAGCTTAAAAAGGAACTCGCGCTCGCCTACCTGAAGCTCGGCGACGCGCAGGGGAAAATTTACGCCGCCAATACCGGCAACACGGAAGGCGCGCTGGCGAGCTATCGCAAATCCGTCGCGCTGCTCGAAGCGGTCGTGCGCGACGCGCCCGCCGATGCGAAAGCGAAAACCGATTTGATAAAAGCGTATGACAGCCTCGCTTTTCTGATGACGCGCGCGGGCGGAAATTCGCGCGAGCTGGTCGAAAAATCGCTGAATTTATATGACGAGCTGGAAAAACTTGAACCCGCCGACGATGAAAGACGAATGCAATTGGTCGAGCTTTTGATTCGCTACGGCGACACGGCTGTCGGATTCGAAAACAGCCTGCGCGAGCATTTAAAAGCTCAAGCCATCGCCGAAAAGATTGTCGAGACCGACGCGAATAATCCCGAAAAACTGCGTCAATTAATCCGCGCCGATCAACGCATCGGCACCGATTACCAGCGTCTCGGCGACCGGGCGCGGCAGGAAAATAAACCGGACGAAGCCAGAGGATTTTTCCGCCAATCGCTCGAATATCAGCAGCGGACGCTTGCCGGAGCCGAAAAGCTTTACGCGCTCGCGCCGGAAAAACCGGCAAATCGTCGTTATATGGCGCTCGCCTATATTAATTTATCCGAATCTCTGGGCAGAAACGGGCGCGCGCCGGAAGCGCTCGGAATGCTCGAAAAAGCCCGCAGGATTTTGGAAGAAAACTTAAGCCTCGACCCGAAAAACAACGAAACAAAGTTTGATTTAGCGGAAATTTTCAACGCCTTCGCGTACATTTACAGCGACACGGGCGACGCCGGAAACTTCTCGCAGTATTTGCGAAAGGCTCTGGAACTAAACGAGGAAATTTACGCCAAAGACCCGCAAAATCTGGAAGCTTTAAACTCCATCGTCGAGCGCAGCCGGAAGCTTTCCGAAACTTTCGCGCAAGCGGGCGACGCGGAAAAGGCAAAATATTTCAAACAAAAAAGCGATGCTTTTAATGCGAAGAGAGAAGCGGCTTTGCGAAAGTGAGTCGAAAACGCAAAATGCAAACTGCAAAATGGAAGAAGATTTAATCCTGAACACTAATCTTTCTTCCTGCTATTTTGCACTTTGCACTTTGCGTTTTGCATTCTCTAAAAGTCCCGAATCTTCAAGCCGGTTTTCTGCTCGAACTGTTCCGCCATCGAAGGAATCTCGCCGCTCGGCTCGTCTCTGGTGATTCTTTCGACGCGCCACATCGGGAAAAAATAATCGCTCATTCCGAAAAACGGCTCGCCGCCCGCGACGGCGCGCGTCCAATCGTCAAAAGCATTGAGGTCGATGCCGCGCACATACGCGCCCGACGCGTTGATTTCGTGCAGCACGCCGAAGATTTTTTCGCGCGGCGTGTGCATCACGATGACGACCGTTTCGCCGGTTTCGATTTTTGCCATAAATTATTCGTCCATAAACTTTCTGCTCGCTTCATCTTCGGCTTTCAGGCGTTTGTATTCGCGCTCCAATTCGTCGAAAGATTCGCTGAAATCGGTCAGCGTCGATTGAATATTAAAAGTTTCAGCCGTGTGCGCCAAATCTTTCGCGACAGGCAAATGTAGGCTTTCTTCGAGCGGCTGGATGTCCTGCAAAGCGCGCATTGCCTGTTTTGCCAGCAGAGCCTCGCGCAGTTTTTCGCACGAATTTTCGGTTTCGGCAAGCTGCGCGAGAAAATTTTCCTTTTCCGGCACGGCTCTGGGCGGAAACTCAATCGCGTCGTAGCGCGTCAAATTCTGCCGCATCCGGTTGATTTCGCGCGCGGTCGTCTCGATTGACGCCAAGCCGTTTTCCATTTCGGCTTCGCCCAGCCGGTGCAATTCGAAAAGATACGGCGAAACGCTGTTTTGCAGGCGCACAAGCTCGATTTTCTGTTTTTGCAGCTCGTAGCGCGCAAACTGGCTGATGACGACTTCGCGGGCGGACAGCAGACGAGCGCGAACGTCCTGCAGCTGCGGGCTGTCGGTTTCCTTGATTTTATCTAAAACCGAGTCGATTTTCTGCCCGCGCTTGCTAAGCTCGCCGATGCGTTTTTCTATCAATCTCGCCTTTCCGTCCAGCGTCGACAAAGGATTATATATTTTCTCCTGCTCCGGCGCGTCGTGTTTTTTAAATTCCAGCCGGAACAAAAAAGCGAAAATTATTAAATAAACAGACAATCCGGTTATCAAAAGCTGAAAAAGATTGTAAAAGCCGCCGAACAAAAAAATCGTGACCGGCAGCGCCAGCAGTAAAGAAAAGAATAAAGCAAACAACGCGGGCTTTCCGGCGATTTGCATATAACCGGCGGTAATTTTTTTTGAAGAAATCGAACGCCCGCAATTCAGACATTTTTTCTCAAAACTCGAGACGTAAAATCCGCATCTGGCGCATTGAATAAGCATAACCGGCAAGCTTTCAACCATCGGGCAATAATTTTCGCACAAAGGCGGAGACTTTTTCCACCAAATCGTTTTCGCCGCTCGCATTTTCAATCTCGCGCACAATCGCCGAGCCGACCACCGCCGCGTCCGCATACTGCCACGTTTCATTGATTTGCTGCGCGGTCGAAATCCCGAAACCGACGGCGACCGGCAAAGCGGAAAATTTTCGCATTCTTTCGACTAAAATTCGCGCCGATTGGCTCGTTTCGTCGCGCGCGCCCGTCACGCCCGCGCGCGAAACGGCGTAGATAAAACCGCTCGCGCGACCGGCAACCATTTTCAGGCGCTCGTCGGTCGAAGTCGGCGCGACGAGAAAAATCATATCCAGATTGTTTTCGCGCAAAAGACGGGAAAATTCCTGCGCTTCTTCCGGCACTAAATCCGTCACCAGAAAACCGTCCACGCCCGCCGCGCGCGCTTCCGTGCAAAGCTTTTCCAAGCCGTATTGCAAAAGCGGGTTGAAATAGCTGAAAAGAATTATCGGCGCGTTCGTTTCGGCGCGCGCCTCGCGAACCAGTTCGAGAATTTCGGCGATGCCGAAGTCGTGTTTTAAAGCGCGTTCCGAGGCGCGTTGAATAACGACGCCGTCCGCCATCGGGTCGCTGAACGGAACGCCGAGCTCGATAACCGTCGCGCCCGCCCGCGCGAGCATCAAAATCAAATCCCTGGTCGCGCTCAAATCCGGGTCGCCCGCCGTGATAAACGGGATAAAGCCTTTGCGCTTTTCATTTTTCAGGCGATTGAAGCTCTCTGCTATTCGCGATGTTTCCATAAATTTATTTAGCCACAGAAGGCGCGGGGAAAGAAAGAGAAATTAACCGCAGATGAACGCAAATTTTCGCAGATAAGAAAAATTGATTTGAAATCTCAAATTGCAGGAAAATCTTGCTTATCCGCGTTTATCTGCGTTCATCTGCGGTTAATTTCTCTGTTTCCTCTGCGGCTGAATTATTTTAAATTTACCGCCGCGATTGCCAGTTTGCCGTTGTCTTCCAAAATCCGGCTCGCAACCAAATCGCTTTCGGTCAGCTCCGGTAAATATTCGAGCGGGACGAGAACCAGAACCGGTTTGTTTTCGTTTTGTTCGATAAATTCCTTGACTTCCGCGACGCCGTAAAGATAGCGTTGTTTTCCGTCGGGAAGCCGCTCCAATCTGCCCGCGCCGTAAAATTCGGCGCTGTGCGAAGTGGTATGCAGGGTCAGGATTCTGGCGTCGGCAAAGCCTTTTGAATTGGCGGCGGCGATCAGATGCTTGACGGTTTCGTGCCGCGCGTAAGTCGCGCTGAAAAACTGCAAAATCACAAAAGAGACGGTAAACATCAGAAACGCCAGAATCTGCAGGGCGATTTCGCGCCATTTCGATTCGCGCGCAAAACGCGTGACGAAATCCGCCGTTAGAATCAAAGCCGCAGGCACGGCGGGCAGAATATAACCGGGCAGCTTCGAGCCGGAAAGCGAGAAAAAAACGAGCGGAACCAGCAGCCAAGCCAGCGCGAAAGTCAGGAGCCGGGAGTCGAGAGTCGAGAGCTTTTCATTTTCGCCGCGCGTTTCCGGAACGGCATCCCGGGGCGAAAAAAAAGCTTTAATTAAATTCCAGACGGCAGCCAGAAAAAACGGCAGCCACGGAATCGTCATCAGCGGCAGAATGAGCCAGAAAAACCAGAGCGGCTGCGGGTGCAGGTATTTGTTTGAGAGGTAACGCTCGAAATGATGCTGGACGAAAAACTCGTCGATAAAGTCCCAACCGTATTTCTGATACATCGGCAGATACCACAATGCGGCGACCGACAAGCTCAGAATCGTTCCCCAAAGTAAGCTGAAAACAAATGTTCTGGGCGGCAATTTAAACGATAAAAGATAATAAACCGCGACCACTCCGAACGGGAAAACGACGCCGACCAAGCCCTTTGCCAGCAGCGCGACGCCGGTGAAAAAATAAAATGAAATCAAAGCCGCCGAAGGCGCCGCCGTTTTCGGGAAATCATGATGCCCGTTCATTTTGCCGCCGCCGTTTTCCCA
>DASVWG010000153.1:0-4124 GCA_036389695.1 Pyrinomonadaceae bacterium
TGCGATGATTATTCCGGCAATCGACGGGCTGATAATCGCTCCGAAATTATATCGAAGCGAGTTTAGAGCGGCGACCGACGTCATCATTTCGGCGGGAATAATTTTTTGAATCAGCGCTTCGAAAGCCGGTCGCTGGAGCGCGGCAAACCCGGCGTGAAGCGCGACGGCGAAATATAAAATCCAGATTTGCGGCGCGGGCAAAAGCGAATTCAAGAGCAGAATCAGCGTCACGAAAGTCTGCCCGATTTCCGTCAGGCGCAGCATTTTTCGTTTATCCAGCGCGTCCGCCAGCGCGCCGCCGATAAACGCCAGCGAAGCCATCGGCACAAATTCCGCGAGGTAAATAAAACCCACCATCTGGTCAGAATCCGTCAGCATACGCATCTGCCACGGCACGACGATAAACGTCATCATCGAGCCGAAAAAAGAAATCAACTGTCCGAAAAACAAAAGTCGATAATCGCGCGAGATTCTGAGCGGCGTTATATCCAGCAGCATATTTAAAATGATGAACGATGAACGCGGAACGATGAATTCATTTTTTCATCTTGGCGGTTTTTACCGATGAGACGAAAATTGCAGTCAATTCTTCAGTTTCCCGATAAAGTTCCTTTAGTTTATTTTCGCTTATAATTTCCGCTTCAATCAAGAGTTCCAACCAATAGCCTGTTTCTTCAAGTTCCTGCAAAGCGCTTTCAATCTTGCTGATAAACTCTGCATTAGACCTGGCGCGTGTGCCTTCACGATATTGCGCGCCGACCGAAGTGCCGCTTCGCAGAATTTGTTTACCGATAATTTGCGCTTCAACTGAATTCGGCAAGGCTTTGTAAAGTCTAATAATCCGCAAAGCAAACGATTTCGTTCTGGTCTTTAAATCCGTATTTTCCATTTCATAAATAGAATGTTCGTATCAGAAAATCCGCAACTTTACAAAAACAATTCATCGTTCATCGTTCCGCGTTCATCGTTTAAAATATTCGTATTCCGCATCGTCGATAAAGCCTGCCATTGCCATTTTTACCGCTTCGACTCTGCCGTTTTTGACGGTAAAGGTCAGAAACGTTTTTTCCGCCACCGGGTCGCGCCAGACGACGCGAAACTTGTCGTTTTCCCAGTGGCGCAAATCGCCGATGTAGGTCGGCGAATGCGAAAGACGCACGACCAGACTGCCGTTTTCTTCGGTAAAAGTGATTCTGCCGTAAAGCTCGTTTTCATAATTTCCGGCATAATCTTTCAGCGCCAAACCCGGTTTCGTATTTTTGATTCGGTCGGCTTCGAGCTTCTTTTCCCCGGCGATAAAATCATTTTCCGCGTCTTTTATAAATTTGAAAAAATACGCGTTCCAGTCGGTTTCCGAAAGTCCGAGCGCGATGTCCAGAGCGCGATAGGCGAGCGGCGTGGAAACGTTCTGATGATGAACATTGGTCAGCACCACGACGCCGACTCGCTTTTCGGGAATCATCGCCGTCGTCGACAGCTGACCGTCAGCCCAACCGCCGTGCGTGACCATTTTGTAGCCCGCGTATTCGCGCAGGCTCCAGCCCAAGCCGTAAGCGCGAAAGTTCGTTTTCAGCTTCGGCTCCGGCGACTGGTTCGTGAAAGGAATTATCGTCTGCGGCGATTGAATCTCGCGGATATTTTTCGGCGAAACAAGCCGCCTGCCTTCAAATTCGCCTTCGTTCAGCTGCAGGCGCAGCCAGTTTGCCATATCCAGAACGTTGGAATTTATTCCGGCTGCCGCCGCGCCGTTGTCCAGATTGCGCCACCGAATCGCAAAAGTTTTTCCGGTTTCGAGGTCGCGAAAATGCGGCATCGTTTTGTTTGCGTCCGGCGCGAAATCTCTGATGCTCGTCGTCGTTTCGCTCATCGCGAGCGGCTGTAAAATGCGCGTTTTGACAAACTCGTCCCACGTTTTGCCGGAAACTTTTTCGATAATCTGTCCGGCGATGATAAACGGGATATTCTGATAAGCGTAGGTCGAGCGAAAGCTGTAAGCGGGCTTGACGAAGCGCACGCGCCGCACAATATCGTCGCGCCCGTAATCGCCGCCCCACCAGAGAATATCGCCGCCGTACGCCGGAAGCCCGCTCCGGTGCGAGAGCAAATCCCGTATCGTGATTTCGCGCGTCACGTAATCGTCGGCAAGCCGGAAATCAGGCAGGTGTTTCGTCACCTTGTCGTCCCAATTTATTTTTCCTTCGTCCGCCAGCATCGCCAGCGCCGTCGCCGTAAAAGCTTTCGAGTTTGAAGCGACGGCAAACAATGTATGCTCGTCAATCGTCGGCAAAATTATGTTCGGCGGCGGTTTCAAAGTTTGCTTTCTGACTGGAACGCTCGAATTTAAACGCTTTTTCTCGCCGGGAAGCGGTATCCCCTGATTAGGCGGCGGATTATTTTCTCTCTCAATATCTGAAAAGGATTTTCCGGGACTTTTGTAAGTTCCTTGAAAAATTTCGCCGACCGCTAATTTCCAATCGTCGTTTTCCTTGACGAACGAAACATCTTCCCAGAGTTTTTCCCTTTCGTTCCAAACTTCAATCGCGCCGAAATTGTTCTTCACGCGCTCGTCGCGAATTCCGGGCAGCGTCGCCGCCATTGTCGAAGCGTAAAAACCGTTTTCCAGAATTTTTTCGACCGGCTTGTTTTGCTGTTTCGCTGCTCCTTCGGCAAATTTAAGCGTCGCGGCGGACATTTCGCGCTTAATCGCTTCAGTATTTTTGGCTTTCACGGCGTAATAAAGTCTTCGATACGTCATCGCGGGCGAGGAAGTAAGCTCCTTGATGCCGTAACCTTTCGCGTAAATAATTTTGTCGTCTTTAACAATCGCCAGCGCCGCGCCCGGCACTTCCCAATCCGCCAGAGTTTTATTTACAAACGCGTCAAACGCCTGCCAATCAGCCGCCGACTGCCCGCGCGCGAAAGACAAATTCAAAAACAAAAAAGCGAAAAGCAGAAAAATTGTCAGTGATTTTTTCATAAGTTTTTCCTCGCAAACGATTGTCAGATTATCACATTTTATAGCGGTAAACGGTAAGTGGTAAGTGGTAAGCTGCAATTGCTAAAGTTGCAGTTTCAAAGAAACGAACTTACCACTTACCACTTACCACTATTTTAAGGTTTGACGTAATCCGTCCAGAAAAAAAGATAGGTCGCGTAAGCGTTCAGGACAAAGGAAATGATGTAGGTAATCCATTCGACGGGCGTGATTTCTTCGGGACTATTTTCGAGCAGAATGACGAACAGCCAAGGCAAACCGACCATCCAGTAGCGATAACCGAACTGCCAGCCGCCGGAATTTCCGTGCATCCAGAGCAGAAAGGTCAGCACGATAATCGCCGCCCACGCCGCGTATTTGAGAATTTTATCGCGCGCGCCGCGCCGGAAGGCGAGCAAAACGAACGGGCTGCTCCAGAGAATCGAAGCGCTGAAACCGTTCGGCACGAGATACGGAAAAGTCGCTTTTCGTTCCCAGAGCTTGAAAAGCATCTCGTAAGCCTGTCGCGGAATATACCAGACGGAAAAAATTCCGTGATTATACCACGGCTCGTCCAAAACGCCCGGAATCCGCGCGTAGCCGAAATCCGTAAACGAATGAAAACGCACGTAGTTGTAAAGCAAAGTGGAAACGCCCAGAATGAACGGCACGACGCAGAATTTTGCGAGCGTAATTATTTGCGGCTTCCCGATTGAGATTAAAGGTTCGGTCTTCGGTCTTTGGACTTTGGTCTTCGATTTCTTTTTCTTTTTTACTTTGTAATCCGCATTCGCGCTTTCTTCCTGCTGACCGCTGACAGCTGACGGCTGACCGCTTCTGATAAGCAGAAACATAAAAATCGGCGCGGTCAGTAAAATCTCTGTCCGGTTGCCGAAACCGAGCGCAAAGAAAAATCCGGCAAGCAAAGGCTTTCGATTGTAAACCGTAAAATAAATCGCGCCCAATTCGCCGACCATCGCAAAGCCTAACGCCAATTGCCACGCGCCGCCCATCACCAGATTCGTCCACATCCACGTGCCGAACAAAATCGCCAGAACCATCAAAAGCCGCTTCGCGTCGCCGTATTTGTAACGGCTCGCAATCAAAAGCAGAAACAAGCCGCAGACGCTCGCCGAAAGCGCGGCGATAA
>DASVWG010000154.1:0-1556 GCA_036389695.1 Pyrinomonadaceae bacterium
GTGATGGAGCGTGTTTCAACATTGATTGCTGGATACGCGAATTTCAATCAGCGTATCTATTGCCAAACTTCAACACGCTCCATCACTGTCGCGTTTCTGCCTTTTTGCTTTCATCTTATAATTTGATTGTCAGACAGTGTACATCTATTTTTGCCGCGAAGGAATAAAATGATTTTTTCAATGGTTTTAAGACTAAAACTTTTCGGGAACTTTTTAATCAATTGTTCGTCAATATAAATATTGTGAATTATTTCACAGAATGCTAAGATGTGTTAAGAAAAGGAGAAAGCAAATGAAAGCGAAAACAGAAAAACCGAAAGTCGTGATAATCGGCGGCGGCTTCGGCGGGCTTCAGGCGGCAAAGGCGCTGGCGAATAAGCCGGTCGAAGTGACTTTGATTGACCGCAAAAATCATCATACTTTTCAGCCTTTGCTTTATCAGGTGGCGACCGCCGTGCTTTCTCCGGGCGAAATCGCTTCGCCGATTCGGCGCATCCTGTATCGTCATAAAAACGTCGAGGTCGTTTTGGGCGAAGTCACGGATTTCGACAAGGAAAACAAGCTCGTCAAAATGCAGGACTGCTCGGCGATTCCCTTCGATTATCTGATTGTCGCGGCGGGCGCGCGCCATTCGTATTTCGGACACGACGAATGGGAAGAAGACGCGCCCGGCTTGAAAACCGTCGAAGACGCGGTCGAGATTCGCCGCCGCGTTTTGCTCGCGTTCGAGCTTGCCGAGCGCGACGCGCTTTTGACCGGCACGCACGAGCCGCTGATTTTCGTGGTCGTCGGCGGCGGTCCGACCGGCGTCGAACTGGCGGGCGCGATTGCGGGCATCGCCAGAGAAGCGCTGGCGAAAGATTTTAAATTGATTGACACCAGAAAAGCGCGCGTGATGCTTTTTGAAGGCAGTCCGCGCGTTTTGGGAACTTTTGCCGAAGAGCTTTCCGTGAAAGCGAAGGAACAACTGGAAGATTTAGGCGTCGAAGTTCATTTAAACAGCATGGTGACGGCAATCGAAGCCGGACGCATCAAGGTCAACGATGAATGGTTTGAATGCAGCGTCGCGCTCTGGGCAACCGGCGTCGCCGCCTCGCCGCTCGGAAAAAAACTCAATGTCGAAACCGACCGCGCCGGACGCGTGCTCGTCAATCCCGATTTGACGATTCCGAATCACGAAAACATTTTCGTCATCGGCGACATGGCTTCCATCAAACAGGAAAACGGCGAGCCGGTTCCCGGCGTTTCGCCCGCCGCGATGCAGATGGCGGAAAACGCCGCCGCCAATATCATACGCGATTTAAAAAACCAGCCGCGCAAAAATTTTAAATACGTCGATAAAGGCTCGATGGCGACCATCGGACGCAACAAGGCGATTGCCGAAATTCAGGGCTGGAAATTTTCGGGCTTTATCGCGTGGCTGATGTGGCTTTTCCTGCACGTCGTGTTTCTAATCGGTTTTCGCAATCGCTTAGCCGTGCTGACCGAATGGATGTGGGCATATTTCACCCGCGAGCGCAGCGCCCGCCTTATCACCGGCGACGCCGAAGAACTGC
>DASVWG010000155.1:0-11769 GCA_036389695.1 Pyrinomonadaceae bacterium
CTCTAACACAAATGTTATTTACACCGGCTCGTCTGACGGAAAAGTAATGATCAGCACCAACGGCGGCGTAAATTGGACAAACATTTCAGCAGGCTTGCCCAATAGATTCGTCACGAGCATTAAAGTCAGCCCGACGGATTCAAACACCGCTTATCTGACGGTTTCCGGCTTTCTCTCCGGGCACGTCTTCAAAACGACAAACGCCGGAGCCAATTGGACTGACATCAGCGGAAACTTACCCGATATTCCGACCAATACTTTGTTGATTGACCCGCGCGATGCAAACACGCTTTACGCCGGAACCGACATCGGCGTTTTCCGTTCAACTACCGGCGGCAATACCTGGGAAACCTTTAATCCGGGAATGCCGCCGAGCATTATTTCCGAGCTGGATGCCAATTCAGGCGGCTTGATACAAGCCGCAACTTACGGTCGCGGAATGTATGAAATTAATTTAAATTCGAGCAAAGTCGTCGCCGATTTTGATGGAGACGGCAAATCGGACGTTTCCGTTTTTCGTCCCAACGGCGGGAGCTGGTTTATTTCAAACAGCTCTGATTCCCAGTTCCGAGCCACTAATTTCGGACAAAACGGCGATTTGATTGCCCCGGCGGATTTCGACAACGACGATAAAACTGATGTTGCGGTTTTCCGCGACGGAATTTGGTATATCCTCAACAGCTCAAACGGAGCTTTTCGCGCGGAACAATTCGGATTGGCGAATGATAAGCCTGTTCCAGCCGATTACGACGGCGACGGCAAAGCCGATTTAGCGGTTTTTCGCGGCGGAAATTGGTATATCATCAACAGCTCGAATAACCAGTTTCGTGCAGTCGGTTGGGGCTTGAGCGACGACTTGCCTGTTCCGGGAGATTTTGACGGCGATGGTCTCGCCGATATTGCGGTCTTTCGTCCATCGAACGGAACCTGGTATTTGCTGCAATCAACCGGAGGCTTTGCTGCTGTCGGCTTTGGAATCGCCGAAGACAAACCTGTCGTCGGCGATTACGACGGCGACGGGAAAGCTGATGTCGCGGTTTGGCGACCGTCGGCGGGCGCGTGGTATCTGCTGAGGTCGACAGCAGGTTTTGCAGCACAGCAATTTGGAATCAGTGCGGATGTCCCGGCGCCCGGCGATTTTGACGGCGACGGAAAAACAGATGTCGCGGTTTTCCGACCTGCAAACGGTTTCTGGTATTTACAGCAAAGCCAAAGCGGATTCAAAGCCGTGCAGTTTGGAGCGACGGGAGATAAACCTGTTCCGGCGGCTTTCGTTCAATAACTGATTTGATTTTTATATTCAGAAATAAAGTTAGAATGTTTCTGTAATGGAGCGCGGGTTGATCCGAGCGCCAACCTACGAGCGCGGAAAAATGGATTTCGCCGTATTTCGCCCTGCTAACAGTTACCGGTATCTCGAGCGTATTGCCGCCGGTGAGTTTTCGGCTGTTGGTTTTGTGAGCCCGGCTGACGTCCACGTTCCCGAAGGATACAATTTTTTGCAAAATGAAGGAAAAGCGGTTCTATTTGAGCCGCTTTTCCCTTTTGAGACAGTCTTTTAAGCTGTTCATTTAACAAGCCCGGTTTAAAATTCAGGCTTTACGGTTGCCGACACACTTTCGCCACGCGCGGGCTTGAAAACGGCACAGACCTTTTGACATTAGCCGCGATGCTCGGACATTCTAATCTTGACGAGCTGCAAAGATATTGCCGCCCGTCCGAAGCCCGGAAAAAGGAAGCCGCGCGGAGAAAGAATGTCGGCAAGGCAAAAGCAGTCTAAAGCGCCCGAACCGGCACAAGGTAGATACATTTTTAGATACAGGCGATTTTTCAGCCGTCTTAAAATCTTTGTAAATTGAGTTAATAAAACGCTTACGGAAAACGCCGAAAGCCTACTTTATGAAAATCGAAATTATTCAAGCCGAAACGCCCGACGAAATCGAGCAGGCGCGCGTCCTTTTTCGAGAATATGAAACGTGGCTCGGAATGAGTCTTTGTTTTCAGAATTTTGAAGAAGAAGTCGCCGGTCTTCCGGGCAGATACGCCAAGCCCGACGGGCGTTTGTTTCTCGCTCTGGTCGATGAAAATCCGGCGGGCTGCATCGCGCTCAGAAAACTGGAAGGCGACGTTTGCGAGATGAAAAGATTATTTGTCCGCCAGGACTTTCGCGGGCGCAAAATCGGCAATATTCTGATTGAAAAATTGATTGCCGAAGCCGAAGCAATCGGCTATCAAAAAATGCGGCTCGACACCTATCCGCCCAAAATGGCGCAAGCCGTGCGGCTTTACGAATCACACGGCTTTCGCGAAATTCCGCCTTATTATCACAATCCATACGGCGAAGTCGTTTTTATGGAAAAAGAATTATAAGGCAAAAGGCAAAAGGTAAAAGGCAAAATTAAAAAGCCGCAGAAAAAACGTTCCGATAATTAAAAGGCAAAAGCCGGAAGAAATTTCCTGACTTTTGCCTTTTGCCTTTTGCCTTTTGCCTTATTTTACTTCACCGGTTTACGCGGGATTTTCTCGTCCATCATCGCCGTTTGATAAACGAACGCCGCCATAATTATCGAAGCCTGTTTCATATCTTCGGCTTGGATGCGGTCGAAGTTGTCCTGGTTCGAGTGGTGCGTCCGCGTGTCGTATTCGACTTCGTCCTGAATAAACTGGAAGCCGGGAAGACCGATTCTGTCAAACGATAAATGGTCGGTTCCGCCCGTGTTCAGAATAGTCAGAGTGTTCGCGCCCATATCGGCAAACGACGCGAGCCACGTGCGGAAAATCGGCGCGACCGCCGTATTGCCCTGCATATAAACGCCGCGAATTTTGCCCGTGCCGTTGTCGAGATTGTAATAAGCCGAAAGCTTTTCGTAATCCGCGCCTTTGGTGATTTCAAGCGGCTGCGGCTGTTGATTTCCGCCGCCGAACAAACCACCGCCGCCACCGCCGCCGCCTTTCGCTTCTCCGAAATGCTGTTTGACGTATTCGCGCGAGCCGTTTAAGCCCTGTTCTTCGCCCGACCAGAGCGCGACGCGAATCGTGCGACGCGGTTTCAAGCCCGAAGCCAAAATAATGCGAGCCGCTTCCATCGCGACGGCACAACCCGCCGCATTGTCGGTCGCGCCCGTGCCGGAATGCCACGAATCGAGGTGCCCGCCGAGCATCACGATTTCGTCTTTTAAAGTCGGGTCGGTTCCCGGAATTTCGGCAATCGTGTTGTAGCCCATCTGGTCTTCGTCGTGATACTGCGCCTGAATATCGACCATCATCCGCGGCGTGACGCCTAGATTAATCATTCTGACCAGACGATTATAATCTTCGGTCGCCATCGTCATCTGCGGAATAATTCTCGCTTCGGCTTCCTTTTTATACGGCTGGAGGAAATTGCGGAAATTAAAATTCGCTAAATCCGTCGGAACGTCCTGCACGACGCCTGCGCTTTGCACGAAAAGCGTTCCGCCGCTGCCGCGAAAGCTGTTATCGACGAGCACCGCCGCGCCTTCGTCAAGCAAAAACCGCGCGCGTTTCAAGCCGAATAAAAAGTTTTTTTGCTGTTCTTCTCTCTGCTTCGCGCGCTGTTCTTCGGTCAGCTGCGGTTGATTCGGGCGCTGCGGATTCGGCGAAGTTTCATCCGCCATTTTTTTCAAATCCTCGTCGGAAAGCCGTTCGGACAGAGCCTTTTCTTCGGCTTTCAATTCGCGCGTGCCGGAAACCAAAACGATTTTTCCGGCTAATTTGCCTTTGAATTTGTCTAAATCGGCTTCGGTCCTGGCGTTGAATAAAACGACGTCAGCCGTCACCGCGCCTTTGGTCGAAGTCGTCCACGCTTTCGGGTAAGCGATGACGGGAAAACTTTGCGGCGCGACGACCTGCGCGTTGAAGCTTTTCAGCGACCAGCCGCGTCCGAATGGTCCCCACGCTTCGAGATGCGCGTTTTGCATGCCCCATTTCGCCATCGTGTCGCGCGTCCATTCGTTGGCGCGTTTCATATTCGGCGAATTGGTCAGGCGACCGCCGATAACGTCGGTCAGATAACTCAAAGTCTGCATGACCTGCGAGTTTTTCGTTCCTTCTTCCTTGATGCGGTCGATTACTTCTTTCGGCGCGGTGTAAACCTTCACCGTCGAAGTGGTCGCTCCGTTGGTCGGCGCTGTAGTTGTAGTCTGTCCGAAAACTATGCCCGGCAGAAATATTGCGTAAAGCAGAAAAACGACTGTCAGTTTACGTCGTAACATCTTCTGATACTCCTTGGAAAATATTGATTTGAATTTGCAGAATGTTTGCTTTTACTTATTACAACAGATTCAGGTAAAAGGTTTCAAGAAAAGTTGAGAACTGATAGTTGATAGTTGTTTGTTTTCACTTTCAGTTATCAGTTATCAACTATCAGTTATTCAGTTTTCCACGTCAGCGTAAAGGCGGGCGGCATATTTTTCAGCACTAAGGAGCTGCGCTTAACTTTCCCGTAGCGCTCTTCCATATATCTGCGGAATTTGACGGCGGGCGGCAGACGATAAGCGTGCGCGTATTGAAACGTGCGAAACAGGCAGCCTTCCGCCATAAATTTATCGACTTCGCGCAGGATAGCTTCGCTCACGCCTTTCGGCAGCGAAGCGAACGGCAAACCCGAAACGATGTATTTTACTTTTCCGAGTCCGGCGTTTTGATGAATTTCGACGGCGTCGCCCGCGCTGCCGCAGACAAATCGCAAATCGGGAAAATCCGCTTTCAGCTTTTCGACAAATTCCTCGTTGATTTCGATTCCGAGATAAGATTTTTCGTCCGGCACCGCTTTGCGCAAAAATTTCGTAATCGCGCCCGTGCCGACGCCGAGTTCGAGCACGACGTTGTTTTCATCCGGTCGAACGCCTTCAATCATCGCCCGCGCCAAATCGGGCGAGCTCGGCGAAATCGCGCCGACGTAAAGCGGATTTTTCAAAAACGCCTGCAGAAATTGAAGATGTTCATTCATAGATTAATTTTACCGCAGAGGCACATAGAGAAAGAATTTACAGGGATAACAGCGATTGTCAGGGATAAATAAAATCATTTTCTTATCCTTGTATATCCTGTCATCCCTGTAAATTTCCTTTCTTCGCGTCTCGGCGGTTCATTTCAGTTAGCCAGACTCACCGCGTCCGGCGTTTCAGCCGAGACAGGCGCATCGCCGATTGACTTTTTGTAATCGCATTTGTCGCAATAGCGAATCGTGCCGTCTTTTTTCGTCGTTTTTTCCAGCAAAAACGGCGCGTTGCACTGCGGGCACGGCTCGGTCACGGGCTTGTCCCAGAAAACGACATCGCATTTCGGATAATTCGTGCAGCCGTAAAAAACTTTTCCGCGTTTCGATTTCTTGACGGCGATTTCTCCGGTTTTGCATTTCGGACACGGAATGTCCAGAGTTTCGCGCTTGATATAATCGCATTTCGGATAATTCGAGCAGCTGATAAATTCGCCGAAGCGACCTTGTCGTTTGACTAATTTCGCGCCGTCTTTCGGGCAGATTTCGTCGAGTTCAACCGGCGGCGCGACGGGTTTTTGCTCGCCTTTCGCAATTTTCCGGATATTTTTACATTCCGGATAACCCGTGCAGCCGTAAAACGAACCGAAACGTCCTTTTTTCAAAGACATTTCGCGCCCGCACAATTCGCACACCGGAACTTCCGCCACTTGAGCGTCGGATTTATTCTCCGCGTCGCCTTCCTGCGTCGTGCCGTCGCTTCTGGCTTCCGTCTTCTTGCTTCCGACTTCGCGCGTATTCTTACATTCGGGATAATTCGCGCAAGCCAGAAACTGCCCGAAGCGCCCGAATTTTATCACCATTCCCGAACCGCATTTTTCACAGATTTCGCTGGTCGGAATCGAAGTTTGTTTTTTGTTTTTAATCGCGACCGCCGCGTTTTCCAAATCTTTGGAAAATTTGTCGTAAAAACCGCGCAGAGCGTTGCGCCAATCGAGCTTGCCTTCCTCGATTTCGTCCAATTGGTTTTCCATCCGCGCCGTGTAAGTTTCGTTAAACAAATCGTCAAACGAGGCGACGAGCATATCGTTGACGGTCGTCCCTAACGGCGTCGGGTGAAAGCGGCTTTCGATTCTTTCGACGTATTCGCGCTCCTGAATCGTCGTCATAATCGCCGCGTAGGTCGAAGGTCTGCCGATGCCTTTTTCTTCCAGCGCTTTCACCAGCGTCGCTTCCGTATAACGCGGCGGCGGCTCGGTAAAATGCTGTTCCGGCGTGATTTGATTCAGTTTCAACTGTTCGCCCTTTTCGACTTTCGGCAAGCTCAGTTCGGCGTCTTCGTCCTCGCCTTCCTGCGGTTTCTCGTCGCGTCCTTCCTGGTAAACTTTCAGAAAGCCGTCGAATTTCTGCACCGAGCCGGTGGCGCGAAACGTAAAACGACCGGCTTTGATGTCAATCGTCGTCTGGTCGAAAATCGCCGCCGTCATCTGCGAAGCGACAAAACGTTTCCAGATAAGCGTGTAAAGCTTTAATTCGTCCGGGTTTAAATAATTTCTCAGGCTTTCCGGCGTGCGGTTCGCGTCGGTCGGGCGAATCGCTTCGTGCGCGTCCTGCGCGCCGCCTTTCGTTTTATAGAAAACCGGCTTTTCCGGCAGATATTTTTCGCCGTAAGCTCCGTTGATAAAATCCCGAAGGTCATTTAAAGCCGCGTCCGAAACGCGCGTCGAATCGGTGCGCATATAAGTAATTAAACCGACCGCGCCTTCCGCGCCGACCTCGACGCCTTCATAAAGCTTCTGCGCGACGGTCATCGTCTTTTTGACCGGAAAACCCAATTTGCGCGCCGCTTCCTGCTGCAATTTCGAAGTGATAAACGGCGGCACGGGATTGCGCTTGCGCTCTTTCGTCGTCACCGAATCGACCACGAAATTTTCCTTTTCGGCTTCTTCGACGATTGATTTCGCCGTCTGCTCGTCTTTGATGTGAGTTTCGTTTTTCTTTAAATCCTGGTCGAAGCCGCTGGTTTTGACGGTTAAATCTTCAATTTTATAAAGCCGCGCGTCGAATTTCGGCGGCAAAGCAGCTGAAAGATTGGCGATAATCGTCCAGTATTCGGTCTGCACGAAATTTTCGATTTCGCGCTCGCGCTCGACAATCATCCGCACGGCGACGGTTTGCACGCGACCCGCCGAAAGCTTTCCGCCGATGGTTTTCCACAAAATCGGCGAGACTTTGTAGCCGACTAATCTATCGAGAATGCGCCGCGCCTGCTGCGCGTCAACCAGATGTTGATTGACCTGTTTCGGGTCTTTAAAAGCGTCTTTTATCGCGTTTTTCGTGATTTCGTTGAACATCACGCGGAAAACCGGCTTGGCGGGGCGCTTCGGCACGATTTCTTCGGCGAGATGCTGACAGATGGCTTCGCCTTCGCGGTCGGGGTCAGCCGCCAGAAAAATGGCGTCCGATTCTTTCGCCGCTTTTTTTAAATCGGAGACGACTTTTTTGTTGTTTCGCTTTTTCGCGTCGGGGATAACCTCGTAGCTCGGCTCGAAATTATTCTCGATGTCCACGCCGAGTTCTTTCATCGGCAAGTCCTTGATGTGACCGATGGAAGCCATTACGAGGTAATCACTTCCGAGATATTTGTTAATCGTTTTCGCCTTCGCGGGCGATTCGACAATGACTAAATTTTTGCCCATTTTTTTGAAAAAAATATGTCAGGGCGTATCTTGCGCCTGACATTTGACTTCTAACACTTGCCTGAGCCCTGTGTCAATCTAAGGTTAAAATTTCTTTATTTCGCTTTCTTCGTAAATTCCTATTTTGTCCTTTCTTCGGATGAAATTTTGGCGGCTTGAGTTCGCCGCAATAACGGGGCAGAAGCCCGCGCGTCAGCAAGGGCGCAAAACGTGAAAGGGAGACACGGCGACGCGGAGACACGGAGATTGCTCGTTGAACATTCTTTCTCCGTGTCTCCGCGTCTCCCTTTCCCGGCGTCTCTTCCCGCCCTTGCTGACGCGCGGGCTTCTGCCTTTATATTTTTCGCGCGTAACATTTGCCTGGCAGCGCGCGAATCAAATCGCGCATTTCCAGATTGAGCAAAGCGGTCGATAAATCGCCGACTTTTAAACTGCCGGCTTCAATCAAAACGTCGAAATGCGTCGGCTCGTCCGGCGTCAGAAGCCGATAAATTTTCTTTTCGGTTTCGGTCAAATCGGCGGGCAGCAGCTCAGATTGTTTCGATTCGTCTTTTGAATGTTTTTCAATCACGGGCGGCAGAATTGCGGAAGCGATTTCCGAAGGCAGCTCGGAAACCACGTCCTGCCATTGCTGGACGAGCTTGGCGCCGTCTTTAATCAGATAATTCGTGCCGAAAGAATTGCGCGAAGTGATGTTTCCCGGCACGGCGAAAACTTCGCGGTTTTGCTCCATCGCCAGCCGCGCCGTAATCAAGGAGCCGCTTCGCTCGGACGCTTCGACGATTAAAACGCCGAGACTCAAGCCGGAAATTATCCGGTTGCGATACGGAAAATTGTCTTTGAGCGGCGGCGTTTCCAGCGGAAACTGCGAAGCGATTGCGCCGCCCGCGTCCAGAATCTGCTCGACCAGCCTGGCGTTTTCCTTCGGGTAAACGTTGTCGATGCCGGTTCCGAGCACGGCAATCGTTTTTCCTTTCGCTTCGATTGCGCCTTTATGCGCCGCCGAATCGATGCCGCGCGCCAGACCGGAAACAATGCAGATTCCCTTTTCCGCCAAATCCCGCGCCAGCATCAGGCTCGCATTTTCGCCGTAAGTCGAGCAGCGCCGCGAGCCGACGACCGCGACGCAAGGCGCGTCGAAACAAGCCTGCCAATCGCCTTTCACGTAAAGCGTTATCGGCGGGTCGGCGATTTCGCGCAATAAATAAGGATAACTGCCGTCGTCGAGAATCAAAACGTCGCCGCCGATAGAGCGAACGTTTTGTAATTCTTCTTCCGCTTTATCATGAAATTCGCGTTTGATTATGCTTTGAATCGTTTCCGGCTTGAGACGTAAGGATTCAAGCTCGGAGCGCGTCGCGTGAAAGACGCTTTCCGCCGAGCCAAAACGTTCCAATAATTTCGTCGCAGCGCGAGGTCCGATGCCCGGAGTCATGTTGAGAGAAATCCATTCCTTCATAGCGATTTCAAATTTGAGATTTTTGATTTGAGATTTTTGATTTAATAAAGAATTGAACAGCGTTTCATTTCTTGCAAATCGCAAATCGGCAATCGCAAATCTAAAATTATTTGGCGGAGGCGTGTCGGAGTCGAACCGACCTGAGCCTGCTCTCACAGTCTCACAAACGGTTTTGAAGACCGCGCCATTCACCGGAACAGATGCGCCTCCGCATTTAGACGAGTCAGGAATTAAAACTAAACTTTTGTGCAAACGGCTGTCAAGCTTCTCATTCTTCGCCGCGCAGAAATTTACAAAAGAGAATTTACAGGGATGACAGGATGAACAGGAATTATAAAAAAAATTTCTTATCCCTATGCATCCTGTCATCCCTGTAAATTCTCTCTATTGTTTGATTTCGTATTTCACGACGAACGGGCGCGAGGCGACAAACAATTCGCCCCGGTCGTTAAAAGTCATCCCGAAAGCCTGCGTCGCTTTGAAAGAATCAACCGCTTTGCCGTCCGCGTCGAAAACGTATATGCGGCTCGTGTCGCTGACGAAAACGCGACCTTTCGGGTCAATCGCAATCGAATTCGGCGACGTGGAATTGCTTTTAAAGCGATTCAGAAATTTTCCGTCCGCCGAAAATTTGCAGACGTCGCCGTTCTGGTCGTCGAGCGCGTAGATAATGCCGTTTCCGTCAACCGCGACCTGTTCAAAACCGAAAGCCGTATTGGCGCGCTCCGCCGCGTCTTTAAACTCCTGAATCTTTTTTAAATTATTGTCCAGAATCAAAAAACCGTCGCCGGTCGTGACGATAAGGCGACCGTCGAGCGTCAGCGCCATTCCTTTCGCGGAAATGCGCTCGGTCTTTTGCAGAAATTTTCCGGTTTCGGCTTCGAACATATGGATGTCGCTGCTTTGCTGGAGATATAAATTTCCGCGACGGTCAGCTATCATCGAGTGCAGAGTCGTTTTCGGGTCGGTCGTCCACTGCGTCAGAAATTTTCCGGCGGCGTCAAAAACCTGAATTCTGCCGCCCGAATAATCGGCGCTGTAAATTCTGCCGTTCGCATCGACGGCGATGACGCGATTGTCTTTAAACATTCCCGCGCCCGTGCCTTCGCCGCCGAATTTTAAAGCTTCGCGGGCAAACTGCGGCGCTTCGTTTTTATTTGAAGCGTTCGGCACAGCGTTTGACGAAAACGGCGCCGTTTTCGTCTGCTGCTGCTGATTATCAATCGCGCTCGTCACTACCCAGATGATTGCCACCGTCGCGCCCATAATCAAAAGAATGCTGACGATAATTATCCCGACGAACGAGCCGCCCACGACTTTCGCCGTTTTGACGACCGCTTTGGTGTTTATCTGCTCGGTGTAGCTTTGAAAATTGACGTTGCGGAAATTGACGCTTTCGCCGCTTTCCAGACGCTCGACCGCATCTTTCGCTTCGGCTAACCCGACGCCGAACGTTTCCCGGTAAACCTTGATGGCGGCGATTTTATTGCCCGCCCGCGCGAGCCGCAAAACTTCTTTCAGCTTTTGCGCTTGTCCTAAAAACTCGCCGAAACCGGACGACGTTTCGTTTCTTACATCGTTCGGCGACATTATAACTTTGCTTCCGCAAAAATCGCAGGTCTCAATCCGGTCGCCGTCAAACTCCAAAGGCGCGGAACAAGACGGACATTTAATTATTTGAAGCATATAATTTCGTGAATCGTGAATCGTAAATCGTGAATAGAGAAAATCGATTTACGATTTACGATTCACGATTTACTGTTTTTCGCGGTTGCCACCGCAAGTTTTTCGATTATAAACTTTCTTTAGAAAAATGTTTCTTTGAAAAGGACTACGGAAATGAAAAATTTTGCAATTGTTTTACTTTTTATTTTAACTTTCAGTTCTGCCGCCGTCGCGCAGCGAACCGTCAAGGCGAAAGAGGTCGTCGTCAAACCCGACGCGAAAAAGGAAGTGCAGGCGACTTTTGAACGCTTAGTCGAAGGCATCAAGCAATCGGACGCGAAAAAGGTGATGAGCGTTTATGAAAACAGCGACCGCATCCTGTTTTTCAACAACAACGGCACGGCGACCATCGGCTGGGAAAATATGCGCTCGAATCGCGAATCGCTCTACGCGAAAACGAAAAACGTGACGCTCGACATCACGGGCTTGCGCGTCGAAATGCTCGGTACAAACAGCGCCTATGTGACCTGCAAATGGAAACAGACGCAGGAATACAACGGCAAACTCGAATCGGCTTCCGGCAGAATGACGCTGGTTTTCCGGCTCGTCGGCAAGGAATGGAAAGTCGTTCACCTGCACACTTCGCCCGACAATCCGGACGCGACGCGACCGGTTTTCCCGTCTGAAAGAGAAACTCAGTAAATGAAAAACATCACCGTTTTCTGCGGTTCGAGCAGCGGCTTTCGCCCCGAATATGCGGAAGCCGCTGTAAATCTGGCGCGCCTTCTGGTCGAAAAAAATATACGCCTTATTTACGGCGGCGGCAACGTCGGTTTGATGGGAATTATCGCCGACGAAGTAATGCGCGGCGGCGGCGCGGTCATCGGCGTAATTCCCGATTCGCTTTTCAGAAAAGAGGTCGACAAGCGAGAGGTGACGGAGCTTCGCGTCGTCGCGTCGATGCACGAGCGCAAAGCGATGATGGCTGA
>DASVWG010000156.1:0-2832 GCA_036389695.1 Pyrinomonadaceae bacterium
ATTCGGCGCGCTTCCGTTCTTCTTTCTTCCGAAACTTTCAATTCAAAAAAGCGGCTCGTTTGCCCCGACTTTGGCGCTTCCGAAAAGCGTCTTTTCGATTTCGCCGACCAGATTCAAATAATAAAAAATCTCGTGACGCGAGTTTTTCCACGCCGGAACGCGAAAAGATTCGGTCAACAGAAAAGAGCGTTTCTCGGTCGCGTAGCCGAAACGCTGCGGAACTTTGCCGAGACTCGACAAAAGCGCCGATTCAAACGAATTCGTGAATAAAACGGCGACGTCAAACTTCCGCTCGCGCCAGATTTTCGCCTGCCGGAAAACGGTCTGAAACGAATTATTCGCTTTATCAAACGGCAGAATCTCGTCGATAAAATCCGCGTCAGAGAAAATTCCTTCAGCCCAGCCGCGCGTGCAGAGCGTAATATGCGCGCCCGCGAAAATCCTGCGCAGCTCGCGCAAAGCCGGAATCGTCATCACCGCATCGCCAATCCAATTTGTTCCGCGCACGACTATTTTCATTGAAAAAATTGTAGGGGCAGGTCTTGTGCCTGCCCAATGAGCGCAGCGAATAAATGTTTAATTAAATTCAACATTGAATTTAGTCAGAATTGATTAGCGTTCTTGCGAACGCTTTGGGCAGGCACAAGACCTGCCCCTACATTTATTAAAAAAGCGTTTTCAACCCGTCCGCCAGAGAAATTTTCGGACTCCAATCCAGTTCCTGCCCGACTCTGGTCAAATCGGTCACATAGTTCATCGGCGCGGGCGCGGGCAGCGGATTTTCTTCGTCAACGAGCGCCTGATAACCGGAAACTTCTTCCATTTTGTTGACTAATTCGCGCAGGCTCAAAGCGTTTTGGAAACCGCCGCCGAGATTATATAAACCGTGATTGATGACCGAATCGACGAACGCTTTACAGGCTTCGGAAAAATCGTCGACGTGCAGTAAATCGCGGCGCGGCGTGCCGCCGCCGGGCAGGCGCAAACGTTCGCCTTTATTTATCGCGTCGGCGTAATGCGTGACGAAATTCGGCGTGTTTTCTTCCGAGCGCGGCGCGTAGACGGTCGAAAGACGAAAAACGCACGAGCGAAAGCCGCGCGCGTGAGCGTAAAAATCGACGTAATGCTCGGCAATCAATTTCGACCATTCGAGCGCCGTCTGTCCGCTGTAAAGCGTCGGGCAGCTTTCGGGCACAAGCTGAAAATTGTCGGCGAATCTGCCGTAGACATCTTTCGTCGAAGCGAAAATAAAAATCGATTTCGGCGACATCGCGCGCAAAAGATTGACTGTGCCTTCGACGTTGGTGAGAAAAACTTCCTCGGCGGCTTCGGGCGATTTGTCCAGAAAAGCCGCCAGATGAATGACGACGTCGTAATCCTGCACGATTTGCGCGTCCTGCAAATTCAGCAAATCCAGATTCGAGCGCCGCGAAAAATCATCCGCCTCGAAAAAACGGCGCACGTGCGTGCCGAGAAAACCGCTGCCGCCGGTGACGAGAATCTTCATAACTCGCTATTATAAACAAAAATGAATGTTGTTGTATTTTTGTCGTAAGGAAGAGTTTTCATCGAGACCATATACGAATATTTTTATGAATAAAGAATTTATCTGCGATTGCGGCGGCGTGATGGAAAGCAAAAAAGTCACCAAAAAAATTCCATTCGGGAAGGAAGAAATCCTTTTGGAAGACGTAGACGCCAAAGTTTGCCAAAAGTGCGCAGAAATTTATTTTGACGGAAAAATGATTCTCGCTATCGAATCGAAAATCAAGGAGCGTTTGCCGAAAGTCGCTTAATTCTCTGGATACTCTTCTATAAAAATTATTTATTCGCTTCAATCAGTTTCGCCACCGATTCGGCGCGTCCGATGACGATTAGTAAATCGTTTTGTTCGATGCAGTCTTCGCCCGACGGCTGGAAAATCATTTCGCCGGATTTGCGGCGGATGGCGACGATGACCAGATTCAGCTCGGCGCGGATGTTCGTTTCTTTCAGGCATTTGCCGACGTAATCAGAGCCGGATTTTATCGCCACTTCTTCAAAGACCAAATCCAAAGTTTCGGCGACAATCGAATCCATAAAATCGGCGATGGTCGGCTTTAAAAGAGCGCGCGCCATCGATTGGCTGCCGATAATCGTCGGCGCGACGACGCGGTTTGCTCCAGCGCGAATCAGCTTCGGCTCGGCTTCTTCTTCGACTGCGCGGGCGACGATGTGCATCGAAGCGTTCAGCCCGCGCGCCGTCAGCACGACGTAAACGTTCGCCGCGTCGTCAGCCAGACAGCTCGCCAAGCCTTTCGCGCGGGCGACTCCGGCTTGTTTGAGCGTTTCTTCGAGCGTCGCATCACCGATGATGACGTATTCGCAATAATCGGCGACGGGCGCGGCTTTGCGTTCCTCGCGCTCGATGACGACAAACGGAATTTTTTGTTTTTGCAGCGAGCGGATAATACGTTTGCCGACGCGTCCCGCGCCGCAGACGATGTAATGATTATGTAGTTTTTCCATTTCTCTAATCTTCCGGCGCGAATCGAGCATCTCCACAAGCTCCGCCTGAAAAAGCGTCTGGACGAGCGTCGTCAGGGCATACAAAACCGTTCCGCCGCCGACGAGCATAAAAAAAATCGCGAACACGCGTCCGGTCGTGGTTTTCGGCGACAAATCGCCGTAACCGACGGTCGTCACGGTTTCGGTCGCCAGATAGATGCTGTCGAGCAGCGAGAAGCCTTCGATTAAATAAAACCCGACCGCGCCGATAGTGATGGCGAAAAAAATCGCAATCAAAGCATACGAAAGCCGCGAGCGGGCAATGATTGAAATTATCGGAAATCG
>DASVWG010000157.1:0-3446 GCA_036389695.1 Pyrinomonadaceae bacterium
TATGCTCAAATTCCCGAACGTACGCGGGCGCGTTTTGTTTGAAATCTCGAATCAGATATTTTGCCGTAAAAATCGGGGCGGCGAAGATGATTTTTTCGCAATGCAGCCCGCGAATTTGTTTTTCCGCATCGAGATAAACGACATCGACGCCCTTTTCATTCGGAATCAGCTCGACGACAACCGCGTTCAAACGCGATTTTTCTTTTACTTTATCGTGCAGAAAATTGACGAAACGACCGTTGCCTTCGGGAAAAGTGATAAAAGCCTGCGATTCTTCGCCCGGTGCGCGAACGCGCGAGCAGAAATAAAAAAGTCCAGCCCACGCCGAAGTCTGCTCCGATTTTAGACCGTAATCGTCGCGGCAGGCGTAATCGCAATACCAAATCAAGCGCGGTGAGTCGAAGCCTTTTTGTTTCAGCCAATCGGCAAAGGAAATTTTATCGAGCGCGGTCGCTTCCGCGTCCGTGGAGCATTCGGCGACGGGCAAAACAAAAGCTCGTTTCCCGCGCGCGTCGCGCCAGTTGACCCAGAAATCAATTTGTTTTTGAAATTCGGCGAGTTGTCGCTTATCTTCCGCGCTTGCGCCCGCGTGCAGGTATAAGCCTTCATACCAGCGACCTTTGTAAAAAACTCGCTCTTCCGGCTCGCGACACAAAAATTGTTCGGCGACGATGATTTCTCCGTTTTCGGTTCTGCCTTCGGTCAAACGCATCTCGTCGAGCAGCGAAATCAATTCCGCGTTTTCCTGAAACGGCACGGGCAGATAATGCGCGCCCCAGGGATAGCCGATGAAATTATTTTTCCCGCTCCGCGCCGTGCCGCCGATTGCCGATTCCAGTTCGAGCAGCACGTAATCCGTAAAATTTTCTTTCTGAAATTTCCAAGCCGCCGCGAGTCCAGCCGCGCCGCCGCCGATAATTGCAGTTTTTACGGTTTCCCAATTCTGCAAAGGAACTTCAAACGAGCGATTTTCGCGCAGAATGTGTCCGAGCGAAGCATTCGCGCCGACGATTTCGCCTGACGGGAAACTTTCCGTCTGCGAATTACGACACGCCGCCAGCGCGACGGGCAAACCTAAAAATGCAGTTAAAATTTCGCGGCGCGTGAATTTCATCAGAAAATTTACAGGGATAACAGGATAAACAGGGATGAAAGATTTACTGAGTGAAGAAATCTTTCAGACTGTTCGTTGTTTCAATAAATTTATTGTTAAAACGTCGATATTCAAGTCTTGCGTTGCCGAAATTGATTAACAAACCAACTTCAATACCAGTTGTTTTCAGATAGTTAATTGTTTGCGCATAAAATTCCTTGGTCAAAGCATTAGCGACTTTTAATTCAATCAAAATTTTATCTTCAACTAAAATATCAACAAAAAATTCGCCGATAATTTCGCCTCGAAATTTAACTTGTAAAGGAATTTGATTTTCTGCCTTTAAACCTTTTTGATGCAGAGCAATAAGCAAAGCCTTTTCATAAACTGATTCCAAATAGCCAATTCCGAGTTCATTGCTGACTTCAAAACATGCCTCCAAAATCTTCTTTGTTATATCTTCGTAAAGCATTTTATCTACCTTCAAAAATCCCTGTTTATCCTGTCATCCCTGTAAATTCTCCTATTCAAATCTGCGCCATTCGGCTTCGTAATAACGCACCAGAGCCTGATTGTCGAGGCGGTTTATCTCGACGTCCTCGAGGCGGGAAATGTCCGCCGGAAAAACGAACATCGAGGCGAGAGATTGGTCGTTTAAAAATTTCATCTCGACGTTTTCGGGCAGTTTCGCCGGCGTTTCAAACGGCTGGATTTTCGCCAGCGCGTAGCCCCAGATGCCGAAGCTCGGGACGGTCGTTTGATAAGGCTTGACGGTGAATCCGGCGGTTTCCATCGTTTTGATGATGCACCAGAAGGATTGCCGCGCGAAAAGCGGCGAGGTCGTCTGGATGACGACCGCCGAATCGGGTTTTAGTTTCGATTTCAGAAGATTGTAAAAGCGCGTGGTGTAGAGCTTGCCGAGCGCGAAATTATTCGGGTCGGGAAAATCGACGATTGCCACGTCGAAAGGCTCGGTCTCAGCCGCGTCGAGCCAGACGAAAGCGTCGTTGTTGACAATCGAAACGCGCGCGTCTTCCAGAGAATGTTTGTTCAGTTCGCCGAGCGCCGGAACGGATTTTGAAACCTTTGTCATTTCCGGGTCGAGGTCGACGAGCGTCACCGATTCGACCGTCGGATATTTCAAAATTTCGCGCGCCGCCAAGCCGTCGCCGCCGCCGAGAACGAGAACGCGTTTCGGATTTGCCCCGAAAGCGGCAAACGCCGGATGAACCAAGGCTTCGTGGTAGCGATATTCGTCGAAGGAATTAAATTGCAGGTTGCCGTTTAGAAAAAGCGCGTAGCCGGTTTTGCCTTTCGTGACGATAATTCGTTGATACTGCGAGCTTTTGGCGAAAATAATGTTGTCGGGAAAAAGCGCGTCTTCGGCTAAAGTCGTCAGCGTATCGGCTTTGATAAAGGCGATGACGAGCAGCAAAATGATGACGAAGCCTGAGATTCGCAAAAAGTTTATGTCGCGTTTTTTGAGCAGATTTTCCAGCAGCCACGTGCCCCAGATTCCGACTCCGGCGTTGAGCATTCCGAAAAGCAAAGATGTGCGGTTCAGCCCGAGACGCGGGACGAGAAATATCGGGAACAAAAGCGAGGCGACCAGCGCGCCGACGTAATCGAGCGCCAGCACGCGCGAGACGAGCTTTTTAAAATCCAGCTCGTCCTTTAAAATCCGCATCAGAAGCGGAATTTCCAAGCCGACTAAGGTTCCGATGGCGAAAACCATCGAATAAAGAATCAGATTGAAATAAGAAACGTTGGCGAACGTCAGGAAAAGAAGCGGCGCGGAAAATCCGCCGACGACGGCGACCGCCAGTTCGATTTCGAGAAAGCGGCGCGCCAGATTTTTATCCAGAAAACCCGAAAGCCACGAGCCGACGCCCATCGCGAAAAGATAAATGCCGATTATCAGCGAAAACTGCGTGACCGAATCGCCGAGCACGTAGCTGGCGAGCGTTCCGGCTAAAAGCTCGTAAATCAAACCGCACGTAGCGATGATGATGACGTTTAGAAATAAAAGAGGAATCCGATTCATTTTCTAAGGGATGAAGGATGAAGGATGAGGGATGAATAAAAGAAGTTTTGAGTTTTAAATTTTGAATTTTGAATGAAAGATTTCTTCAAACTCAACATTCAACACTTAAAACTCAAAACTTTTTCATCCCTCATCCCTCATCCTTCATCCCTCAAAAATTATCCGTTAATCGCCGCCGCGATAATAATCGCGATGCCAATCATTATCGAGCCGATGACGATGCCGAGCGCCGTGTTCTGGTCTTCCTCGATTTCCTTGCGCATCGGGAATATTCTGCCCAGAACGGCGTAAGCGACGGCGAAGAAAACC
>DASVWG010000158.1:0-5763 GCA_036389695.1 Pyrinomonadaceae bacterium
CGGAAAGTAAGTCGATACCAATCATAAAATTATCGAATAAATTACTCGCCCGCGCGTCAGCGAAGCTTTTCCGCGCCGGACCGCACCTGCGTTTTTCGAAAATTGCTTCTCATTTATCGCTGCGCTGAGTTTCATTTCTTCTCTCTAAATTAAAAAGCGGGCGAAATTTCTCTCGCCCGAAAGTGTGCATTATTTGCAATGGAGAATTAATGACGAAAACCGACTTTTACTTAGAAAATAAACCGCGCCTGCAATTGAAACATTCGCGGCGGGTCGATGTTGGCGAACGCCGGAATCGCGTTCGTCGCCGCGCCGACCGCGACAAACTGCCCGAACGTCGGATTCGGCACGAGCGCGTCGCCGTAAATCGTCTGCCCGCGTCCCAGGTAATTGCCGTGATTGAAGATATTAAAGCCTTCGACTCTGAGCAAAAGTCTATAGCGTTCAGACAAACGGATGCTATTTTCGACAAAGACGGAAACGTCCTGCGTGCCGCTTCCGCGAAACGCGGATTTGCGGACGACCGTGCCGTTGACGACCGGACGGTCGTTGTTCGCGCCGTCGCCGTTGTTGTCGATGCCGGTCGTGGCGTTAAACGGTCGCGCCGAGGCAAGCTGCGTCAGAGTGCCCGCGCGGAAGCCGAGCGGAAAACGGTAGCTGAACATAATCACCGCGCGATGGCGCTGGTCGAGCACGCTCGGTCCGCGTTCTTCCTCGCCGAGCCGCGAGATGATGTTCTGGTTCGGACCGATGCCGTTGCCGTCCGGCTCGCTCGTGTTGGTCGTTTTCGACAGAGTGTAGCTGACGGCGGCATAAAAGCGAGAGCTGCCGCGATAAGTGATTTGCGTCTGCAAGCCGTCGTAATCGGCTTCGCCCAGATTCGTCAGGACGTTGACCTGGCGCACGCCGCCGTTAACGGGCAGAATCGGGCGCGTCAGATTCGCTGCCGCGACGGTTCTGACTTGTCCGGGCGCCGTTCTGTCGAACGCCGACGGCGCGTTCAAATCCAGTGTGCGGTCGGTGCCGGTCAAACGCTGATGCACGTAATCCGAGCCGACAAACAGACCTTTTATCACTTCCCGCTCCGCGCCGATGGAAAACACCTGGCTGCGCGGGTTGACGAGCTTTTCGGGATAGTTCGGCAGCAAATCGAAGTTCAGCCCGTATCTGGCAAACTGAGCCTGATAAAACGCTCTTCGTCCGGCGCGAATCGTGATGTCGCGCGCGGGCAATTGCGAAGCCGGAATCGTTGCCGGATTGACGTCGACCGGAACGCACGTCAGACAGGTCGGAAAGCCGGTTTGCCCGGGAATGGCTGTGTAGGTCGTCAAGCCGTCCAGCCCGTTGACCAGATAACCGGCGACCGCGTTCGAGCGAATCTGCGTGTAATACATACCGTAGCCGCCGCGAATCGCCGTGCGCGCGTCGCCGAACGGATTCCAGCCGAAGCCGATGCGCGGCGCGAAGTTTTTCGTCGCGTCGGTCAAAGTCTGGCGGTCGTAGCGCAAGCCGAGATTCAGCGTCAAATCGGGGCGAATTTTCCAATCGTCCTGCACGAATCCGGTCAGCAGCCATTGCGGCAGGCGATAGCTGTTGATGCCGAAATCAATCGGCTGCGTGTAGTTCTGCACGTCCGCCAGCGTCAGCTGGTCAAACGGCGCGGTCGTCGTATTTTTAAACGTAAATGTGCCGAGCACCGCCGTGCCCGGCTCGCTGCCCGTGCCGCCCGAAGTATGGCGCATCACGCTGCCGCCGAAGCGCAGGTAATGCTTCCCGATTGTCCACGACAGCGTGTCGGCAATCTGCAGCTGACGTCCCCAGAGGTCGGATAGACGCGATTGTCCGATGGTAAAAGGCACTGAACCCGCGCGCGTATAGGTCGTCGAAAGCTTTTGCGCTTCCCATTTCGTCACCGGGTCGCCGTTCAGGAATGCGAATCGCAGCTCGTTCAGAAGGTTCGCGCGCAAAACCCATGTGTGATTCAACTGCGTCGTCCACGAAGTGCGCGAATACCTTCGAGCGACGCTCGGCGCGTTCGTGCCGCCGACGGCGTCCTGCGGGTTGTCGTCGAAAAAGGTGTCGAAATTAAAGCGGAACATCAAGCTCTGGTTCTCCAAAAGCTTGTGGTCGACGCGCCCGTCAAAGAGCGTCTGGCGATAATGTCCCGTATAATCGAGGCTGCCGTCGGGCGGCAGCAGAAAAGCCGGTAAACTGCCGGAAAGAAACGTTGTGCGGTTCTGCCGCGTGTGGTCGAACGCGCCGAAAAAGAAAGTCTTGTCTTTAATAACCGGACCGCCGATTGAGCCGGAAAACTGGCTTAGCTCGTCCGGAATGTCAACCGGGTTGATAGCCTGCAAAGTCGTCGGCGTGACGCAGCTCGGCACGGACGAAGGGCAGAAATTTTTGGTCGAGAACGTTTTCGCCTGCCACGCGCCCGGGCGAAACATCAACACGCCTTCGCCGTGAAAGCGGTTCGTGCCGGATTTGGTGACGATGTTCAGAGCCGGACCGGACGTCCAGCCGAACTCGGAAGAAAAAGCGTTCGAAAGAATCGTGACTTCCTGAATCGCGCCGAGCGGCACGGTCGCAATCGCCGTCTGGCGTCCCCAGCCCTCGTCGTTGTTCGCGCCGTCGAGCAGAACGGTCGTCTGACGACGTCCGCCGACGCCGGTCACGAAATACGTCTGGTTGACGAACAAATCGCCCGTGCCTTTCGCTTGCCGGAACGCCGAATTCAACAGCGGAAGCGTCGTCGTCTTGCGACCGAGAACCGGGGTTTCGTCGATTTGGGGACTGTCGAGCCTGCGTCCAATCTGCGCGTCCGCGCGGACGCCTTCGGTCGTGCCGAAGACCGTCACTTCCGCCGTCTGCGAGCCGGGCAGAAGCGTCACCTTCAAAGTCGCCGTTTCGCCCCCGCGCAGCTCGATATTTTTCAATTCTTCGTTGCCGAATCCCTGCTTCGACACGGTGACCGTGTAAGTGCCGGTCAGCGACAGCGCCGGAACGGCGACGTTGCCGTCGCTGCCCGAAACAGCCTCGCGCAGCGCGCCGGTCGCGTTGTTCACGACCGAAACCCTGGCGTCCGGCACAAAAGCGCCCGCCTGGTCGACCACGACGATAATCATCGAAGCCGTGTTCGGAGACTGCGCGGCAACCGGCAGAACGACGGTAGTAAACAATGCCGTCACAGCCCAAAGCACGCCTGACAGCCACAGTCTAAACGATTTGTTTATTAGAAAATACGACCGTTTTCGCGGCTGCGCGCCGCACGGGTTCGGAAAAAATCTGTGAATCATTTTTCGTCCTCTATTTATTTTTGGGAAAGCAGACGAAAAAGAGTAGCTTTTATTAAAAACTACTACCAGTGCTCGTATTTAAAAACGCGACGGAAGATAAAATTGTCGGTCGGGATTTTTCTGCGCCAGAGATTTGCGGAGAATAAATTTCTAAACAAAGGCGACGATCAGCTCCATATAGAAATGGATTTTTTGTAAAAAACTGTGGTCGGTCGCCAGAAACAGTATAAAAATAGAAATTAAGCCGGAATAAACCCATAGCGGAAAGCCTTGGCTAAACCGCTCTCGTTTTTCAAAAAACTCCGCGCTTCCGGCAATTTCCAGCAATCTCCTGACGCGCCATGTGACGTCGCGGCTTTGACCGTCAATCAAAAACGCGCTCGCGGGCAAAGCGGGTTTCGAGCCGACGGGAACCATCCGCGCGATTTTCACCAGCGCGGAAGCCAGATTCAGAGCCGTCTGTCTGCCGCCCGCGCGCGCCGCGTATTCGTCCGCCGCCGCTTCGACATTTTCCGACCACGCGCGGTCGAGCTTTTCGCCGCACGGAACGATTAATAAATCGCGGCAGATTCGCAAAAGAATGCGTTTAAAATTATCGCGCGCCGCCAGATGACCGGACTCGTGCGTGATTGCCGCCTCGATTTCGCTTTCATCGAGCGATTCGAGCACCTGCCGCGTGACGAACATTCGCGGTCGAAACGTTCCGACAATAGCGAAGACCGGAAAAGAATGTTTGATGATGTAAACCGGAATCGAAACGTTCGGCAGCTTCAAAGCCTCGCCGCCAGCCAGCCAGTCCGCAACCAGACGATTCGTCGCGCTCATCGTTTTCCAGACTCTCCGGCAAGCCAGCGCGATGCCGACGGCTGAGATTGAGGCTAATACTGCGAGTTTAGTGCTGACGACTTCGTCCGTCTCGTGCGGCTCAAATAAAAAATAAGCCGGAAGCAAAAAAGCCGCGATAAAAACGAGCGTTCCGGCAAGCGGCTGAATGCGCAGCGCGAAAATCACCTGCGCGCGGCGCCGCGCCGACCAGTTTTGCACAAGCGGCGAGAAAATGCGCCAGACGACGCTCGCCAGAAGCGAAACCAGAACGTTTAAGACCAGCAATAAAGCCAGCGCCAGAGTTATCGCAAGTAAATAATACATCCGACTTTTATTCTTCGTTTTCCAGTTCGAGGCGTTTTTGGCGCACCAGCCGCTCAAGCTCGTCCAGCAATTGCCGGTCGCGGTCGCTGACGGCGTCGACCATACAGGCGAGAATCGGCTCGACGCTTTCATTTTCCGCGCTGAGCAGATTGTTTATCACGTCCGCCGCGACGCCGCGCTCCAGCTCCTCGGGCGAACAGCGCGACGAATACAGAAAAGCGCGTCCTTCTTTACGGCGTTTCAGCAGTCCTTTTTTATACAGTCGGTCGAGCGTCGTCATCACCGTCGTATAAACCAGCCGGTCGCCGAACGCCTCGGTCACCTGCCGGACGCTCATTTCCTGATTTCGCCATATCTCTTCCATCACGTCACGCTCCAGCCGCCCGAGCGACGCCAGCATCGCTTCACCGGGACGACTAAAGCCGCGCAATAAAAACTTTGGGATTTTCATTATTAAAAAGTATCTGTAAAACCGGGATTTCTGTCAATAATAAATCATTTTTTTCGTAATTTGAAAAACTGCAGACTGACTACCGATTTCTGTAATCTGAAAAGCTTCGCTCTGATTAACTGAAAGCGTCTTTCATATGTACAGACGTTATCAGACGCATAAAGGCGAAGCTCGATGGCTTCGCCTTTATCTCCGGAAATATCAGGATTTGAAAATATATCAGTCTGTTTCCGAATGACTCGACGCGAAAACGGGCGGAATCATCATTGCGACCAAAAGCGCGGCAGAGACTAAAGCTCCGGTTAAATTTTTCAGGCTTGAAATATTCTTCATCTTATTGCTCCTTAAATTTCTTTTGAGCTTACGTAAGCAGAATTGATTTCGGAACAAATGCGGATTCGGATTCAGAATTCTCAATTTAAAACGCGCCGCCGGAAATTATAAATATAAAATTTATCGCAAATTTACCGCGCCGGAGTTTGCCTGTAAACGGCTTTGGACAAAAAGAGCCTGATTTTATGCTGCCGGAAATAATATATCTATTGTGTGCTGCATCGCACAGACAACCCTTCTCTGTTTCAATAACATATTTGTTTACTTTCATTTATTCATTTTTGACAGAAGAATCAGAGGAATATTAGATAAGTTGCGTCCCTTTAAGGAATAGCTTCTTTGTTACTTTTAAAGCTAATTTTTGTGCAAAGCCCCTGTCAATGGAAAAATGTTAAGGTAGAGACCTTATCTTTCAGTAATATAAAAACCCAGTCTTATACTCTTAAGAAACTCGGTTTTTCGTTCTGCTCCCGACGTTGTGCGAAATCTTTTCGCCCGTAACGTTTCCTGCAATTTTTAAACAGCTCGGCAAGA
>DASVWG010000159.1:0-4337 GCA_036389695.1 Pyrinomonadaceae bacterium
TGTATTTGAAGACGGAACAGTGTGGAAGGCTAAACCTTTTGATTCTATAAAGGCGCAGAAATCTACTCGCTTCACAGCACCACCGAAAAAGGTAAATGATGCTGAAAATCAGGAACAATCTGTTAAAAGAGTGGTCAAACAAAAGTGGCAAACTGCGCCCGTATTTGCCGATCGAGTTACTAAAATAATAAATGCCGCTTCAAAAATAATTGATGGAATAGAAATTCAGACGAAATTAAATGAACTTAAACCGGAAAGACTTGATGTTGTCGAAAGCTGCGATGCCGGACGCCGAGAAGATGAAGCAACGGGCACTGGATTAGATTTTGATGTTGAGAAATTTACCAGTTATGAGTTCAAAGGCAGAATTTTCGCTTTTGAAGTAGATTATGAGCTTATCGCAGAAAAAGACCAGTATGAAATAGGCGCAACTATAGGACGGATTTACGTCGATGAAGAAGGAAACGGAAACTTCAAACTGCGCTGTAGCGAAACTGAACTAAAAAAATTACCTAAGTGGATTAAACGTTTAGTAAAAAGCAGGTGAAATAAAGCAATCTCAAAAGACCCTTTTTGAGATGATTCCTCAAAAGAAAACACAATGGCGTATTTCCCCGATTTGAGTATTGAATGTCAGCTTGCTTTCGGTGAAAACGTGAGAGCGGTCGGTTGGCTTGATAAAAACCACTTTTTTGGTTTTCGGCTCGCAAAATGCCCAACTTCCGCCGCTTCTTTGCCAAACAAGGGCGCGCCGAATGACGACCGAAGATTTCTCAAAATCAACGTCCGCCCATTTTAATCCAAGCGCCTCTGCCGGTCGGCAGCCTGTCCCTAAAAGAAAACTGAATAGCGCGAAAAGCCTTTCGCTTTTTGCTGACTTCAGGAAAAGCCTGACTTCATTTTGCGTGAAAATTGTCATTTCACGAGGTATCAGTTGAGGCAATTTGCACCGTGCGGCTTCATTACGGATTACCAAATCCAAATCTATCGCGTAGTTCGGGGCGCTGCGTAAGATTGAATTTGTGTAGCGGACGACGCGCGGCGATAACGCACGTTTTTCTTGCATTTCTTTATTTAAATTCTGCAAGCGAGCAGACTTTAAATTTTCTAGTTTGATTGTTCCGTTTCAGGGCAAAGCCTTCATTTTGCGAAAAAATAAGGCGGCGAGAATTTGTTATTGGCAAATTCTCGCCGCTCCTTAAGTTTTTGAGCGGTAAATTATTCGTTTATTCGCTTACTTAAGGCTGAGTGTAAGCCGCCTCAATCGGTCTGTCATTCGCCAGACCAAAATTAATCACCGTGTAAGTGCTGTTTCCGCTGAAGATGATATACCACGCGCCGCCGCGATAAACGGCGAAATCATTTTTCCCGTCATTGTCGTAGTCGCCCGGAACGGGTTTGTCGCCGTTCTGCCCGAACTGTATCGAGTCGAAATTCTGCGACGGATTTCCGCTGCCGCTTGAGCGGGCGATATACCAGAAACCGTTAGAGGGACGAAAGACCGCCAAATCGGCGCGGCTGTCGCCGTCGTAATCGCCGGGCGTCGGAATATCTCCGCCGGTGCCGAACTGCACGGGAACAAACTGATTGTCGGAGCTTCTGATGTAATACCACGTACCGGCGCGGAAAACGGCAATATCGCTGCGGCTGTCGCCGTCAAAATCAGCTATGAGCGGCGCGTCTCCGCCAGCGCCAAACTGGACGGCGACAAATTGATTGTTGGCGGAATTGACGCGATACCACGTTCCATTAGATGGACGGAAAACCGAAATATCAGCCAACCCGTCGCCGTCAAAATCGCCCGGTCGCGGCAAATCGCCCGCCGAGCCGAAATTCAAAGCCCGGAAAGCGCCGTTCGAGCTTTGGATGATATACCACGCGCCGTCGCGGAAGACAGCCAAATCAGTTTTACCGTCGCCGTCGTAATCGGCGGGCGCGAGCTTATCCGAACTGATGCCGAACTGCGCGGCGTTAAATGAACCATTTGTGCTGTTGAGCCAATACCAGTTGCCGTCGCGAAAAACCGAGATGTTGTCGCGACCGTCGTTTTCAAAGTCTGCGTAAACACCGTTCTGGAAAGTCGTGTTTTGCTGCGAGACGGCGGAGCGAAACTCGTTGAACGAACCTTGCGGAGCAGCGCCGAGCAAAATCGTTCTGCCGTTTGCGCGCTGCAAAATGTGGTTGGCGGTGAACATATAGTTTTGCCCGTTGTAATAAATCATATTCAGCCGCAGCCTGCCGCATCCGCCGCTCGCGCCGCCGGGCTGTCCCGGATTGCCGAAAGATAAATCGGGCGTGCCGTCCGGGTTAAAACGAACGACCGGCGTGCCGCCGTCCGTATCGATGCCGATTATTTTCCCGTCCGGCTGAACCGCTTTAATATAGAGAGTGCCGCTAATCTGGTTAGTGCCGCTGCAATCAATGCTGTAGCGCCTGATGCCGTTATTGCCGAATGTCGGGTCGAGCGTTAAATTGCCTGTATTCAGGCGCATCATCGTCGCTTTGCCCTGATATGAACCCGAGACCAGAATTTTGTTGCCGTCTCTGGTGAAAAAAGCCGTCGTGGCGACTTCGCGCCGACCGTCCGGAGCCGTGTTGTTGTCGAAATAGCGAATCGTTTCAAGCTGACCATTAGCCGTCCAGCGCGTCACGGCGAAACGGTTTGCCTGAAAACAATTACCGTCAACGTCCGAATGCGAGTAGCCGAGGGCGATGATGCGCCCGTCCTCCTGGAGCCGGACGCCTTGAAAGCCCGTGCTCGGATAACAGTTAAGAAAGGCTTGCGTCGGAGCCATCTGAACGATGCCGAACAAGCCGAACGAATTGTCGCGCGTGCCGTTGGCGTTGAGCCGCAGGATAAACGCGGTCGTTTGAGAGACGTTGCCGGCGGCGGTAAAGTCATTGCGCGTTTCGCCGACCAGAATGATTTTGCCGTCGGGCTGAATCGCCATATCGTAAAATCTGCCGCCCGTTCCGCGTCGCGGTCCCGGACTGCCGGGCGCGTCAATCACGCCGGTCTGCGTCATAAATCTGCCCGGACCGACTTCAAAAGTGTAAGCCGGATTTTGCTCGCCCGCGCCGTTAATCCCGCCGCCGGTCATCACCGTCACATTGCCGAACGTGTCGTCAATCGAGCCGTCCGGGTTATATCGAACGACGCAGCCGTCGATGCCGAAGGCTGGAACTCCTTCATTCGGCGAGCTGATGCTGCACTGACCGGCGAAGAGAATTTTGCCGTCCGGCTGCACTTTCAAAACTTGCGGCGAGTCATTTGAAAACAATATCTGCTGACCGGAGACGCCGAGATAAAAAATAGTGCGCACCACGCCGTTCAGCCCGAAAGCGCCGTCAACCGCGCCGTTCGGAGTAAATTTTCTCAAATAAAAAGCTCCCCGCAGATTGCCGTCGACGTGCCGCCCGCCGGCGATGATTGAGCCGTTCGGCAAAAGCTCGCCCGTGAAGAAATTCGTTTGATAATCCTCAATCGTCGGCACCGGGTCTTGCGGGTCAAGATAATAGCCGAGCGGCGCGGCGAAAGTTTTATCGTAATCGCCCACAAACGTAAATTGAGCGAAAGCCGTCTGAAAATTTCCTAAAACGGCGGCGACGAGCAGCGCCGTCATCGAGATTATCTGAATCGCTTTTTTCCAAAGCCGTGAGTGGGCAGTCTCTAAAATAATATTCGTTCGTTTCATTTGCAGAAATTCTCCTTTTGATTGATAGCCGAAAACAGTTTCGAGTTTTCTTTCTGCGGACTAACGCGACGCCGCGCGGCGAAAACTGACACGCCGCGCAAAAAAATTTTTCAAAAATAGATTTTGTAAGTTACAATCAACGCCAAAGACGAAGCCCAAAGCAGTTATGAACGATAAACTTCAGCACGAAGTCACCCGGATTTTGCGCGCATGGAGCGACGGCGACACGAACGCTCCGGCGCGGCTGATGCCGTTTGTTTACGACGAATTGCGGCGACAGGCGAGAAATTATCTGGCGAAAGAGCGCGAATCGCATACGCTTCAACCGACGGCGCTCGTTCACGAAGCTTATTTGAGACTGGTTGACCAGACGCGCATCAACTGGCAGAACCGCGCGCATTTTTACGGCGTCGCGTCCAGTATGATGCGCCGCGTTCTGGTTGACCACGCCCGCGCCTATACGCGAGACAAACGCGGCGGCGGCGCGGTTCGTCTTTCAATCGAAGACGTGCAGGTGCCGCTCGAACAGCGGGCGGCGGATTTGGTCGCGCTTGACGAAGCGCTGGAAGAACTCGCCAAATTTGACGAGCGCAAATGCCGGATTGTCGAGATGCGTTTTTTCGGCGGCTTGAGCGATGAGGA
>DASVWG010000160.1:0-11728 GCA_036389695.1 Pyrinomonadaceae bacterium
CGGCGATTCGTGGTGGGCGACTTTTATGATTGTCGTCACCTTGACGACCGGCACGGTTTTCGTGATGTGGCTCGGCGAGCAAATCACCGAGCGCGGCATCGGAAACGGAATTTCGCTGCTTATTTTCGCGGGCATCGTCATCGGCTTGCCAAGCGGAGTTATGCAGATTTCCGAACGCGTTCGCGGCGGCAATCCGATGCAGACGCTCGGCGTCATCTTCCTGGTCGTGGTTTTGGTCGCGCTGATTGCGTTGATTGTTTACGTCGAATCGGCGCGACGAAACATCGCCATCAGTTACGCGAGCCGGCGTGTCGGCAATCAGACTTTTAAAGGACAGGAAACGGTTCTGCCTTTGAAAATCAATATGGGCGGCGTGATTCCGGTGATTTTCGCTTCGTCCGTTTTGGCGATGCCGCAGACGCTGATGTCGGCTTTTCCGCCTGACCAGAACGCGCCTGATTCGACGTGGTCGAGGATTTTTCAGTTCTTTACGCAGTTTCACGGCGGCGACCCGTATTACGAACTGGTCTTTCTGTCGCTGATTGTCCTGTTCACGTTTTTCTACATCACGATTGTCTTTAATACGGACGAGGTGGCGGACAATCTGCGCAAACACGGCGGATTTGTTCCCGGCATACGCCCGGGCGCGCAGACGGCGGAATATCTGAATTATATTTTGACGCGTCTGACGACCGTCGGCGCGATTTATCTGGCGTTCGTCGCTTTTGTGCCGCAGCTTCTGCTGAGCGGATTTAAAGTCGCGCGGCTGCCGTTTATCGGCGCGAGCGTCGACCAGTTCTTTTCGGCAACGCCGGGCTTAAACTGGATTCCGACCGGATTGGGCTATCAATTCTTTTTCGGCGGCACGTCGCTTCTGATTCTGGTCGGCGTGGCGATGGACACCATCGCGCAAATCGAAGCCCAGCTCGTGATGAGAAATTACGAAGGCTTCCTTGGAGCAGGTTCACGGCTTAGAGGAAGAAGAAGCTAAAAACGACTCGGAGACACGGCGACGCGGAGACGCGGGGATTTTTTCTCCGTGTCACCGCGTCTCCCTTTCTCCGCGTCGTAAGTTTATAAATGAACAAAATTATCGTCTTAATCGGCGCGCCGGGCGCGGGCAAAGGAACGCAGGCGCGGCTTTTGGAAGAGCGCCGCGGCATTCCGCAAATCTCGACCGGCGATATGTTTCGCGCGCTGAAAAACGCCGATACGCCGCTCGCCCGCGAAGTGCAGTTGATAATGAAGGAAGGAAAATTAATTTCCGACCATATTACTTTTGAAATCGTCAAGGACAGAACCGCGCGCGAAACCGGCAGCTATATTCTCGACGGTTATCCGCGCACGGCGGTGCAGGCGCGCGACCTTGAAGATTTAGCCAAACAGCAGGGCAGAGAAATTCAGGCGATTCAGGTTGACGTGCCGCTCGGAAATCTGGAAAAACGGATGACCGGCAGGCGAAATTGCCCGGTTTGCGGCGAGATTTACAACGTTTATTTTAAGCCGCCGAAAAACGATAATGTGTGCGATTTTCATCCTGAAACTGCGTTGAATCATCGCTCGGACGATAATGAAGAAAGCGTCCGCACGCGGCTTTCGACCTATGAAGCGAACACGAAGCCGCTGCTGGATTATTACGAGCAGACCGGGCGTTTGCAAAAAATCGACGGCGAGCGCGGCGTCGAAGAAATTTACGCGGATTTGGAAAAATTAATTTAGTCCTTAGTCCTTAGTCCTTAGTCCTTTGCTGATTGAGCTAAAACTAAAATGTAGTTTATGCTCAACTTCCAAAGGACAAAGGACAAATGACGAAGGACGAATAACTAAATGTTAGATTCAAGAGTCGGCGCGGCTTTAAGCCGTGTGAGCCACGTTTTATTGGGAAAGCGAATGATTATCGCCAAATCGAAAAAAGATTTAGACAAGATGCGCGAGGTCGGCGAGCTGGTTGCCGAAGTTCGTGAAAACTTGCGCGAAATGGTCGCGATCGGCGTCACTTCGCTGGAATTGAACGCCGCCGCCGACCGGTGGATTCGCGAGCGCGGCGCGATTCCGACCTTTATCGGCTATCACGGCTTTCCGTATGCGATTTGCGCTTCGGTCAATGAACAGGTCGTGCACGGTTTTTCCAACGACACGCCGCTCAAGGAAGGCGATATTATCTCGATTGATGTGGCGGCAACTTACAACGGTTTTGTCGGCGACACGGCGATAACCGTTCCGGTCGGAAAAATCAGCGATGACGTCGCGCAGTTGATAAAAGTTACGGAAGAATGTCTGCATCTGGCAATCGAGCAGTGTTATCCGAATAAGCGCGTCGGCGATTTAGGCTATGCGGTGCAGTCGCACGCTGAAAAATTCGGTTACGGGATTGTGCGCGATTACGTCGGTCACGGCATCGGGCGCAAAATGCACGAAGCGCCGCAGATTCCGAACTACGGACGCGCCGGAACGCGCGAAAAGATTCGTGCCGGATATTGTTTCGCCATCGAGCCGATGATAAATCTCGGCAGCGCCGAAACAAAGGTTCTGGGCGACAAATGGACGGTCATCACGGCGGACGGAAAACCGAGCGCGCATTTCGAGCATTCGATTGCCGTGACCGAAGAAGGACCGGAAATTTTAACTTTGACGAAAGAGCAAAAGGCGCGGCGAAAACAAGGAAATGCCGGAAGTGCCGCTGCGTAACTTGAAAAAAGGTCTGAAAAAGGATAACATAAGCAGTTTGTCAATAACTCTTGATTGACACTGTCAGATATGTCGAAAGAAGAAGCGATAGAAGTTACGGCTACGGTTCTGGAAACGCTGCCGAACGCGATGTTCAAGGTTGAATTAGAGGGCAACCAGCATCAGGTTCTGGCGCATATCTCCGGCAAGATGCGGAAAAATTTTATTCGCATTCTGCCCGGCGACAGAGTTTTAGTCGAGCTTTCGCCCTACGATTTAAGTCGCGGGCGCATAACGTATCGCTATAAATAAAGCGAGGGATTAAAGAAATGAAAGTTCGTCCTTCTGTAAAGAAAATTTGCGACAAGTGCAAAATTATTCATCGTAAAGGCGTTGTGCGCGTGATTTGTGATAATCCGAAGCATAAGCAGCGCCAAGGCTAAGATGATTTTGGATTTTGGATTTTGGATTTTCGATTGAAAGAAGTCCAAATCCAAAATCCAAAATCCAAAATCTAAAATTTGGAGATTTAGGATGGCTCGTGTAGCAGGTGTAGATTTACCACCACAAAAAAGAGCGCAAATCGGCTTAACTTATATCTACGGTATCGGAAAGGCTCGCGCGACGGCGATTCTCGAAGAAGCGCAAATCAATACTGATACGAAAATCAGGGATTTGAGCGAAGACGAGCTCGGACGCATCCGCGCAATTTTGGACGCGCAGGGCGAAGTCGAAGGCGACCTCCGCAAACGCGTGCAGATGGACATCAAACGCTTGATGGACATCGGCTGCTATCGCGGGCTTCGTCATCGCCGCAGCCTGCCGGTTCGCGGACAGCGTACCAGCACCAACGCGCGCACCCGCAAAGGTCCGCGCAAAGCCGCCGTAGCGAAGAAGAAAGCGCCGGGCAAGAAATAAGACTGAGAAGTTAGAAGACAGAAGCCGGAAGTCAGCATAAAAGCGATTTCTTCCGGCTTCCGACTTCCGACTTCCGACTACTAGATTTATGGCAAAGCAACCAGCAAAAGGCAAAAAGACTTTTCAGAGAAAAAAAGAGCGGAAGAATATTCCGACCGGAATCGCGTTTATCGCGGCTTCTTTTAACAACACGCTGATTTCCATTACCGATACGCAGGGGAATTTAATCGCGCAGTCTTCATCGGGCGCGCGCGGATTTCGCGGCTCGCGTAAAGGAACGCCGTTCGCGGCGCAGCAGGCGGCTTCGGAAGTCGCCCGCAAAGCGGTCGAAGCCGGAATGCGTGAATGCGAAGTTCGCGTCAAAGGTCCGGGCGGCGGTCGTGAATCGGCAATCCGCGCGATTCACCAAGCCGGCATTCGCGTGACGGCGATTCGCGACACGACGCCGATTCCGCACAACGGATGCCGTCCGCCGAAACGCAGAAGAGTTTGAGAATTTTCGATTTTCGATTGGCGATTGGCGATTGGATTTTGAAATTTAATTTAAGTTTTAATTTAATTTATCGAAAGGATGAAGGGCGGATTTTATTAATCCGTCTGTAAACTTTTCCGTCAAATTTACGGAGGCAAAAATATTTAATGGCTAGATATAGAGAAGCGGTGTGCCGTCTGTGCCGCCGCGAAGGCGCAAAGTTATTTTTAAAGGGCGACCGTTGTTTCAAACCGTCGTGCCCGATTGAGAAGCGCGGCACGCAGCCGCCGGGAATGCACGGCGCGACCGCGCGGCGCAAAGTTCTGGTCGGCTACGGTCAGCAATTACGCGAAAAGCAGAAAGTAAAACGCATTTACTTCGTTCTGGAAAAACAATTCCGCAATTATTTCGAGAAAGCCTCGCGCCAGAAAGGCATCACGGGCGAAAACCTGCTCTTTTTGCTGGAGCGTCGTTTAGATAACGTCGTTTTCCGCGCCGGTTTTTCCACGTCCCGCCGACAGGCTCGCCAATTGGTCAATCACGGACACGTCGAAGTCAACGGACGCAAAGTCGATATTCCCTCTTTCCAGGTGAAACAGGGCGACGTCGTGACGATTAAAGAAAAAAGCGTGAGAAATCCGCACGTCGAAGGCGCGTGGTCAACCGCCGGCGGTCGCGGTCGTCCCGCATGGATTTCAGCCGGTGCGTCAGATGCTTTGAGCGTGACCGTTTCCGGCTTGCCGACGCGCGCCGATATTGACGCGACTATTAACGAGCAGTTGATCGTTGAGCTTTACAGTAAGTAATTATTGAAGTTCAAAGTTCAAAGTTTAAGGTTCAAAGTTATTATTGCTGACGAACCGAGCTTTGAACTTTGAACCTTAAACTTTGAACTTTATAAAAAATATGACAACAAACAACCTTTGGACAGATTTTCAAATGCCGAATCGCTTAGAGGTTGAAAAAGAAACCTTGACCGAGCGATACGGGAAATTTTATGCCCAGCCGTTCGAGCGCGGTTTCGGAACAACTATCGGAAACTCACTGCGCCGCGCGTTGCTTTCGTCGATTGAAGGCGCGGCGATTACGGCGGTTAAAATTGAAGGCGTCGAGCATGAATTTTCGTCCATCAAAGGCGTGGTCGAAGATGCGACGGACGTTATTTTAAATTTAAAGCAAATCCCGTTCAAACTTCATGGAGCGGGCGCTAAAACCTTAACTATCAGCAAATCCGAAGCGGGCGAAGTGACCAGCGCGGACATCGAAGCCGACGGCGACGTGGAAATTCTCGATGACAGCGTGCACATCGCGACCATCGGCACGGGCGGCGAATTGAATATCGAAATGCGTCTGAAACACGGACGCGGCTACGTTTCCGCCGAATTCAACAACGACGAAGACCTCAGCTTAGGCTATATCCCGATTGACTCGGTTCACACGCCGATTAAAAAAGTCAATTACACCGTCGAAGCGACTCGTCAGGGCTCGAACACGGAATTTGACAAACTGACTATCGAAGTCTGGACGGACGGCTCCGTCAAACCGGACGATTCCATCGGTCTGGCGGCAAAGCTCGTCAAAGACCATATGACCATCTTCATCAATTTTGAAGAGGAAGAAGACGAATACAAATACGAAGACATCGCGCGTCCGCCGCTGATGCGCAATGACCTTCTCGACCGCTCGGTTGACGAATTGGAATTGTCGGTGCGTTCTTACAACTGCTTGAAAAACGCCGACATTCGCTCGATTCGCGATTTGGTGCACCGCACCGAGCGCGATATGATGTCAACCAAAAATTTCGGTAAAAAATCCTTGAACGAAATCAAAGACCTTTTGCACGGCATGGGCTTGGATTTCGGAATGGATTTTGATGAGCAGGGCAATCCGATTCCCGGTTCGGGCGGGCGCGATTTAGCAGATTAGTCATTAGTCCTTTGTCCTTTGTCCTTCGCAAGTTGAATAAAAATTAAGTTTTTAATTTAAATTCAATTGCGAAGGACGAAGGACAAAGGACAAAGGACAAAAGATTATGAGACATTTAAAAGCACATCGTAAATTGGGTAGAACGACGGAGCATCGCATTTCGCTGCTGCGCAACTTGGCGACTTCGTTGATTAACGCCGAAAAAGAACAAATCGTCACGACCGTGCCGAAGGCGAAAGAGCTTCGTTCGTTTGTGGAAAAAGCCATCACTCTGGCGCGCAAAGCGCAGAATCTGGAAGGCGACGCGGCGAAAGCGCAGGAAGTTCATCTGCGCCGTCAGGCGGCGAGATTTTTCCACGCCGGAAACCGCACGCACAAAACGGAATTGAGTCGTTTTCGCGGTAAAAAAGGCGAGGCGAAAGAGCGCCCCGAGCGAACTGCGGGCGTCGCCGCCGTGCAGCGCTTGTTCGGCGAGCTCGGAACGCGCTACAAAGACCGCAACGGCGGCTACACGCGCATCATCAAGCTCGGTCGCCGGCAGGGCGACAACGCGGAAATGGCGGTTATCCAGTTAGTTGACAACCCGCGCGAGCGGGCGGAAGCGGCGAAGAAATAAAATCGTGAATCGTAAATCGTGAATAGTCAAAACAACTATTCACGATTCACTATTTACTGTTTACGAGTAAAGGAGCAAAGATGAGCCAGCAAGCGACATCGGCGAAAAAAGAAACGGCACGAAAGACGGCGGCAAAAAGTTCCCGCGCGGCGAAAGCGACCGAGCCTTCGCTGAATATGGAAGAACTGCGCGAGCTTGCCGAACTGGTTGACGCACACGGCTTTACGGATTTCGAGTTTGAAAACGAAACCATCCGCGTCCGTCTGAGCAAACAAGCCGCTCCGCAGATTGTCCAAGCTGTCCAGCCCCTTGCCGCCGCGCCGGTTCAAGCCGCCGCCGCTCCGGCGCAAGCCGCGCCTGCGGCGAAAACCGAAACTCCGCATCCGGGCGCGAAAGCCGACGCGGAAGCGGCAGCAGACGAAGATTTATACAAAATTCCCTCGCCGATTGTCGGAACTTTTTATCGTTCGCCCGCGCCGGACAAAGACCCGTATGTCCAGATTGGCAGCAAAGTCGCGCCGGAAACGGTCGTCTGCATCATCGAGGCGATGAAGCTGATGAACGAGATTCTGGCGGAAGTTTCGGGCGAAGTAGTTAAAATCTACGTCGAAAACGGTCAGCCGGTCGAATACGGTCAGCCGCTTTTCGGAATCAGGAAATAATGTTTTCGTAAATCGTGAATCGTAAATCGTAAATAGTGAAATCTTTTTCTATTTACGATTTACGATTCACGATTCGCGCTTTGGAATGAAACCGCAAAAGTTCAGTAAAATTTTGATTGCCAACCGAGGCGAGATTGCCTGCCGGATTATCTGGACGTGCAAGGAGATGGGCATTCGCACCGTCGCCGTGCATTCGGAAGCCGATAAGGACGCGCTGCACGTGCGTTTTGCCGACGAAGCCGTCTGCATCGGCGCGCCGCCTTCGGCGCAGAGCTATCTGAACATTCCGGCAATCATCAGCGCGGCGGAAATCACGAACGTCGACGCGATTCATCCGGGCTATGGTTTTCTGGCGGAATCGGAAACTTTTGCGAAAATCTGCGAAGACTGCAACATCAAATTTATCGGACCGAAGCCGCACGTTATTAAAATGATGGGCGATAAGGTCGAAGCGCGGCGCACGATGACCGCTGCCGGCGTTCCGATTTTGCCCGGCTCGCCCGACCCGATCGAATCGGCTGACGAAGCGATAAGACTGGCGAAGGAAATCGGCTTTCCCGTCATCATCAAAGCGGCGGCGGGCGGCGGCGGGCGCGGAATGCGCATTGTCCGCGCGGAAGAAGAATTGGCTTCCAATCTGGAAATGGCGCAGCAGGAAGCCTTAGCCGCGTTTAAAAACGGCAGCGTTTATATCGAACGTTACATCGAGCGCCCGCGCCACATCGAGATTCAGGTTTTAGCCGACGAATACGGAAACGTGATTCATCTCGGCGAGCGCGAATGCACGATTCAGCGCCGACATCAAAAATTATTGGAAGAAGCGCCTTCGCCGGTTATCACGCCCGAACAGCGCGCGAAGATGGGCGCGGTCGCCGTCAAGGCGTGTCAGGAAATAGGTTATTCGAGCGCCGGAACTTTCGAGTTTTTGCTCGATGAAGACGGTTCATTTTACTTTATGGAAATGAACACGCGCATCCAGGTCGAGCATCCGGTGACGGAAATGGTCACGCTCGCCGACATCGTGCGCAATCAAATCCGCATCGCCGAAGGCGAGCAGTTAGGCGTCACGCAGGAAGAAGTTTTGATTGTCGGGCATTCCATCGAATGCCGCATTAATGCCGAAGACCCGGAAAAATTTACGCCTTCGCCCGGTCGCATTACGGCTTTTAATCTGCCGGGCGGACCGGGCGTGCGCGTCGATACGGCGGCTTATCCGGGCTACGTGGTGCCGCCTTATTACGATTCGATGATTGCTAAATTAATCGTTCACGCGCGGACGCGGGAATTGGCGATTGCGCGAATGCGGCGCGCGCTCGAAGCGATGGTGATTGAAGGAATCAAAACGACGATTCCGCTGCACTTGAAAATTATGAACGACGAAAAATTTCAAGCCGGAGATTTTTCGACGAAGTTTATGGAAGAATTCGGAAAAAAAGGTTGAATCCGGAATGTTTAATCGGGAAGATTGACCATTCGCCGTTAAACCTTTAACATTTACAAGTTAATAAAAATAAATTTACGCGGTTTCGACTGCGGCTAAGGAGAGGCTATTTTAAGCAGGAAGTTATGGCAACAGCTACAGAAGTAAAAGAACAGATAGTTAAAGATTTTCAGCAGCACGGCTCGGACACCGGCTCGCCGCAGGTGCAGATTGCGCTTTTAACGCAGCGCATCACGGAGCTGACCGAGCATTTCAGAACCCACAAAAAAGACAATCATTCGCGTCGCGGACTGCTCAAAATGGTCTCGCAGCGCAGAAAGCTGCTCGATTATCTGAAACGACAGAACATCGAACAGTATCACGAAATCGTGCAGAGATTAGGACTACGTCGATAGTTAATAACTGATAACTGATAGTTGATAGTGAAAAAAATAAACTATCAGTTATCAGTTATCAGTTATCACCTAAAATGGCTGCTTCGAGTCATTCACTCATCAAGTTCTCTCGAAGAATTTGCTTATAGTTGCTGTACGTGACAGTGTAAAGCTATCGGCAAAAGAGAACGTCGTCAAAATTAAACTAAACAGAGACGGCAGAAGCTTTCACGGCATGGCTTCTGCCGTCTTTGTTTTTAAAAATAAACGAGCAACAACGGGGAAAGTGAAAGATTGAAAATTTCACCGTCGAGGACACCGAGAACACAATGTTTGAAAAGAAATTTGATTCGTGCAATTCGTGTAATTCGTGGCTAAACCTTTCCAAAGTCCTGCGGCAGACATTTCTCGCGGTTGCGCTAAAAACTTTACGAATGGAGAAAAAAAGTAAATGCCACAAAGAAAATATTTAAAAGAATCAATCAAATTGGGCGACCAGGAATTGACCGTCGAAACCGGCAAAATCGCCAAGCAAGCCGACGGCGCGGTCGTCGTCCGCTACGGCGACACGATGATTTTAGTGACCGCCGTCAGCGCGCATACCGCCAAAGAAGGACTGGATTTCTTTCCGCTCACGGTCGAATATCGTGAATCAACCTACGCCGCCGGGCGCATTCCGGGAAATTATTTTCGCCGCGAAGGTCGCCCTTCGGAGAAGGAAACTTTAACCTGCCGCCTGATTGACCGTCCGGTTAGACCGCTTTTCCCGGACGGCTACCGTTTTGAAACGCAGATTATCGGCACGGTCATTTCCGCCGACGACCAGAACGACCCGGACGTGATTGCGATTACGGGCGCGTCGCTGGCGCTGTATCTTTCCGACATTGTCTTTAATACACCGATTGCGGGCGTCCGCGTCGGCTTGATTGAAGGCAAATACGTCATTAATCCGACATATGACGCGCGGCGCGAATCACAGTTGAATCTGGTGGTCGCCGGAACCGAAGAAGCCATCTGCATGGTCGAATCAGAAGCGCAGGAAGTTTCGGAAAAAATTATGGTCGAAGCCTTGATGCTCGCTCATAAAGAAATCAAGCGCCTGTGTCTCTGGCAGAAAGAGCTTTATAAGGCTTTAGAGATTACGAAGCGCGAATTTGTCGCGCCGGCTGTGGACGAAACGCTGCTTGCCGAAATCGAAAAAAATTACGGCGACAAACTGCGCGCGGCGATGGACACGACCGGACAGGACAAAATTACGAGCTACGCGGCGGTCGACGCTTTGAAAAAGGAAACCGTCGAGAGCTATCCCGAAGAAGAAGCGGAAACGCGCGTGCTGGCTGGCAGAGCCTTCTCGCACCTGAAAGAGAAAATTTTCCGCGAAGATATTTTAGGCAAACGCCGTCGTCCGGACGGTCGCCGGTTTTCGGAAATCCGACCGATTTCCTGCGAGGTCGGCTGGCTGCCGCGCGTTCACGGCTCGGCGCTTTTCACGCGCGGCGAAACGCAGGCGATTGTCACCTCGACGCTCGGCACGAAAGACGACGAGCAGTTTATGGACGATTTGGAAAAAGGCGAAACCAAGCGCCGCTTTATGCTGCACTACAATTTCCCGCCTTATTCGGTCGGCGAAACCGGCAGAGTCGGCACTTCTTCGCGCCGCGAAATCGGTCACGGAAATCTGGCGCGCCGCGCGCTGGAAGCGATTTTGCCCGCCGAAACCGATTTTCCGTATACGATTCGCATCGTCTCCGACATCACCGAATCGAACGGCTCAAGCTCGATGGCTTCGGTCTGCGGCGGCTGCCTGTCTCTGATGGACGCGGGCGTGCCGATTAAGCGACCAGTGGCGGGCGTGGCGATGGGCTTGGTGATGGAAGGCAATCGTTACGCGATTTTGTCAGACATCGCCGGAGCCGAAGACCATTACGGCGATATGGATTTCAAAGTCACGGGCACGGCGGAAGGAATTACCGCTTTGCAGATGGACATTAAGGTCGCCGGCATCAACGCGATGATTTTGCAGGAAGCTCTGGAACAGGCTCGCAAAGGTCGCCTGCATATTCTGGAGATTATGTCGCAGGCGATTGATAAGCCGCGCGAGGAGCTTTCCGAATACGCGCCGCGCATTATCACGATTATGATTCACCCGGACAAGATTCGCGACGTCATCGGACCAGGCGGAAAAATTATCCGTTCGATTACGGAAGAAACCGGCGCGAAAATCGACATTTCCGACGACGGCACGGTCAACATCGCGACCGCCGACGGCGAAGCCGCGCAGAAAGCTGTGGAACGCATCCGCGCGCTCACCGCCGAAGCGGAAATCGGCGAAACTTATCTCGGAACCGTGACGCGCATCGTCGATTTCGGCGCGTTCGTCGAAATCTTTCCGGGCTTGGACGGCTTGCTCCACATTTCGGAAATCTCCGACCGCCGCATCAAAGACGTGCGCGACGAGCTGAAGGAAGGTCAGCAGGTAATGGTCAAATGCATCGGCAAAGAAGGCAACAAAGTTAAATTGTCGCGCAAGGCGATTCTCAAGGAAGAAAAATCGCGCGCGGAAACCAACTAGAAACTAAGGGCAGAAACGCGGGCGGTAATGGAGCGTGTTCCGGTTTAGCGATTCGAGAAATCAGCGTTTGACACACTCGT
>DASVWG010000161.1:0-4397 GCA_036389695.1 Pyrinomonadaceae bacterium
CAATCTGGCAAACTGGGAAGCGGCGGGCGAGCGCACGGAAGAAATTCCTTTCACGGTCGCGCGCGTTCTTTTGCAGGATTTTACGGGCGTGCCGCTGCTTGTGGATTTGGCGGCGATGCGTTCGGCGGTCGAGCGTATGAATCGCGACACGAATCTGATTGAGCCGCTCGTTCCCGTAGATTTGGTGATTGACCACTCGGTGCAGGTCGATTACGCGGGCAGCGAAGCGGCGTATCAGCGCAATATGGAAATCGAGTTTAACCGCAACGAGCAGCGCTATCGCTTTCTGAAATGGGGCACGCAGGCGTTTAACGGTTTCGGCGTCGTGCCGCCGGGCATCGGCATCGTGCACCAGGTCAATCTCGAATATCTGGCGAAAGGCGTTTTCGAGCGCGACGGCGTTTATTTTCCCGACACTTTAGTCGGCACCGATTCGCACACGACGATGATAAACGGGCTGGGCATCGTCGCGTGGGGCGTCGGCGGCATCGAAGCCGAAGCGGGAATGCTCGGACAGCCGGTTTATTTTCTGACGCCGGATGTGGTCGGCGTCAATCTTTCGGGCGAATTGCCGCAGGGCGCGACGGCGACGGATTTGGTTTTGAGAATTACGGAAATGCTTCGGAAAGCGAAAGTCGTCGGCAAATTCGTCGAGTTTTTCGGCGAAGGCGCATCGTCTCTGCACGCGACCGACCGCGCGACGATTGCGAATATGGCTCCCGAATACGGCGCGACGATGGGCTTTTTCGGCGTTGACGATAAAACGCTCGAATATTTTCGCGCCACGGGACGCGACGAAGCGCATATCGAAACGATTAAAAATTATTACGAAGCGCAAGGGATGTTCGGCATCCCGCAGGAAGGCGAAGTCGATTACACCATCGCTCTGCATCTGGATTTAGCGACGATTACGCCCGCCGTCGCCGGACCGAAACGCCCGCAGGACCGCATCGAGCTGTCCAATCTGGACGACCGTTTCAAAGAGCTTTTCACGCATCCAATCGCCGACGGCGGTTACGGCAAACAAAAAGAAGACCTCGAAAAACGCTATATGGTGACGATGGGCGCGGGCGGCACGGCGAAGGTCGCGGCGGGCGGCGGCGAGCAGTCGCCGAAGTCGATTCCGCTGCCGGTTTTCGGCGTCGGCAATGTGAGCGAAAAAAATACGAACGTTCTGACCGAAGTCGAGATGATGAACAATCGCCCGACGCCGGACCGCGTCGATTACACCGAAGAAGATTGCCCGCCGCAGACGACCGCCATCGGGCACGGCGACGTGTTGATTGCCGCGATAACTTCCTGCACGAACACTTCGAATCCGTCGGTGATGATTGCCGCCGGAATCGTGGCGAAAAAGGCTTCGGAAAAGGGAATGAAAGTTCCGGCGTATGTCAAAACTTCGCTCGCGCCCGGCTCGCGCGTCGTGACCGAATATCTGAATAAAACCGGCTTGCAGAAATATCTGGACAACATCGGCTTTAACCTCGTCGGCTACGGCTGCACGACCTGCATCGGCAATTCCGGACCGCTCGACGCCGGAATAGAAGAAGAAATCGTCGAAAACGATTTGGTCGCCGCTTCCGTTTTGTCGGGCAACCGCAATTTCGAAGCGCGCGTGCATCAAAACATCAAGGCGAATTTCCTGATGTCGCCGCCGCTCGTCGTCGCCTACGCGCTGGCGGGAACGGTCGTCAAAGACGTTTATCTCGAACCTATCGGGCAGGACTCGGAAGGCAACGACGTTTTTCTGAAAGACATCTGGGCGAGTCTGGACGAAGTCAGGGAACATCTGCAAGCCGCCTTCGAGCCGGAAACTTATAAACGGCTGTACAGCGAATTTGCCGAGCAGAATCCTTTGTGGAATTCCATACCTTCGACGACCGGCGCGGTTTACGAATGGGACAAGGATTCGACTTATATTCAGGAGCCGCCGTATTTTGAAGATTGTTCGATGAACGCCGGAAGATTTTCCAACATCGAAGGCGCGCGCGCGATGGCGATTTTCGGCGATTCGGTGACGACCGACCACATTTCGCCCGCCGGTTCGATAAAGCCGAATTCGCCCGCCGGACTTTATTTGCAGGAAAAAGGCGTCGAGCCGCAAAACTTTAATTCCTACGGCTCGCGGCGCGGCAATCATCAGGTTATGGTGCGCGGCACGTTTGCCAACGTGCGCATCAAAAATCTGATGGTCGCGCCGATTGAAGGCGGCTTTACGAAACATCAGCCCGACGGCGAAGAAATGTCGATTTACGACGCGGCGATGAAATATATGGAAGCGGGCACGCCGTCCATCGTTTTCGCCGGTCAGGAATACGGGACGGGCTCATCGCGCGACTGGGCGGCGAAAGGCACGCGGCTTCTGGGCGTCAAAGCGGTCGTCGCGCAGTCGTTTGAAAGAATACATCGCTCGAATCTGGTCGGAATGGGCGTTCTGCCTTTGCAGTTTAAAGAAGGCGAAAGCGCGCAATCCTTAGGACTGGACGGCACGGAAACGTTCGCTTTAAACGGACTCGACGGCGCAATCAAACCGCGTCAGGAAGTGACTTTAAGAATTACCAAAGAAACGGGCGAAACGCAGGAAGCGACTTTGATTTTGCGCATCGACACGCCGATTGAAGTCGAATATTTCCAGCACGGCGGAATCCTGCCGTACGTTTTGCGGCAATTGCTCGCCTAGTCAAACGCGAAAGCATCGGGCGGGAAAAATTCTCGCCCGATTTTATTTTCCCCTTTGAAAAGTCTCGCATTACTCTTTAAAAAATCTCAAAATATTGTAGAATGTTTCGCTATGAAAAATTTTATAATTACCTTTATTATTCTAATTTTTTCAACGCTCGGCGCATTCGCGCAAACCGAAGGCATTGTTTGGGAAAAAGATTTTAAGAAAGCTCTGGCAGCGGCGCGCGAAAGCGGCAGACCGATGCTGCTGGATTTTACGGCAAGCTGGTGCAAGCCGTGTCAGGCGATGGACAAAGAGTTCTGGGTGCGCGAAGACGTCGTTCAGGCGGCGAAGCCTTTTATCGCCGTCAAAGTGGATTTCGATGCCGACAAAGGTCTGGTTGAAAGATACCGTGTCGGCGCGATTCCGTTTGTCGTTTTTACCGACCCGCTGGGAAATATGGTTACTTACCGGCGCGGGTTTTCGCAGAAAAGAGTCGAAGAATTAAATGCGATTTTCAATGAAATGCCGAAGGATTTTTCGTCGATGTCCAAATTCTACGATGCGCTCGATTTAAAGAAGGACGACGGTCTCGCGCTTTTTAAAATCGCCGGCGCGTATCGCGGCGCGAAGATGCTTCAGCTGAGCTGCGAATTTTATAAAAAGGCTCTGAAAACGCCTGAAATTCAGGCGGACGAGGAAAAGAGAACGAATTCGTTTCTCGCGCTCGGCGTAAATTACATAAACGTCAAAGATTATAAGCAAGCCGTCGCCGTCATGGAAGATTTTCTGAAAACCGCTCCGACCGGCGAGCCGAGAGAAACCGCGCTTTATTTCATCACGTTTGCCAGCGCCAATAACGATAAGCTGAAAAACGCGGATAAATACCTGCAAATGCTGAAAGCCGAGTTTCCGGCGTCCGTCAACATCGCCAAAGCCGAAGCGGTAATCGCGCAGGTAAAAAATACGCCGAAGAAAAAAGATTAGCTCGAAATTCAATGATAACCACCATCGCTTTTGACGCCGACGATACGCTCTGGCACAACGAGCGCCTTTTTATTTCCATCAAGGACAGATACAAAAGCCTTTTGTCGGAATACCGCGAAGGCGACTGGATAGAACAGCGTCTGGACGAGGCGGAAACGCGCAACATACAGCATTTCGGTTACGGCATCAAGGGCTTTACGCTCTCGATGATTGAAACCGCCTGCGAGCTGACCGAAGGACGCATCACGGGCGACAAGATTCTCCAAATAATTAATTTCGCCCGCGAGATGCTCGCCGCGCCGATTGACGTGCTCGAAGGCGTCAGGGAAACCGTCGAGGCGTTATCGGATGAATATCGCCTGATGGTCATTACGAAAGGCGATTTATTAGACCAGGAAGCGAAGCTGGCGCGCAGCGGCTTGGGCGATTATTTCAAGGCGTTTGAAATCGTGCCCAGAAAAGACAGCGGAATTTACCGGTACATCCTGCGCCGTCACCAAATCCGCGCGGAAGAATTCGTGATGGTCGGAAATTCTCTGAAATCCGACATCTTACCCGTTCTGGAAATCGGCGCTCGCGCCGTCCACGTGCCGTATGAAACCGAGTGGTTTCACGAAAAAGTCTCCGCCGAAGAATTAAAAGGCAAGGACTTCGGACAACTAAAAAGCATCGCGGAATTACCGGCTTGGCTGGCGAACATACAAGCCGGCGCTTAAAGTGCTGAGTACTGAGTACTGAGTACTGAGTG
>DASVWG010000162.1:0-27664 GCA_036389695.1 Pyrinomonadaceae bacterium
TGGGACTTTATTTATTTTTTTGGAACACGGCTTGCACTGAGCCACCTTATTGAGCAAAAAAAGTTCAATTTCTGTGCGGCAATAATACAGAAATGCCTTATTTTGCAACAAAAAGGAGACATCATGAACAATGTAAAGATAATAATGACGGAAAATCCCGCGTGTTGTGCCCCCGACACATCTTTGCAGGAAGTAGCGAAAATGATGGTTGAAAAAGATTGCGGCTGTATTCCGGTCGTGGACGAAAATTCAAAACCCATCGGGATGATAACCGACCGCGATATTACCGTCCGCACGGTTGCCAGAGGACAAAATCCGCTTGATTTGACCGCCGGAAAAGTTATGACGAGCGACGTTTACACGGTCACGCCGGAAACGAGCATCGAAGAATGCTGCCGTTTGATGGAACAAAAACAAGTGCGCCGCATCGCCGTCGTCGATTCCGAAGGCATCTGCTGCGGAATGGTCGCGCAGGCTGATGTGGCAACTTACGCTTCACGCAAACAAACGGCTGAAATGGTGCAGCAGGTTTCAAAACCCGATTCGATTTCCCAATCGGCAAGTATGTAAAAGGGAAATTTTAAGTAGGCTTAGCGGCTTGATAAACAGGATGAACAGGATAAATATTTATTTTGTTCATCCTGTTTTTATTTTTAAAGTACGGAGCTTTTCGTTTTTAAGAAAAATTAACCGCAGATTCACGCAGATTCACGCGGATAAGAAAAATAAATTATCCTGTCTATCCTGTCCATCCTGTTAAAATCCGCGTTTATCTGCGTAAATCTGCGATTAAATTTAGCTGGACATTAAGCGCCGAAAGCTTATAAAATCTCAATGGCTCTTTAAGAGTCAAACTCTCGCGGCGGATTCGACATCTAACCCGAAAAAGTTTTCCTTCCGAAATAGCTAATGGCAAAGCAGATAGAAGTAAAAAGCAAAAAACGCGCGCCCGCAGCGCCGAGCGTGAAAAAAGCTCGCGTCAAATCGTTTCAAGCGCCGAAGCCGGGTTTTTTTCGCCGTCTGCTGCGTCTGGTTTTCAACCCGATTACGCTTTCCGTCACGCTTTTATTTATCGTTGCCGTCGTTTTGACCGCGACTTATTTCTGGTTCGATTATTCGGACAGAATCGACGTGCTTTTGCGCGGCGAGGTTTACACGCGCTCGGCGGGCGTCTATGCCGCGCCGAAATTGCTGAAAGACGGCGAAGCGATTTCGCGCGACGATTTGGTTAAATATTTAAAATCCGCCGGTTACATCGAAAAAAATCAGCAGGCTGACGCCGCGCGCAGTCGTTATCAACAGGAAGAGAACGCCCTGACCATCGAGCCGGGCGACACGGCAAAGCTCGACGACCGGATAAATTTTCCGAGCTTGAAAGTCCGTTTTGCGAAAGACGGAAAATCCGTCGCCGCCATCACGGATTTAACCGCGAATAAAGAAGTCAGGGAAACGCATCTGGAGCCGAAAATTTTAAGCTCCATCGCGGCGGAAGGCGACGGTCGCCGCAAAGCCGTCACGTTTCAGGATTTGCCGCCGCATCTGGTCAAAGCGATTACCGTCACCGAAGACCGCGCGTTTTTCGAGCATTACGGCGTCAATTTTCGCGGAATCCTGCGCGCGCTCTGGCGACGTTACGAAGGCGACGACAATTCGCCGGTCGCGCGCCAGGGCGGCTCGTCGATTACGCAGCAGCTGGTCAAAAATCTTTTCCTGACGCCGGAAAAATCGCTGACGCGCAAAGCCGAAGAAGCTTATATGTCGGTCATTCTGGAAACGCGCCTGACGAAAGAGGAAATTTTTACGCTGTACGCGAACCAGATTTATCTCGGACAACAGGCGGGCGCGTCCATTTACGGCGTCGGCGAAGCGGCAAACGCTTATTTCGGCAAAGACGTTTCGCAATTGAATCTCGCCGAGGCGGCTTTTCTCGCCGGAATCATTCGCAGTCCGAATCGCTACAACGCTTACAAAAATCCCGAACGCGTCGCCGAGCGGCGCAATCAGGTTTTGCAGTCGATGCTCGACGCCAACGAAATTTCCGCGCAGCAATTAGAGGAAACAAAGAAAATTCCCATAAATCTCGTGCAGGTTTCCAACCGACCGGAGCTGCTCGATATGCCGTATTTTACGCAGTACGCCGAAGAAGAACTGCCGAAAGTCGTCGCCGACCCGGAAGCCTTGCAGCATCTTCGCGTTTACACGACGATTGACGTCGACCTGCAGCGCGCCGCTTATGAAGCCGTCACAAAGCGACTCGACAGACTCGAAAAAATGTTTCCGAAAAAGGAAAAGGGAAATCTGCAGGCGTCGCTCGTCGCCATCAAGCCGAAAACCGGCGAAATCGTGGCGATGATTGGCGGGCGCGATTTTCTGCAAAATCAATTCAACCGCGCGACCAGCGCCCAGCGCCAGCCCGGCTCGGTCTTCAAACCGTTCGTTTACGCCGCCGCTTTGAGCTCGGCTTACGACCCGGCATCGCGCGTTTACACGGCGGCGACGATGTTCAAGGACGAGAAAAAAACTTTCACGTTTAATCAGGACACATATTCGCCGAACAATTACGGCGACACGTTCAGCAACAAGGAAATGACCTTGCGCGACGCGCTGATAAAATCGAAAAACGTCATCACGGTCGATTTGGCGATGGAACTGAACGTCGGCAAAGTGATGAATCTCGCGCACAAAGCCGGACTGCCGAAAGTCGAGCGCGCGTATCCTTCGATGGCTCTCGGCACGGCGGAAGCGACGCCTTTGCAGATGGCGACGGCTTACACGACTTTCGCGAATCTGGGCGATAAAGTTTCGCCTTTAGCCATTAATCGCGTTACGACCGGCGACGGGCGAACCGTCGCCGCGCCCGTCGCCGAAAAGAAAAACGTTCTGCGTCCCGATGTCGCATACATTATGAACGACATTATGAAGGACGTTATCAACAAAGGCACGGCGGCTGAGGTGCAGGCTTGGGGCTTTAAAAACGTCGCCGGAAAACAGGCTTTCGCCGGAAAAACCGGAACTTCGCGCGACGGCTGGTTTGCCGGATTTACGCCGAATCTGGTCTGCATCGTTTACGTCGGCTTTGACGACGGCTCGGATTTGGGCATGAAAGGCTCGGACTCGGCGATGCCGATTTGGGCGGATTTTATGCGCACGGCGCTGGATTTGCATCCCGAATGGAACGGCGATTGGGTTCAGCCCGATTCGGTTCGCAAAGCCGAAATCGACATTCGCAACGGGAAATTAATCCGCGAGCTCGACAACACGCAAGCCGAGACGATTCAGGCGCAGCAAAACGCTTTAAAGAAAAACGCCAACTCAAATACAAACACCGCGAATCCGCAGCCGTCGCCCGTGACGAATCCCAACGATTTATTCGTCTCGAACGTCCCGCCGGAATTTCGCCGCATCGAGCTTTTCATCAGCGGCACGGTTCCGCTCAAGCTTCTGCCGACCGAAGATTTAAACGCCGACGCGGAAAACGAAAATCCGAATCCGCAGGCGACGCCGACGCCGTTTCAGACGTGGACGGAAGAACAGAACGGAAAACCGAAACCTGAAACTTCGCCGGACAATACGAATCGACAACCGACCTACGAGCGCAGCATAATGGTCACGATTTGCCCTTTGTCGGGACTGCGCGCGACCGCAAACTGCCCGACAAAGGAAACGAAAAATTTCCAACCCGGAACCGAGCCGAAAGATTTCTGCACTTTTCATACAAAACCACCCGAATAAATAATTCTGTAGGGGCAGGTCTTGTGCCTGCCCAATGAGCGTGTGAGCGCGAAAAAGGATTAGCCACGAAACGGCACGAAAAAGATACGAAAATTATTTAATTCTTTTTCGTGTTCTTTCGTGGCTAAATTATTTAACGGTTTATTCGCTGCGCTCATTGGGCAGGCACAAGACCTGCCCCTACAACTGTGCAATCTGCGCTTTTGCCTTTTACGGTTTAATTCGATAAATTCAAATTTGCACTTTGTCATTGAAAATTTGCCGAGGTGGCGAAATTGGCAGCCGCGCAGGTCTTAGGAGCCTGTACCGAAAGGTGTGCGAGTTCGAGTCTCGCCCTCGGCACCAAGTTTAAGGATGAGGGCAGAAGGATGAAGGATGAATAAATCCGCATTCCGCGTTCCGCAATCCGCAATTAAAAAGAGAGGTTGCCCGTCCGTATCGACTGACGCGGGCGGGTTGTTTATTTAATAAATGAAAACAGAAGTTATCGACGTTTCACCGACACAGAAAGAAATTAAAATCGAGATAGAAGGCGAAATCGTCCGCGAAGTTTACAACAAAATCGCCAGAAAATACGCGCAAGCCGTCAACGTGCCGGGCTTTCGCAAAGGCAACGCGCCGCTCGACATCGTGAAAATGCGCTATAAGGACGAGATTAAAAACGAGACCTTGCGCGAGCTTTTGCCCGAGCGCGTGCAGCAGGCGATTCAGGAAAGCAATCTCAACCCGCTCGGCGAGCCGCAGCTTCATCTGGAAAACGCGGAGAATGTTAAATTAAACGGCTCCGAGCCGATTTCGCTGCACGTTCACCTCGAAGTGATGCCGGAAGTTCCGACGCCGGATTACCAGAATCTGGAAGCCGTGCGCCGCGTGCGTCCGGTTAATGATGAAGAATTGGAGCGCGTCATCGACCAGCGCCGCCAGCAGTTCGCCTCCCTGATTCCGGTCGAAGACCGCAAATCGCAGGAAGGCGACACGGTCATCGCCGATTTGGAAGGCACGTTTGTCAACGACCCGGAAAATCCGGAGCCGATTAAAGCCGAAGATTTGGAAATCAAATTAGGCGACGCCGGAATAGAAAAAGCTTTTTCGGACAATTTAACCGGCGTCGAGGAAGACGAGGAAAAAGAATTTACGGTCGAATATCCTGAGGATTTCGGCGCGCCCGCGCTCGCCGGAAAAACCGTCAATTACAAAGCGAAAATCAAATCGGTCGGCACGATGGAACTTCCGGAAGCCGACGACGAATGGGCGGGCAGCCTGGAAGAAGGCTTCGAAACGATGGCGGACTTGCGCCGCAAGCTGCGCGAAGATCTGGAGATGGTTTCCAAATCGGAAGCCGACAACCGCCTGCGCGACGAGCTCATCACAAAACTTATCGAAGGCAACGAGTTTGAAGTGCCGAACACCTTAATCGACATTCAGGCGCGCAACCTTTTGAACAATTTCGCGCAGGATTTGCAGCAGCGCGGAATGGATTTAAATCAGCTGGACGAAAGCTTTGTCCGTATGGCGTATGAAAATATGCGCGGGCAAGCCGAAAAAGACGTGCGCGGCGCGATGCTTTTGGAAAAAATCGCCGAGCTCGAAAACGTCGAGGTAACGGGCGATGAAATCAATGAGGAAATCGATAGAATCGCGCAATATTACGGCGTTTCGGTTGAACAAGTCCGCTCATCTCTCGCGCAGCAGGGCGGCGAAAACAACATCGCCGACCGCTTGCGAAGCAGAAAAGCCGTCGAGGCTTTAGTCGAAAAAGCGAAAGTTTCCGAAGGCGAATGGGTTGACGAAAGCCAAGCCGCGCCGCCGGCGGAAACCGGAGAAACCGCGACGGAAGAAAAATCCGAAGCGAAGCCGAAACGGGCGAGCAGGAAAAAAGCCGACGGCGACGACGCGGAGCCGAAAGCGAAAAAAGAATCGAAGACGAAGAAAAAAAGTGAATAGTGAATCGTAAATCGTGAATAGTGAATAATTTAAATGGAATATTAAAATTCAAACAACTATTTACGATTCACGATTTACGATTCACGCTTTAGCGGGTTTGCATTTTTCGGAATAAATTGTAAAATCCTTTTGACTAGGCTCTGGACGGCTAGTCGATTCAACGATTTATCTCCGCAAAGCTAACTCAGTTCTTAAACAAACTAGACCAATTTTTAGCAGGGAAAAGAGTAAAGATTTATGGCATTAGTTCCAATGGTGGTCGAACAAACTTCGCGGGGCGAACGGGCTTTCGACATCTATTCCAGACTTTTAAAAGACAGCATTATTTTTATCGGCACGCCGATTGACGATATGATTGCCAACCTGATTGTCGCCCAGCTTCTTTTTCTCGAAGCGGAAGACCCCGAACGCGACATCAATTTGTATATCAATTCGCCGGGCGGCTCAATCACGGCGGGAATGGCGATTTACGACACGATGCAGTTTATCCGCAACGACGTGACGACCATTTGCATCGGGCAATGCGCTTCGATGGGCGCTTTGCTTTTGACGGCGGGCACGAAAGGCAAGCGTTTCGCGCTGCCGCATTCGCGCATTTTGATTCACCAGCCTTCGGGCGGCGCGCAAGGTCAGGCGACCGACGTGCGCATTATGGCGGAAGAAATCATCCGTATGCGCGAGCTGACTTCGCGGCTGCTCGCGCATCACAGCGGTCAATCCTACGACCAGGTTGAAAAAGACGTCGAGCGCGACCGTATTTTATCGCCTATTCAGGCGAAAGAATACGGCTTGATTGATGAAGTAATCGAACATCGCGAATAGTTTAGCGAGTTGACTGAAAGTTGACTGAGTTGACCGAGTTTAATTTCTTAACTCAGTCAACTTCAGTCAACTTCAGTCAACTCAGTCAACTCAAAATATGGCATCATTTCATCGTTTAGAAGAAGTTTTACGCTGTTCGTTTTGCGGCAAGTCGCAGAATGAGGTCAAGAAATTGATTGCGGGACCGAGCGTCTATATCTGCAACGAATGTATAGACATCTGTAACGAAATCATCAATGACGACGAGCAGGCGGAAGCTGCGTCCGCGCGCCCGCCCTTGCCGAAGCCGCAGGAAATCAAAGCGTTTCTGGACGAATACGTTATCGGTCAGGACGAAACGAAAAAGCGTCTTTCGGTCGCCGTCTACCAGCATTACAAACGAATCGAAATCGCCAAGCGCCGCGCCGACGTCGAGCTGCAAAAATCGAATATCATTTTGATTGGTCCGACCGGCACGGGCAAAACCCTGCTCGCGCAAACCTTAGCGCGAATCTTAAACGTTCCTTTCTGCATCGTCGATGCGACGACTCTGACCGAAGCCGGTTACGTCGGCGAAGACGTCGAAAATATTATTTTAAAGCTTTTGCAGGCGGCAAACGGCGATGTCGAGCGCGCGCAGCAGGGAATTATCTTTATCGACGAAATCGACAAAATCTGCCGCAAAGACGACAATCCTTCGATTACGCGCGACGTTTCGGGCGAAGGCGTGCAGCAGGCGCTTTTGAAAATCCTGGAAGGAACTTCCGCCAACGTTCCGCCGCAGGGCGGGCGCAAGCATCCGCACCAGGAATTTGTGACGGTCGATACGACGAATATTCTTTTCGTCTGCGGCGGCGCGTTTGTCGGGCTGGAAAAAGTCGTGGAAAAACGTTTTCGCAACAAATCGCTCGGCTTTGCGGCGGAAATCAAGCCGAGCAAACAGCGTCACGCCGAATCGCTGGAAAAACTGGAGCCGGAAGATTTGATTCGCTACGGCTTGATTCCCGAATTCGTCGGTCGCCTCGCCGTTTTGGGAACTTTGCACGAGCTCGACGAAAAAGCTCTGGTGCAGATTTTGACCGAGCCGAAAAACGCGCTTATCAAGCAGTATCAGCGCAAGTTCGAGTTTGACAATATTCGTCTGAAATTCACCGACGACGCCATCAAAGCCATCGCGCGGCAGGCTTACGAACGCAAAGTCGGCGCGCGCGGCTTGATGATGATTATGGAAGAAATTCTGCTCGAATCGATGTATCATCTGCCGTCGCAGAAAAAGGTCAAAGAGCTCGTCATCACCAGTGATATGGTCGAGCGCAAAGCGCCGGTCTTCGAAGTCATCAGCGAAGTCGATACGGAAGCCGCCGCGTAAAATTTACGAATAATTAAAAAAAAAGACACTTTCAATCGAGAGTGTCTTTTTTTATCGAAAGAGAGAATATATGTAGCTCAAAGGCGTAAAAGCTCTCACAAGTGTTTAAATATAAGGCTTTCCGAGCTCAAATTTCTCCCGCACCTTTGAAACCAGCATTCCGGTCGCGTGTTGATAATGCGGCTGGTCAACAATAGATGTCCAGTTGCCGCCCCATTCCAGTTTATCGAGACCGGCGGCGAGCGCGGTTTGCCCGGCTTTCTTATACAGCGGCGATTCTTCCAGATAAGCGCCGGCGGCGGTGAAAATGCCCACGTCCCAGCCGATTCCAAAATTGTGATTGCTCTGCCCGCCGCGCGCATTGGTCACAATCTTTCCCGGATTGCCAAAGCGTCCTTGTTTGAAAAGCACGTTTTGTTCAGCGTATGTGCGCGTTCCCGAAATAATTCGCGCATTGATTCCCGCCTCGCGAATTACTTTCAGACTGCGCCGCGCCAATTCCTGCGCTTTCGGATGTAAAGTGCGAATACATCTTTCCGTGCGAGCGTCGAAAATGCCGAAAATACCGGCAATCTCGACAAATTTGACTTCAAAGGCGTTGACGGCGCGGTCGGTGTTAGCTCCCCAATCGCCGTCAATCCTATCGGTATAGAATCCGGCAGATTTTAAAAGCCTCTGCAGAAAAACAACATCATCTTCAAATAATCTGGTACTCATCGAAAAAACCTCCGTTTAGAATGAAGTCAAAACTCGAACGCGCCGCCTGACCACGGCATCTCTGCCACTTTCTCAAGAATATTTTCCTACTGCGTATAGCTAATCGCCGCGTAGAAATTTTTGGCGTGACCGGCGATTAAATTCGCTTTGTCCGTGCCGTTGATAATGCGGCGGGCGTTGACCCAGTCTTCTTTGGTCGCCGAAAAATAATCCGACAGTTTTTTGCCCGTAAACGTGCCGTTGGTCATCCCGTAGAACATAATTTTCACGCAGTTGTCCAGTTCCAGCGCCAGCTCCGGCTTGTTGACCAAATCGACGCCGAGAATTTTGCTGAAATTCGTGTAGTTTTTGCGTCCGGTAATCTGGACAAAACCTCTGCCCTTGAACCGCAGCCCGTCGCCCGGCTCGGTGTTGCCTAAATCCTTGCGCCCGTCGTATTTTTTGAAATACGAATCGGGTCCGTATTCGACGATGCCCTGAAATTTTTTGTCCGTCTCGTGATACACGGTCGCCAGCATATACGCCAGCCAGCGGTCGTCCTGCTTGGCGTTTTTCGATTCCCACTGGTCGAAAATAGCGTTTACGCCGTCAACCTGCTTTTGCGTCAGGGCTTTGCCGAATAACGTGTTGCGCACGTGGTCAAAAAAGAATTTGCGATTTATTTTACTCATAGATTTTGTCCTTTCACTGTATGTAATTTAAAACTACCGAAATTTATCATTTCTGAAACCAAATAATCAAAGCTATTTTTTACGAAAAGGTAATGCTAATTTTGTTCCGCAAAATTAATTTGGCAATCGAGTCTTTATTTATAAGTATTTTTTTCAAATTGTAAAGAATTTCTTTGTTTCGAGCTATATCATTTCTGATAGTTTGGCTATCAGAAATGATATAGGTTATGATGCTTGACGAGTTCCGCTGAGGTTCGTTCGCTTGAAGGAAATTAAAAATGGAGCCCAAATTAGTTTTTACAAACGGCGCAAAAGAGTCCGAAGCTTTCCCTTTGAAAGAGATTGAGTCGGTCACGCTGGGGCGCGCCGAAACTAATGAAATCGTTCTTATCGACGGCGATGTCTCGCGCCGCCACTGCACGATTAAGCAAGTCAACGGCAGTTATTATCTGACGGATCTGGACAGCCGCAACGGGACGTTTCTGAACGACGCGCCGGTTAAAGAAGCTGTCTTAAGGCACGGTGATTGCATTCGCATCGGCAAAACTCTCATTTCGTTTCGGACAGATGAAGAAGTGAATGCGATGCCTTTCGATAATAATTTTCAATTCGATAATGGTGCCCTGATTACCCGTTCCGAGCTTCGACTTTCGCTCGAACCGCGCCTGTCTAAAATGCCGCGCGATTTAAACGCGCTGGCGCGGCTCGGTCGGGCTTTGAACGAAAGCAAGGACACGACCGCTCTGCAAAACCGTTTTCTGGAGATAATTCTCGAATTGATTCCGGAGGCGGAGCGCGGCGTCATTCTCCTGTTCGAACACAATCTCAACGAACCGAAGAAACCCGTCTCGGTCGTCAACCGGAATCCGCTTGATAAGGACAAAATAACCGTCAGCCGCACCGTCACCGAACACGTCATCAACGAAAAAATCGCTCTGCTCAGCAATGATTTAAGAGACGCCGTGCTGGAAAACGCCGAGAGCCTGATTGCCAAGCGCGTCGCGGCTTTGTTGTGCGTTCCGCTTGAGCTTAACGAAATGCAGGGCTTGATTTATCTGGATTCGTGCCAGCCCGACACGAATTTCACCGAAAATCAATTGCAGCAGTTGACGGCGGTTTCCGTTCTGATTTCGGCGGCGCTGGAACAGAGGCTTTCGATTCAGGCTTTGGAAAAAGAAAACGCGCGCCTGCAAACCGAGCTTGAAATCGAGACGAATCTGATCGGCGTCAGCCAGGAAATAAACAAGGTTTTCCAACTGATTAAAAAAGTCTCGCCGACCGATTCCAACGTTCTGATAACGGGCGAATCGGGAACCGGAAAAGAACTCGTCGCCCAGACTTTGCATCGCAACAGCCGCCGCTCCGACAAGCCTTTCGTCGCGATAAACTGCGCGGTTTTGAACGAGCATCTGCTGGAAAGCGACCTTTTCGGACACGAAAAAGGCTCGTTTACCGGCGCTAGCGCGCTGAAAAGAGGAAAACTCGAAGTAGCGGACGGCGGAACGGTTTTTCTGGACGAAGTCGGCGAGCTTGCGCCGCACCTGCAGGCAAAGCTGCTGCGCGTTTTGCAGGAGCGCGAATTCACGCGCGTCGGCGGCGTTCAGACCTTAAAAACAAACGTGCGGATAATCGCCGCGACCAATCAGAATCTACAGGAAAACGTTAAAAAGGGAAGTTTCCGCGAAGACCTTTTCTTCCGCCTCAATGTCGTGCAGATAAACGTGCCGCCGCTGCGCGAGCGCAAAACGGACATTCCGCTGCTGGCGCAGCATTTTGTCAATAAATACAGCGAGAAATGCAACCGGAAAGTCGACGGGCTGTCGAAAAAAGCGCGCGAAGTTTTGAGCAATTACGAATGGACGGGCAACGTGCGCGAGCTGGAAAACGTCATCGAGCGCGCGATTGTGCTCGGCTCGACCGAAACGATTATGCCCGAAGATTTGCCGGATGAAATCGTCGAAAACACAATCTGCACCGAATCGCAGGAAAACGGTTTTCACGGGCAGTTAAAAGAAGCCAAGCGCCGAATCATCGTCTCGGCTCTCATCGAGGCGAGCGGCAATTACACGGAAGCGGCAAACTCGCTCGGCATTCACCCGAACAATCTGCATCGTCTGGTCAAAAGCCTCGGCATCAAGGAAGAAGTCAAAAAAGTCTAAATTCTAAAAGTTCTCAATCAGCACCAGATTATTTCGCAGCACGCCGCGCGCGAAAACGATATTTTTCCCGTCAACCGAAAAATCAAACGAAAAAATCCGGTCTGCCGAAAAATCCGTCAGCTTTTTCGGCGCGCCGCCCGCCAGCGATTGCGCGTAAATGTTTGAGATGCCGTCAACGGTGTCGATGTAGGCGATGGATTTTCCGTCCGGCGTCCAGCGCAGCGTCGGCAGCAGACTCGGCGAGGCGTCGCCGGAAAAATCAAAAGTATTCAGAAAATTTCCCGTCTCCGCCGAGACGATGGCTAACATCATCGGGTCGTTGTGATTATCGCCGCGCGTCAGGCAGGCGATGGATTTGCCGTCCGGCGAAATCGCCGACCAATGCGACAGTTTTTGCGTTAACTGTATCGGCTCGCCGCCTTCGATGGGAACTTTCCAGAGCGTCCGGCGGCGGTCGGTTTGCGCTGAAAAGATGACGAATTTGCCGTCGGGCGTAATTTTCGGGAAAGACTCGCCGCCTTTATAGGTCAATTGTTTAAGGTCGCCGCCGTCGAAATTCATTCGCCAGATGTGCGGCGTTCTCGTCCGCGAAGAGACGAAAACGATAGTCTGACCGTCGCCGGAAACCGTCGGATATTCATCGCTGGCTTTTTCGAAGGTCAATTGCCGACGGTTCGTGCCGTCGGCATTCATTATCCATATGTCCGGATTTCCGCTTTCCATCGAAACAAAGACAATCCGGTTGTCCGGCGTCCAGGTCACGCCGCCGAGACCGTCGTAGCCGCCGCTCGCGAGCCGTTTCGGTTGGTCGATGCGGGCTAAAAGAGCCGTCGAAATGCTCGAATTTTTATCGTAAGTCGTCGCCAGCAGGCGATTCGAATCTTTATTCAGGCTGATGTTGAAATAATCGCTGACCTCGCTGGTGATGTTTTTTGTTTTTCCGTCGGCGCGCGTCAGCTGCACGATTTGATAAAGGTCGGAGCCGAAATCGGCTGCCGTAATCAAAAGCTTGTTTAAGTCTTTCGTCCAGACGACTCTGCCGACGCGCGCCCATGTTTTCGCGGTTATTCGTTTTTCTTCTCCGCTTTCGACATTAATTTCGACGACGCTCATCGAATCGCCTTCGGCAGCCGTTTTTCCGAACGGACAGGCAATCATTTTTCCGTCCGGCGACCAGGCGAGGCTTTCCCGGACGGATTTGATAAAAAATTCCGGATTTTTCTTTTGCGTCAAAACGCGTTCTTTCGTGCCGTCGAGGCTGGAAATGACGATGCGGTCGATGCCTTCGTCGGGCGTCGAGCGGATAAAGGCGAACTCGCTGCCGTCCGGCGAAAACGTAATCGCCGAATCGACGTCTTTCACCACTTCCTGCTGCGAGCCGCGCAAGTATGGCGTGCGATAAAGCGTCCCGCTCGAATTGCCTTCGAATTTGGTGTAATAAATCCAGTCGCCGTTCGGCGAAAAATTCAGATTGCTCAAGGTCGATTGAGAGGGCGGAATAAGCTCGTTGCCGGCGGTTTCGTCGGTTTGTCTCAGCCAGAGACTTTGCTGCCCGTTCTCGTTTTGGATGTAGGCGATAACTCGCCCGTCCGGCGAAATCGCCGCGTTGGTCGTGTTGCCGTTGGTCGACAGGCGCGTGGTTTTTATCTGCGTCGGAGGCTCTCCGGAACCATTTCGGAAAAGAAGAAATAACGAAACGATTCCGATAAACATCAAACCGATTGCTGCAAACAGAAGAAGAAAGTTTTTTTTCGGCTTTTTGGAAATCAGCTCCGAATAATTTTTAATCGCGACCGATTTGTTTTTATTTGGCGGCGCGGATTGATTTGCGGGAAACTGGCTGACGGCTCCGTCGAAAGTGAAATCGCTCTGGCTGAGAAAATAATTTTTCAGATTTTTCAGCGCGTTGACGAATTCTCGCGCCGTCTGAAAACGGTCGTCTTTTTGTTTTTCCAGCGCTTTGGCGACGACCGTTTCGATTTGCGGCGGAATGCCGGACGCGTCGGGCACCGGCTGATTCAAAATAGAGGCGATAGTGTCGCTGACCGAAGCGCCGGTAAAAGGCTGTCGCCCCGTGAGCATCTCGAATAAAACCGCGCCCAGCGCCCAGATGTCCGTGCGGTCGTCAATCGTCTGCCCGCGCAGCTGTTCGGGCGACATATAATTGACCGTGCCCATAATCAAGCCTGACTGCGTGTGGATGACGGACGCGGTCGGCGCGTCGGGCGAGCTTTGCAGCGTTTTTTCCAGATTCGTCAGTTTTGCCAAGCCGAAATCGAGGACTTTGACGTAGCCGTCGGGCAAAATCATGATGTTTTCCGGCTTGATGTCGCGGTGCACGATGCCCGCCGCGTGCGCCGCCGCCAGCGCGTTCCCGATCTGGATGGCGATGTCGAGAATCTCATCGAGCGTTAATTTATTTTTATTCAGCCGTTCGCGCAGCGTTTCGCCTTTGATGTATTCGGAGACGATAAAATGAAAATCTTCGTGCTGACCGAATTCGTAAAGCGTCAAAATATTCGGATGGCTTAAAGTCGAAATCGTTTTGGCTTCCTGACGAAAACGCCGAAGCTTGTCGAGGTCGTCGCTCTGGTTCAAAACCTTGACGGCGACAGGGCGTCCGAGCTCGGAATCGTGGGCGAGATAGACTTCGCCCATTCCGCCCTGACCAATCAGAGATTGAATTTCATAACGCTGCAATTTTGTTCCGGGGGAGAATTTCACTGGATAAACTTTTAGATGAATATGGAATTTACGTCTGCATTCTATATCAAAAATGATAGTCTTACTATCAAAATTGATAGTTTTTTAAATTTGTTCTAATCAAAAACGCCGTATTTTCCAGCTTATTTAAGTGGCACATTTATTGCTCTCAAAAATGACGGGGAATGCCCTTTCTTTATTCAACGTTCAAAAATCTGGAGAAAATTATGCCGGCTGATGATTTTACGAGTTGTAAAACCAAAGATGACTCTAACTACGATTATTTTGCGTGTCAATTCTTTGAATCACTGACAAGATACCAGACAACCGACCCGAATGGCTACTGGTTTGGCAGGTTAATTTCTTTCAGTTTTGCGCTGAATAATCTGGGCGGAGACAATTTCACCGAAGACAATTTTCGTGAAGACCTCGAAAACGCCGATATTATCATTCACAGCTATGAGCTGGAAGAGGTGAGCTATCAGCCGGTGACAAATTCGACGGCGGTCGCCGTGACCGGAAAAGTCGTCCTCGATATGACGAAGAACGAAAGCCGTTCGACCGACTCTTACGATTTTTCGTTTCAAATCAGCCCGGGCTGGCTCGCTTCCAGCGTGACGCTCAGCTAGCATTTTTTGTTTTCAGTTCCAAACCCCAGCGTTTCACCCAAACGTTTTACAACGCTTCACTCTCTTGCAAAATGCCGCGTTTCTTACCGGAACGCGGCATTTTGTTTTTCATTTTCAATCAGCCAAGCCGCATTTTTGTTTGTTTGCCTGGCAGTAACGCATAATTCCTTCGCGCAGTTGAAGCGAATAATCCAGCGAAACGATTTCCTTGCCCGCTTCGGGTCTGGTAAAAGTTCGGCGCGTCAAATCGATGCCGCGCGGATTGATGGTTCTGAACCATTCTGACATCCGGTCGTCGCGGCATTTCATCCGGTTGTAAGGCATCGCTTCGATGGCGAGATTGCGCGGCGCTTCCGCCATCGAGTGACACGAAAAACACGACGAAGCCGGAGCGTCAATCATTCCGTTCAGACGACCGCCGCAGCCGAGATGCGGCGTCACCGGGTTTTCGTGATTTATCAGCGATTCGCTTAAGCGCTCGCCGCGCCGGACGCCTTCGTCGTTGCCGAACATCAAGCCGACAAACTCAAGCCGGAGCCAGCGCTGCAAATTTTCTTTTTCCGTCCGGCTCAACGTCGGCGCGAAAGGATATTCGAAAATCGGCTCGGCGTCTTTATTATATGTAAACGTGCCGAAAACCCAGCCGGTCGGCGAGCGCCGGTCGCGCGCGGCGACGTCAATCTGCAAAAGCCGCAGCGTATCGAAACAATTCGCGTCAATCTCGCCCGCCGCCCGCAGACATTCGTCATCGCCAAAACCGCTCGCTCGCGCCCGCTTCGTATCCGCCAGCCATTCGACGCTGTCTGTCAGGAAAGGCGCAGCCCCGGCGTCAGCCTGCGTGAAAATCAGCTTCAGGCTGACGCTTCCTTCGGGAAAGCCTTCCGGCGGAAAATTCTTCGCGCTCGGCATTGCGCTTTGCGTCATTTCTTCCCAGACTTTGCCCAGATAGAAAGCGCCGCGCGCATTGTAAAAGGCGATTGCCCACGATTGATAGCGCGGCTCGTCGGGCGCGCATTCCGCGTCGCTGCCCAGAAGCTCGGCGCGACAGGTTTTTCTCTCCTTCGTCAGTCCGCGCATAAACTCTCTGCCGTATTTGCCCGCGTGCATCCACGGCGCGTGAACCCATTTTCGCGCCGCGTTTTGCTCGACGCGCCAATCGATTTCCAGATTTCCTTCAAAAGCGTATCTGAGAATTTCCGTCATATATCGTTTGCTCTCGGTCTTAAAATCGAGATTTTCCCAGAGCCGGATTCCGTCGGCGCACGATTCCGAAACGAGCTCGACCGGAAAATCCTGGCTCAGCCGGAAAATCGAAAATTTTCGCGCGTCCGCTTTATTTAATTTTTCCCACCACGCGGGCGGTTTGTATTCGTCAGCCAAATCGGGAAAATTGTAATTGACGGTTTTCAAATCCGTCTCGCATTTGCATTCGTCTTCCGGTTCGTTAATCGGTTTTGTTTTCGGCAGAAACAGCAAGCCCAGACAGCCGGCGAGAAAAATCGCCAGCGCGGCGATTTTTTTTGCGGCTCGGCGAACCTCGATAAAACGATTGACGGGCGCTTTTTGCGCTTTCGAAAGCGCGGTTTTTTTATTATTTCCGACGCTCATCGCGCCGAAAACATTTTCCTCAAAGGGAAGCGGGTCGAAAACGGGCGTTTTACCGGCGGGCGCATCATCGAATTTTCCATCGGGCATATCAGCCTCCAAATCGTCAGGTTTTTGCGGGTAAATCGTGAGCCGAATTTATATTGTGGTAAAACTGAAAGAATAGTTGCATTTAGCGTGCCGCGCGGAAATCCGCCGAACTCGCCCGAATTTGCTTGCGGGCGGCTTATAATTATGTAAATATCTAAAAATAGAATCTCAAAGGTAATAGCTCTTTATCTAAAAAAGCAATATAATTTTTTCCGCAGAAAGAGTTCCAAGAAGATGCAAGAATTTACAGACCAAATGCCGACGGACATTTCACGTTTTCCGATGGTTCCGATTCGTGATGTCGTTATCTTTCCGTTTACCAAAGTCGCCTTTAAAATCGGGCGACCGAGTTCGGTGCGCGCGCTCGAACAGGCGATGCAGGGCGACCGCAATATTTTTCTCGCCACGCAGCACGACGCGACCGTCGATGAGCCGAGCGCCGAGCAGATTTACAACGTCGGAACCTTAGGCAGAATCCTTCAGGCGCAGAAACAGGAAAACGGGCAAATCAAAGTCGTCGTCGAAGGACGCGAGCGAGCGACCACAATTCGCATCGAGCAGAACAGCGACGGAATGTTTTTCGCGCTCGTCCGCCGCGTGCCGTCGGTCGATGAATCGGGCTATCGCACGGACGGGCTTTTGCAGAAAATTCACGGTCTGGTCGAACAGCTTTTGCGCGTTTCGCCCGATGCTTACACCGACGCGCTGCACGCCAGCCTGCGGGGAATTTCCGCCGCGCAGATTGCCGACGCGATGAGCTCGCACCTGCGCATTCCGGTCGAAGAAAAACAGCAGCTGCTGGAAATTTTTTCCGTTCAGGAACGTCTGCAAAAACTGATTGAGATTCTCGAAATGGAAATCGAGAAAAAACAGCTCGACCGCTCGGTTCACAGCCGCGTCAAGCGGCAGATGGACAAAACGCAGCGCGAATATTATCTGAACGAGCAAATCAAGGCGATTCACAAAGAGCTCGGACGCAAGGACGAAAAAGCCGAGTTTGACGAGTTAAAGAAAAAAATCGAAGAAGCCGGAATGAGCGAGGAAGCGCGCGAAAAAGCGATGCAGGAAATGGCGCGGCTCGAAGCGATGCCGCCGATGTCCGCCGAAAGCACGGTTTCCCGAACATACATCGACTGGCTCATCAACGTTCCGTGGCAGAATCGCTCGGAAGAAATCAACGATTTGACCGAAGCCGAAAGAGTTTTAAACGAAGACCATTACGGCTTGGAAAAAATTAAAGACCGCATTTTGGAATATTTAGCCGTCCGCCAGTTGGTGAAAAATCCGAAAGGCACGATTCTTTGCTTCGTCGGCGCGCCCGGCGTCGGCAAAACATCTTTAGGAAAATCCATCGCCAACGCGACCGGCAGAAAATTCGTCCGTTTATCTTTGGGCGGCGTTCACGACGAAGCCGAAATCCGCGGTCATCGCCGGACTTATATCGGCTCGATGCCCGGACAAATCATCCAGCTTCTGAAACGCGCCGGAACGGTCAATCCGGTGATTTTGCTCGACGAAGTCGATAAGCTCGGACGCGATTTTCGCGGCGACCCGTCGGCGGCGCTGCTGGAAGTGCTCGACCCGGAACAAAACAACACTTTCCGCGACCATTATCTGGACGTCGATTACGATTTATCGCAGGTCTTTTTCATCGCGACGGCAAACGTTCTGCACACGATTCCGCCGCCGCTGCAGGATAGATTGGAAATTCTGCGCCTGTCGGGCTACACCGAGCGCGAAAAAGTCGAAATCGCCAAGCGTCATTTGATGCCGAAACAGGCGGAAACAAACGGTCTCGATGCGGAAAAAGTAAAATTCACGGACGACGGCATCTTGGAAGTCATCCGTCATTACACGCGCGAAGCGGGCGTGCGCAATCTCGAACGCGAAATCAGCTCGTGCCTGCGCAAAGTCGCGAAAAATTTCGTCGTGCACGAAAACAAGGAAGATTTCCGACTGGTCATCGACGCCGAAAAAGTCCGCGAGCTTTTGGGCACGATTCGTTTCCGCAAACAGGATGTCGCGCGCGTCAGCGAAGTCGGTTTAGTCAACGGCTTGGCGTGGACGGAAGTCGGCGGCGACGTGCTGCAGGTCGAAGCCACGCTCGTCAGAGGCAAAGGCGAGGTCACTTTAACCGGACAACTCGGCGACGTGATGAAAGAATCCGCCCGCGCCGCGCTGACCTGCGTCCGCACGCGCGCCGAAAAGCTCGGCATCAGCCACGACGATTTCCGCGAAAAAGATTTACACATTCACGTCCCCGAAGGCGCGATTCCGAAAGACGGTCCGAGCGCGGGAATCACTCTGGCGACCGCGATGGTCTCAGCTTTGACGGGCAAAGCCGCGCGTCACGACGTCGCGATGACCGGCGAAATCACGCTCAGAGGAAAAGTCCTGCCCATCGGCGGCGTCAAGGAAAAACTTCTGGCGGCGCATCGTTTCGGCTTGAAAACGATAATCATGTCGAAAGACAACGAAAAGGATTTAGCCGACGTGCCGGAAGAAGTCCGCGAAGATTTGCGCATCCACCTCGTCGAAAGTGTCGATGAAGTGCTGGAACTGGCTCTGCTCAAAGAAAAATCCGAAGAAATCCTGGAAGTCGAACCGCCGCCCGTCTGGAACGCCGATTCGACGACGCAGGAAATTACTTTGAATATCGAATAAAGCGCAGAAAGAGAGATAAATTAAACGCTGAAAAATCGGCTGGAGAATGGTTACAAAATAACGTAATCGCCTGTTCTTCAGTCGATTTTCTTCCGGTCAGGAAAGCGATTCGGCTTTTAAATGCCGGACTATCAATTTCGATAGTGTTAAAAGTTTTGTATCTCTCTGTTCCGGCGACGGTTGAATAGTTAAGAAATATTTACCGGCTTTCGTTAATCTGCCCGAAAGTTAACGAAAGCCGGTAATATGATTCTAAGGTTTATCGGTATAGGTAAATGGTAATAAAACGGGCTTCTTACCGCCGAGGATGGTCACCATAACTTCTTCTTCCTTATCATGCGGGGGCGTTTTAAATTTAAAAGTGTTTGTGCCGGCAGGTGTGGCGATGACTTCCTGATTGCCGACGAACACGTGATCAATTTTCGGAATACCGGTAATCTTTACTTCGGTCTGTCCGCTAATTTTACCCTTGTCCGGCGTAAGCTTTTCCAACCGTGGAATCATACCTTTGTTTTTCGCGTCTGCGCCGACTGATTCCGAAGCTTGCTCAACGGCATCTTTTCCCTCGCCGGGTTTGGTGAAAATGGCATTGGCAATATCCCGGAGCTTTAACAGCGCCTGTTGACTAAATAATCCGACCAGCGCGGCGACCGCGATTAAATATGAAGAAGCAGGCGCATTCGTAGAGCTGCCCTGAAAAAGACCGCCATAGAAAACCCAATAAAAGATCGCCGCGATCGCCGCGCCGATAAACGGCAGGAATATATACATCAGCAGCCAGCTTTCCACAAACTCTCTATTACCGACATACCACCAGAGCGAGCGCATCGAGTGAATTGTCCCGCCTAAAGCGCCGGCTAAAAGGACGAGCAGCAACAGGTTGTTGCTTTCCGTCGGAGGACAGCTATAAGTATACGCGCCCGCCTGGACATCGCTTCTTCCATCGGCGGCGACGACCGCGACATCTACTGTTTCAGCCGAATGAGGATTGGTTCTGACGGTAATTGATTCATCTGAAGGAGGCACGAGGAAGTCCTCTAACTGTATTCCGCCAAAAAGAACTTTGGGCTCTTTACCGAAGCCGCTGCCTTTGATAGTTACAAGGGTATTGCTCTTGTATTCGCCCGCTTTCGGAGAAATCGAGAGAATTTTAACCGGCGGCGGCGTAGGCGCAGGAGTTGGAGCAGCGGGCGCGGCGGGACTTTGCGTGCCGCCCGTGTCGGGATTCGCGGCATTTCCGGCATTTGTATTTCCGGTGTTCACATTTCCGGTATTCGCATTTCCGGTATTCGCATTTCCGGTATTTGTATTTCCGGTATTTGTATTACTTCTGTTACTCGTCTGATTATTGTTTGTATTGGGCGTCTGATTATTGTTCGTGTTGGTGTTGGCGCTTGCAGGTTTTACAACGCATCCGGGCAAGGTATACCAAATACCTAAAAATAAACCGCCCATGAGCACAAGAAGATATACTGAGAGGTACACCATGCAGGGTGTCCAGACGAACTGCTTCTCTTCAGTCTTCGTCGTCTGGCTGGAAGGATCGTCATTTCCATTACCTCCATTGCCTCCGTTACCTCCGTTGTCGCCGTCGCCTCCGTTATCGTCGCCGTCGTCGCCTCCGTCCGCTTCGCCGGTAGTCTGGCTTTCGTCTTTAAGCTTTTGGTTAACAGTTTCAGAGTTTTTTTCATCTGTTTCATTACCGGTCTTAGTCTCGTCTACGGTTGCTCCGGAAGCCATTTTACCTAGTTCAGTCGCGGCGGTTTTACCTGTTTCGGCGGTTGCGGTTCCAGACGCTTTAGCCTCATCAATCTGAGTCGATTCAGAACTTGCCCCGGTTACTTTGTCAGCCTTGGTGTTATCTACGGCTAACTTATCATTGTTCTCAAGTTCATCAGTCATTTTAGTTCTCCTTTGCCGAGAAATTTGCAGAACGGTTTTCGCTTTATAATTAGTTTTGGAATAACGGAACTATCTTTTTCGTCGGCGAATTGTTTGCCTCGCTTCAATATATTTTTGAGGCGGATTTTTGCTTTTCGCACGTTAACGCACCGTCCGGATATTAAAACTATCAGTCGCAAATAAATTTAAAGTCCGGAAAAAAAAGATTTCGTCTCTCGCCTTTGCCGCTTACTTTTATATGATAAAAATTAGCAAAATCTTACATTTTTAAAATAGATATTTTTATAAAAACTTTTGTTTATCGACTTGTTTGACTTCCGGCGATTTCCGTTTTACTGTCGGAAAGCAAAATCGAAAAGGAGAATTTATGAGCAAAGCTGAATCGGCGGATTTGATTATGAAATTGTATGACCTCAGGCGCGAGGAGAAGATGCGCGAGGCGCGCGGCTGGATTATTTCGTTTTTTCCCGAAAGCGCGGCTGATATTATGCAGGCGATTGTGCGGGCTGAGACGAGCGGGTATTTTCGGATGGTCGTGACTTACTGGGATATGGCGGCGAGCTTTGTCAATCACGGGGCGATTGACGAGGAGATGTTTCTCGAATCGAACGGCGAATGCGTGATTGTTTTCGCGAAGGTCGAGCCGTTTCTGGAAGAGTTGCGGCAGATTATGGGAAGCCCGAATTATCTGAAAAATCTGGAAACGCTGGTGATGAAAATGCCCGACGCCAAAGAAATGCTCGCCTCGCGCCGCGAAATGATGAAACGCTGGATGCAAATGCGCGCCGAAATGGCGAAAAATGCGGAAGCGGTTTAAGGCAAAACGATGAACGCGGAACGATGAATCAAGAATACAAAACGCAGAAACTGCAATTCATCGTTCCGCGTTCATCATTTATCGTTTCTGCTCTTTGCCTTTTGCCTTCTTCAACCTTTTCTCGCCGGTCAGGCGGACGCTGCGGTTGCTGTCTTTGAGAAAGGCTTCCTTGAAGATGATTTTGCCGTTTTTGAGCAGGCGTCGCCCGCCGGCGATTACTTCGCGCAGCTCCAGTGTTTGCTTTTTCAGAACCAGACAATCTGCGGATTTGCCTTCCTCAATTGCGCCTTTTGAGTCGAGCTTTAACACTTTCGCGGTGTTTGCCGTGACGAGCGGGAGAACTTCTTCGAGCGGGAATTTGTGCTCGACGACGCACGCGCGGATTTGTTCGAAAAACGTCTGGGGACTGGTGATTGAAGAATCCGACGAAACGGTCAGTTTCCGCATATCGCCGCCGTTATCTTTATAAAATTTCAGCCATTTCGGCAAATCTTCTTCAACCGTGTCGATGTCGACGAAACTGCCTCGATTGGCAAGCTCGATGGCTTCGAGCATCAATTCTTCCGAGCGCGTGATGTGCGTCGGGTAAAGCCATTCGGGTTTGACGTCGTCTTTGTCGATTAAATCGCGCAAAAGCTGAAGGCGTTTTCCGGTGTCGCCGACGTGAAAATGCGTCACGCCCGCTTTTTTGCTGAGCATTCCGCCGACGTACGCGTCGTGAACCAGGTGCGCCAACTGGTGAAAATCAGGCTCGGTCGAGCGCAAATCGGAAATGGCGATTTCGCCCGCGCCGATGACTTCTTCGATAAACATTATGTCGTCGCGCGTGTCTTTGTTGACGGTCGTTGGCGGAACGTTGTAGCCGCCCGACCAGATAAACGCGTTCAAGCCTTCTTCTTTTAAAGCTTTCGCTTTCGCGAGCAGTCCGGGAAGCGTTTTCATCGTCGTATCGACGCCGAGACAGCCGACGACCGAGGTGATTCCGGCGCTGATGATTTCGGTCGCGCTGATTTCGGGCGTCTGCGTGGAAAAGCCTTCTTCGCCGCTGCCGCCCAGCAGATGCTGGTGCGGGTCGATAAAACCGGGCGTAACGTAACAGCCGCGAGCGTCGATGATTTCATAATCGATGCCGAGCGATTCGACGGCGCGGCGGTTAACTTCGCCGACTTTGAGAATCTGATTTTCAACCAGCAGAACCGAGCCTTTGCCGAGCGGCGCGGGCGCGTAGATTTCTCCGTTTTCAATAAGAGTCAGCATTTAAATTATTTGAAGAGAATGGCAAACGGAAAATGGAGAATAGAGAATTGGAAAGCAATATTTTTCATCTTTCGTTTTCCGTTTTCCATTGCCCGTTTTCCGTTATTAAAATTATTTATCTTTCAGCCGCGCCAGATGCCGGTTTGCCGCGTCCGTTAAAACGTAAACCGCCAGCGAAACGACGATAATTGTCACGACATTGATAAAAAACGCGAGCGCTCGCTGCGTGATTTCGTTTTCGCCGGTCGTCGCCGGAAAACCGAAAACCAGGCAGATGCCGAACCAGACGGGAATGATGGCGATTTGCGCGGTCGCCGCGAGCCCGATCATTTCGCGCCTGCCGACGTCGTCGATGTTTGCCAGTCCGGCAGCGACGGCGACCGCTACCGAAATCAGAAAACCGACGAAAAGCGAATTAAACTCGTTATATTTAAGCGGCGGATTGGAAACGGCGGCAACCGCCGCACCGCCCGCCAGAAGCAGAATCGCCGCCGCCACGCAAGCCAGAAAGCCCTGCATGACGAGCTTCCAGTTTCGCGTCCACGCGCCGAAACCGATGGAAAGCATCAGAGGCAGCAGCGGCAGAAACAAAAGTCCGGCGATAATCAGCAAAATCTGATGCTGAATCAAGCCGTAAGCCAGCAGGCACGCCGCGATAAAAATGCGCCCGACAAAACCGTATGTGACGTGCGTAAATTGCCAGAGCTCTTCCAGAATATCAACCGACGGTTCGACCAGCGGCAAGGTCAGCTCGCGCAAATCGTCTTTCGAGATAATCGAGCGCGGCTGGCGCGTATTAATCGAAAAATCCGACGGATTGTAAAAATCCGCCGCCAGAACCGCGTCGACAAATCGCTTGCCTTTCGGCGTCGAGGTTTCGACATCGACCGCATCTTTGGTTTCGATTCTGCCGTCGCTATGGACGCTTTTTGTCTGGTGAATCGAAACCTTGTCGATGCCGACGGAAAATGCGGTTCGGGCAACGTCTTCGCCTCTGCCTTCGGGCGCGGACACTTTTATCAAACGCATATTTTATTCCTCGTTCGTCGTCGCGGCGGTCAAGCCTTTTAAGGTCGGGCTGATTGGCTCGCGTTTTTTCAGATTGTATTTATAACCGGCGGGCAGAATGTGGACGCACACTTCAAACAATCCGATTGTCTCACTGTCGTGGCGATAGGCGAGATTGCTGTGTTTCATCTTGCTGCCGTCGATTATCGTGACGACGCCTTCGCCGAGAACTCTGAATTCATTGCCCTTAAAGCAAATCGCGGTTTTTTCGTCGATGCCGATGCCCAAATCCTGCGGGTAATGCGCGATTGCCGTCAACAGTCGCCCGTGTCGCCCGCGCTCGGAAAAATGCGTGTCGATAATCGTCTCGCTGATTAAGTCCATTCCCGGCGCGATTTTGATGGCGCTGACGCGCGGCGCGATGTCGTTTCTGCCGGTGGTAATCATCGAATTCGACATCATCATCGCGCCCGCGCTCGTTCCGGCGATAATAAAGCCTTCTTTATATCTTTCGTGAATCACGTCGTGAAGCGGCGTGCCGCCTAAAAGACTGGTGACGTTTAACTGGTCGCCGCCGGTGAAAAACAGCGCGTCGGCGTCTTTAATTTTTTTCAGCGCGGATTTATCGAAAGCGTCTTCGCGCTCGGAAACGTCAACGACGTTAACGTGTTTAATGCCCTGTCCGCGAAACATCGAATTATATTTTTGCGCCGCGCTTTCAGGCTCGTTGGTCGCGATGGTCATGACGACGATTCGAGCGTCGGATTTATCTTTTAAAAGACCTAAAAATTCCTGCAAAATATCAGAAGTTTCCGAAAACTCACCGCCGCCGATGGCGATGAGCGTCGAGTCGGATTTACTCATATTTTTCTTTCCCCTTGTTCGCGAATTTGTTTGTGTTTCTATTTTAGCACCTTTAAAATGCATAATTAAAGATGTTATGAAAATTTTATCATCCGAATTTATTAAAAGTTCGTTCACTAGCGAACATTGGACGACCGACGGCAGACCGGAAATTTCTTTTCTCGGTCGCTCGAACGTCGGCAAATCCTCGCTGATTAATTCGCTTTTGCAGCGCAAAGGCTTGGCGCGCACCTCGAACACGCCGGGCAGAACGCAGAGCATCAATTTTTTTCTCGTCAACGAGCGTTTTTATTTTGTCGATTTGCCCGGCTACGGCTACGCGAAAGTGTCGAAAACGATGCGCGCCGATTGGGGCGTCATGGCGGAAGAATATCTCGCCCAAAGGCGCGAGCTGGTGCTGTCGATACAGTTAATCGATTCGCGCCACAGCCCGACCGGACTCGATAGAGATTTAAACGAATGGCTCGTTTTTCATCAAAAAAATCACATAATCGTCGCAACCAAAGCCGACAAACTTTCATCCAACAAACTCCGAAAGAGTTTGGACGAAATACGACAGGTTTTGCCCGCAAGCAAAATCATCCCGTATTCGTCGGAAACGGGTAAAGGCAGAGATGCCGTCTGGCGCGAAATAGAAATCGCGCTGGCAAACGGATAAGCGAGATTATTCGCCGTAGACGCGGACGATAAAAAAATATAAAATTGATATTTACAAAGCGTTTGAGCAAAAACCTGAAAACTTCAGCGTCTGTAGCCGTGAATAGTTTCCTAATCCGAACGGAGTTAAATAATTGAAAATCGTGTTCAGTGTGTAACTTTTTTGTAACTTTGAGCAGATTAATATTTTCTATTCAAAGAAATCGCAATTTTTTAGTTGATTTCTTGAGTTAAACTGGGTAATAATTAGGCATCTCAGTAAAACTCAGGGTTTTGAGAAAAGCTTTCGGGCTTTAATCAAGTTTACACCCCTACTGAACTTTCCATAAATATCTCCAAGAGTTAAGCAAATCAATCTACTACGAGGATGATAATTTTTTGTAAAACTCGACAGTTGAGGGTGAGACGCTTCACATTCAAAAGGTTCTTTTCTAACAAACAGACAGACGGGTATAAAACATGGCAACGAAAACAACACGCAGCCGCACAACAGTAAGAGCGGCAAAAACAGAAGAAAACGGTCTTGCATTGACAGACGCGCAAGACAATGGACAAACGACGATGGACGCGCAAACCGAAACTACTACGACGACGGCTCCGGAAACGGACGGTAATAACAAGCGGGAAGAAAAGTCGGAAGCCTTTAACAACGACGGCGAATTGCTGAATCTGGCGGTGCTGAAAGAAATGTCGATTTCGCAATTGACCAACATCGCCAAAGACCTCGGCGTCGAAGGCGCATCCGGCATGCGCAAGCAGGAATTGATTTTCAAAGTCCTCGCCGCGCAGACCGAAAAAAGCGGCTTGATATTCTCCGAGGGCGTGCTGGAAACTTTGCCGGACGGCTTCGGCTTTCTGCGCGCGCCGGAGTATAACTATCTGCCGGGACCGGACGACATCTACGTCAGCCCTTCGCAGATTCGCAAATTCGACCTGCGCACCGGCGACACCGTATCGGGACAGATTCGCCCGCCGAAAGAAGGCGAGCGTTATTTCGCTTTAATCAAGGTCGAAGCCATCAACTTCGAAGCGCCGGAACATTCCAGAGAGAAAATATTTTTCGACAACCTGACGCCGCTCTATCCTGACGAACAGCTCAAGATGGAAGTGCAGTCCGACCAGATTGCCGCGCGCGTTATCGACCTTGTCACGCCCATCGGCAAAGGACAGCGCGCCTTGATTGTCGCGCCGCCGCGCACCGGTAAAACGATGCTGCTGCAAACGATGGCGAATTCAATCACGGAAAATCATCCGGAAGTCACCTTGATAGTTCTCTTGATTGACGAGCGACCGGAAGAAGTCACCGATATGCAGCGCTCGGTCAAAGGCGAAGTCATCTCTTCGACCTTCGACGAGCCGCCGACCCGCCACGTGCAGGTCGCCGATATGGTCATCGAAAAAGCAAAACGCCTCGTCGAACACAAACGCGACGTCGTCATTCTGCTCGACTCGATTACACGCTTGGCTCGCGCGCATAACGCCGTCGTTCCGCCGTCAGGCAAAATCCTATCCGGCGGTATCGACTCCAACGCGCTCCAGCGCCCCAAGCGCTTCTTCGGCGCCGCCCGCAATATCGAAGAAGGCGGCAGCCTGACCATCATCGCCACCGCTTTGATTGACACCGGCTCGCGTATGGACGACGTCATCTTCGAAGAATTCAAAGGAACCGGCAACTCGGAAATCCACTTGGATAGAAGACTGTCCGACAAACGCCTCTTCCCGGCAATCGATTTACAGCGCTCAGGCACGCGCAAAGAGGAGCTTCTCATCAACAAAGAAGACCTCAACCGCATCTGGGTCATGCGCCGCGTCCTGAATCCCTTATCGCCCGTCGAACAAATGGAAGTCGTGCTGGAACGTTTATCAAAAACCAAAACCAACGCCGAATTCCTCGCTTCGATGCAAAGCTAATCATTCAGCGTCAATCGTCAAACGAAAATCGTGAATAGAAACTCTTGATTTAAAGTTTCTATTCACGATTTTTTATTTTTAAAGACGTGTCAAGAATTTTTTTAAAGGCAGAAGCTCGCGCCAGCAAAGGTGCAGAATCGCTAAACTTTTGCACCTTTGCTGGC
>DASVWG010000163.1:0-6369 GCA_036389695.1 Pyrinomonadaceae bacterium
CGCCGCCCGCAATCAGAGCGATTATCAAAATCGTCAAAGCGGGATAAAAACCGCTGCTCGTTTTTCCCGTCTGCCAGATGATTAAAGCAATCAAAAAAATCGCCGCCGCAACGACTGAAACGGGCAAAACGTATTTTTTGACCGGCGCGGCAGGCGAGGAAATTGCGGAAGCTTCCGGCGCGTCGATGCGGGTGGAAAATTGCTGCGATTGCATCGACGCCTGAGTCCGGTAGCCGTTTTGCCGGTTGTTTCGCGCGCTGACAATGCCGGATTTTCCCAGACGCTTCACTTCAAATTCTATTTCCTGCCGGAAATCTTTTATTTCGTCGAGCAGCTCGGACATTTTTTGATAGCGCTCGTTCGGATTTTTCCGCAGCGCTTTCATAATGATGTTGCTCAATTCGCGCGGCGCGTCCTTGACGTAACGCGTAATCGGCACCGGATTGCTTTTTAAAATCGAAGCGATGACGTCGCTCGCCGTTTCGTCTTCGAACGGCAATTGAGCCGTCATCATTTCGTATAAAATAACGCCGAGACTCCAGATGTCGCTGCGCTCGTCAATCTGTTTGCCGCGCGCCTGTTCGGGCGACATATAAAAAACCGTTCCCATTACGGTTCCCGGCTGCGTGTGAACGTAAGGCTGCGTGACGGCGTCGGGGTCGTGCTCCTCGGTTTTTTCGACGAATTTAGCCAGCCCGAAATCGAGGACTTTCACCAGCCCGTCCTCGCGCAGCATAATATTTTCCGGCTTGACGTCGCGATGAATGACGCCCGCCGAATGCGCCGCCGCCAGCGCCGAAGCCGTCTGTTCGGCGATGTTCAAAATTTCGGCGAGCGTCAATCTTTCGCGTTTTAATTTCTGGCGCAAAGTTTCGCCCTCGACAAATTCGGTCGTGATAAAATGCCTTCCGTTTTCGTCGCCGAATTCGTAAACCGTCAGAATATTCGGATGATTCAGCGACGAAGCGGTTTCGGCTTCGCGCTCGAAACGGCGCAGCAATTCATAATCGTCGACAAACTTTGACGACAGAATTTTCAGCGCGACCTTGCGATTCAGGCTTTTGTCCTGCGCCAGATACACTTCGCCCATGCCGCCCTTTCCGATTAAGGAAAGAATCGTGTAGCGCCCAAAATTTTTACCGTTTTCGAGCATAAAAAGATAGACATTATAGCATTGTCGCGATGGTTTAGACACCAAAGGGCAGGCACGGAAACGTTTGAAGCGAAGGAATAAGAGCCGCGAAAAAATAATTAAGAAACCCAACCGTCGCCGCACGCGTAAAATTCTTGCCTGCAAACTTTGGAACGTGTTACTTTTAGCGAAGCACTTCCGGTTTCCCGTGTATTTTTATCCAGCAAAGGAGCGTATGTCGTTATGGCGCGTAGCAAATTTTTTAGCCGAGTCGGCTTGGTTTTCGTTTTATTAATTTCGTCCGTTTTCATTTCGGGCTGCGCGAGTTCCGCCAATAGTCGTTATTTCGGAAAAACGCAGGCGCCGAAAGATAATGTTCTGCGTTATATTTCCGGTTCCGAGCCGGAATCGCTCGACCCGCACGTTTCCAGCGGTCAGCCGGAAGCGCGGATTTATATGGCGATTTATGAAGGCTTGGTCGAATATCATCCGAAAACGATGGAGCCGATTCCGGCGATTGCCAAAAGCTGGGAAATCAGCCCGAACGTCGATGAATTTATTTTTCACCTGCGCGACAACGCGAAATGGAGCGACGGCACGCCGATTACGGCGCGCGATTTCGTTTACAGTTGGCGTCGCGGCTTCGCGCCCAAAACCGCTTCGCGCACGGCGAGCCTCGGATACTTTATCAAGTACGCCGAAGCTTTTAACGGCGAACAGGTTTTCGTGAAAAAAAACAACGAATTTCTGCTCGCCAAAGATTTCGCCGCCGCCGCCGAGCCGAAAACAAATGAGGCGAACGCGCCGAAAACTTCGACGCCCGCTCCGGCAGCTTTCGGCGCGGAAACGGAATTTCGCAAATTCATCAAATCGCCCGACCGCCTGACGCTGGACGGCGACGAAAAGAAACGCGCCAAGCAGATTGAAGCAAATCCGAAGCTGAAAGCGGCGCTCACTGAAGGCGCGGAATTCGTTCCGGTCAAAGCCGAAGACATCGGCGTCGAAATGGTCGATAATTACACGCTCAGAATCACTCTGCGCCAGCCCGCGCCGTTTTTTCTCGGTCTTCTGGCGCACCAGTTTTTCCGGCTGGTTCCGCAGCACGCGATTGAAAAACACAACAAAAACTGGACTCGACCGGAAAACATCGTCACCTGCGGCGCGTTTAAAATCAAAAAGATTTATCCTTACGACGCTTATATTGTGGAAAGAGACCCGAATTACTGGGACGCGGCGAACGTTCATCTGGACGGCATCGAGTTTTATCCGGTCGAGGAAGCGTCGGCGATTCTGAATTTGTATAAAGCCGGAAGTATCGACGCGATGCTCAATCATATCGTTCCGGCTTCGTGGGTCGACACGATTCGCGAATACAAGGACGAGTATATGAATCTGCCGGAAAACGCGACTGCTTATTACAGTATGAACGTCACGAAACCGCCGTTTGACAACCCGAAAGTAAGAAAGGCTTTCAGCCTGGCGGTGAACCGCGAGATTCTCGCGCAGTTTCGCAAAACCACCAAGCCGCTCTACTTTCAGACGCCGTCGGGAATTTTCCCCGAATACGATAAAGCGATGGACAAAGTCGGCGAGGAAATCAGGCGAGAGCGCGGCATCTCGCCCGAAGATTGGGCGAAACAAAGAAAGCAGTTTGACCCGGAATCGGCGCGTAAATTGTTAACCGAAGCCGGTTTTCCGGTGCAGCAAAACGGCGGCGGTTTTTCCTGCCCGGCGTTTCCGGCGGATAAGATTGCCATTTCCTACAACACCTTGGAATCAAACCGGCAAATTGCGGAATTTATCCAGAATCAATGGAAGCAGAATCTCGGCATCACGGTTCCGCTCAAAAATATGGAGTTTAAAACGTTTCTGCCTTACCGCGATTCGCTCGAATACGAAGGCTTTGCGCAAAGTCTCTGGGGCGGCGATTATATGGACCCGTTTACGTTTCTCGGCTTGCAATACGGCAATCAGAACGGCGGCGGCTCCGGCTTTTTCGACGCGAAGTACGACAAGATGCTGGACGACGCAAACTCCGAGCTCGACCCGCAGAAACGTCTGGAAAAACTGGCGCGCGCCGAATATTACCTGATGGAGCAATTGCCCGCGGTTCCTCTGACCATCGCCGCGACCAACTGGATGAAGAAGCCGTATATCAAGGGCTTGTATCCGAATCCGGGAACGCTGCACGCCTGGAAATTCGTCTACATCGAGCGCGACCCCGCGAAATGGGATACGAACGTCGAAAATATAATGCAGGAAAAAGACGCAGCGGTCGAAGAACAGATAAAAAATCTGGGAAAAACGCAGCTCGAAAGCAGAGCTAAATAATAATAAAAGACGCGGAGACGCGGGGACGCGGAGACGCGGAGAAAAATATATCAACGAGCAATCTCCGCGTCCCCGCGTCTCCGTGTCTCCCCGTCTTCCTTTTACAGTTTCCAGCCGCGCAGCGCGTAGTATTTTTCTTTCGGCTCGCCCGTCCAGCCGTTAATGCCGTGTTTCGGCAGCCACCAGCCGTGAACGATTAAAAGCGCAGCCAGCGTTGCCGCCATCGAGAGATAAAACCAGAATCCGCCGAAAAAATAGGCGATTGAAGTGTAGATAATAATGCCCAGCGCGTGTTTGCCGAGAATGCGCCAGCGCGGCGTGCGTTCCTCGAAGTGCCCGAAAAGAATCTGCCCGACGAGCAGCAGAATAGCCGTAATTGCAATTTCAAACCACATAACTTAAGAAAGTGAAAAAGGTGAAAAGTGAAAAGGTGAAAAAGTTTTGTTGAATTATTGCTCAATTCGCTTTTTCACTCTTTCACTTTTTCACTTTTCACTTTTTCACTTTTCACTTTTTGACCTTTTCACTTTTTGACCTTTTCACTTTAAACCAATTCCAGCTCAGGAATCGCCGGACGCGCTTTCGGCTGCGGAATCTCGACCGTTTCCGGCACTTTTAAAGGACTTTTCTCGCGTAAATCCAGATAAAGCCTGCGTTTCAGGATTTTTTCGGGAACGTGCGCCAGACGCATAATCGGATACTTCATCGTTTTGCCGAAAAGCCGTCTGCCCAGAAGATAATAATAAATCGGCACGCCCAGATTGAAGCGTCGCTGAAACTTCGGCTCGCTCCGGTAAAAATCCAGATTATAACGCCAGCAGGTGAAGAAAAATTCCCATTGCAATTCGGTCAGTTTTGCCAGTTTCGCGCTTTCGTTCGCGCCCATTCTGGTTTCTTCGAGCGGCACGAAAAGCGTCGGAATCGCCACCCATTTCGCGCCGCGCAGGGCGTGCAGAAGGTCGAGCGACCGTTTCGTGTCGTCCTCGGTCTCGCCCGGCAAGCCGACAATCCACGTGCAGAACGGAAACCAGTTTTTGCGGTTCATAATGTCCATTCCTTTCAGCACGACGTCGTGCCATTGCTCGGCTTTATACGGATACGCCTTGCCTTTCATAAACTGATTGAAAAGGCGCGGGCTGCCCGTTTCCAGACCGATAAAAACGCTCGCGTAACGATTTTCCGGATGCGTCGAAGCCGGATGAACGTGCGTCGACATATCGACGCAGACCGGGCTGAGCTCGTCTATCACTTCCGGATTGCGGACAATCGGCGCAATCGTGCCGTGCGATTGAACGACGTATTTCACGCCCGGAACCGCCGCGATTGATTCGAATAATTTTTTCAGCGCCGGAACGTTTGTCTCAAACTTCGGACCTTGTTCATATAAAAATATGTCCTCAGACGTCACCATAATCGTGTCCGCGCCGCCTGCGACCTGCACGCGGACGTTTTCCAGAATATGTTCGAGCGGCAGGCTTCTGCCTTTTCTGAGAGCAATCGAGCAGAATTGACAGCCGCGCCCGCAGCCGCGCGTGACTTCGACGACGCCGAAAGTCGAGCGGTTTTTCGTCGTCGGAATGTCTTCCATTTTCGGCGATTTTCCTTCCAGCCTGCGCGGCAATTTTTCGCCGCGCATCGCGCGCTCAAACAAATCGAGAATAAAATCTTCCGCTTCGCCTTCGACGATGCAGTCAATTTCCCACGCGTCCTGCAAATTTTTCTTTTCAATCTGCCAAGAGCCGGGACCGCCGACGATAACCTGCAAATGGTCTTTGTGTTTTTTAATCGCCGGATGCGTCACCAGACGCTTGAATTCGGCGGCGTTTATCGGCTCGGTTTGCTTGCCGTAAAAATGCACGTAAACGTCTGTCGCAAAAGTAATTCCGAGCGGATTGTGCGCGTGAACGCCGACGACGCGCGTGTCTTCGCCGAGAAATAAATCAAGCTGGTCCGGATAACAGACGGCGATGTCTTCGGGCGCAAACTTTTCCAGCAGGATGGATTCGACGACGCGCAAGCCGTTCGGCACGGCGACCGCCTGCCCGTCGCCGCGCACCTCGTTTTTCCACGAAACGTCGACCATATAATATGGAAATCTGGAATAACGCGCGGGCAGCGTGCCGAGCAGCATCTGTCGCCATGTGCTGCGTAAATATTCGGAAGATTCCGACGTGCTTGCCGCTAAAACGATTTTTTTTCCGCGATTGCTCATATGAAAAATTCTCCTTTAAATGTGAGAGGAAATTTTAATTATTTGAGCCGGTCTTTTTTTCGATGCGCATATTCTAAATGAAAAAGTTCGATTAAGCCAGACCTTTTTAATTGTAAAAAATCAAAATACGAGATTTTACGAAATTTCATTTTGCAGTTAACAATTAATGCGCTGTTTTTCCGTGAAACTAATTTTGGTTTCGGCTCGTAATATTTATGACTATTTTCACAATCCGGTCAAAAAGGAATTGTTAACTACTATGAAAGACTACAAATTTTATTCGTTAAATTTCGCCAGGCTTGTATATTGGCAAGCGAAAACGTTTGTTTTATTGTTATGTTTTATGAGTTCGGGTTTTTTACTTCCGGCTTTTGCGCAAACAACGGCGGCGACGGCGGCAAATGATGCCGCCGAGCAACGCGCGCGAGCTTTTGTCGAAGCCATTAATTCGGGCAATCGCGCGGCGTGGCGAAAATTTATCAGCGAAAATTTCGCCAAATCTGTGCTCGAAAGGCTTCCCGTCGAAGAACGTCTGAACAATTTTTCGCGCATTTACGACCAGAATCGCGGTTTTACTTTACAAAGCGTGCGCCGGACAAAATCGAACGAAGTCGTGGCGAGCGTGACGAGCAACCTGACCGGACTCAGTCAGGAATTGATGTTTATGGTCGAAGAACAATCGCCGTTTTATCTT
>DASVWG010000164.1:0-11047 GCA_036389695.1 Pyrinomonadaceae bacterium
GCTGGCTCTGCTTTATGAAAAAATGGCGCGTTACAAGGAAGCCGCCGATGAACTGGAGCGATATCTCAAAATCGCGCCCAAAACGACGGATGCAGAAAAAATAAATAAATTGATTGCCGATTTCCGCGCCAAAGCCAAGTAAGACTGAACGGCTGCTGCTGAATTATGAAATGAGATAAGCGGATATGAGGAAATCGAGCTTATATTTGGCGGTAATCTGGGTATTTTTCGCCTGCGCGAATATTTTCGGGCAAAGTCAGAGCGTTATTATGACCGAGCCTGAATATCCGGAGCTTCGCGACAGGCTCGATTTCGGATATTATCCTCATCCGATGATTAAGCAATACATCAATTATTATCAAGGGCGCGGGCGCGCGGCAATGGAGTTCAATTTAACCCGTTCCGGGCAGCTTTCCGCAATGATAAAGCAAATTTTCCGGCAGGAAAACGTTCCCGAAAGCCTCGTCGTTATGTCTCAATATTCAAATGAGTTTCACTCGGCGGGACTCTGGCTGATTGACGCGAGAGTAGCTGAAAAATACGGTTTGCGGCGGACTAAATTTATTGACGAGACGAGAGGCTTTGAAAGGGCGACGCGGGCGGTCGCGCAATACTTAAAATTTTTATCGGAAAAATACAAAGGAAATTGGGAGCTGGCGATAGCCGCTTATTTTACGGGCGAACGGGATGTTGACCGCGCAGTTAGACGCGCGGGAATTAAAGACTTCTGGATAGTATATGTGTATCTGCCGAAGTATACGCGAAATTTTGTGCCGAATGTTCTCGCGTCGGCGATAATCGCGAACCATCGGGAATTTTTCGGTTTTAAAAATATCCAGCCCGATTCGCCGCTGGCGTATGACCTGGTTCGGCTGCCGCCTTCGATAAGTCTGGATTTAATCGCTCAATTTTCCGAGTCGAATCCCGAAAATATCAAACGCCTTAATCCCGAATTAATTTCGACCGTAACGCCGCCGCAAAATTACATCGTTCGCCTGCCGTCGGGAAAAGCGTATATTTTTCGAGAGAGATTACGGCGTTATACGCAGGACGAGAAAATGCGGCGAAATAATAAATCCGCAAACCGTTAAAGAGACAGGCGCGAAACGAGAATCGAATATTTTCCAGCAAAACCGGAAGAAAAACTTCATAAATTTTGAGCTTCGGATTTCAAGCTGCAAGTCAAAATTTGACCTGCGACTTGGAATCCGAAGCTCGTTTAAAGCCCGCTAAAGCAGAGATTTATGGCGGAATTGTCGCGCCGGTTTTATCTGTTGGCGCAGAAATTAAACGCTATCGAGCCTTGCGGCTGGATAATGTTGTTCCACGAAAAACCTTCCGCCGTGACGCTGCTTCCGTTTTGCGCGTAGGCGACGTTCCACAGACCGGAGACGGTTCCTTCGACCGGGAAAGTTACGACCCAATCAATCGGGTGGTCGGTCGTGTTCGTCACCGTGACGTCGGCGCAGTAACCGCCGCCCCAATCGTTGACGACGTTAACGTTCGTCGTCAAGCCTTCGCTGGTCGGCGGCGCTTCGTTTGTTTCGTCGTTGTCCTGCGCGTTCGCGCAGCCCGTGTCGCTGAGGTCAATCAAGCCGTCCTGATCGTTGTCCAAGCCGTCGGCGCAGGCGGGCGGCGGAGGCGCGGGGCGACTGGCGCAGAAACCGAACTCAGTCGTCTGTCCGGCGTCCAGAATGTCGTTCCAGGTTCCGCCAAACACAGCTTCATTTCCGTTTTGCGTGTAAGCTGACGACCAGCTGCTCGTCACGTTACCTTCAATCGTCCGGTTGATAATCCAATCGACGTCGAAACTATTCGTGTTCTTCACACGCAAAGTCGTGCAGTAACCCGTGCCCCAGTCATTGTTTGAAACTGTCGTCACCTCTAAACCCTGACCGGTTATCGGCGGATTGAACTCATCGTCGTCCTCGGCGTTTTGACAGCCCGGGTCTGCCGGGTAATCAAGCAAGCCGTCGCCGTCGGCATCGCGACCGTCGGAGCAGCCGTGTTCCGGCGCCTGCGGCGTGTAGCCCCACAAACGCTGCAGTAAAGCGACTTTATCGTCCCAGACGTTTATCCAGTCGTCCTGCAAAATTCCGCCCGTATCCAGGCTGTTCGGATTCCATGACCAGTAAAAACTGCTGCGCATATTTTTCTCAATCATGTAATCGACGATTTTGTTTTGCCAGGGAATGTCGCGCGGGTCGGCGACGCGCTGCGGACTGCTGTGACCGTATCTGCCGCCGAATTCGCCGAAAACAATCGCGTGTTGCGGCGCGAAATGTCCGAAATGCAAATCCCACCAATAAGGCATATTATTCGGGAAACTCGGGTCGTTGAAATAGGTGTGATTGCTGACGTCGGGACCGTAAACGTGCGGGCTTAAAACCAGACGGTCGGCGGGAATATTAAGCGGATAACAGTCCATCGGCTCGAAGTTTCCGCCCCACCAATGCCCGCCGGTGCTGCACGGCGGCACGGTCGCCTGATTGTTGTCTTCGATGCCTTCGACAAAAATCAGCATCTCCGGCGCGACTGACAAAACGCGGCTCGCGGCTGCTTCCGCCGCGCGTTTCCAATCGGTCTCCAAGCCCGTGCCCCAGGTCGCGACGCCGTGCGGCTCGTTTTTCAGGTCGATGCCGATGACGTAAGGCAGATTTTTGTAACGCTGCGCGACGAACGCCAAATCGTCGAGCCATTGCTGCTCGGTGTATGTGTCGTAATACCAGGTCTCGGTCAGCGTCTTGCAATCCGGCGTATGATGGTCGAGCAAAATATACATCTGCTCGTTATTCAGCTCGTTGATGACCAAATCGAAAAGCTCGAGCGATTTTTTGTATTTCAGCTCGCGATTCAGATTCGGGTCAAAGGCAAACTTGTTCGTCACCGGAACGTTTTGCAGAACGGACGGGCAAAAAGGCAGGCGAACGGCATTGACGCCGATGTTTTTCATCTGCTTTATCTGGCTGCGCCAGTTGCGCGCCCAGAGTCCGTGAACGACGTAATCGTTCCGTTCCTGAAAACCGAACCAGTTGACGCCGCGCAACTGAATCTCCTGATTCGTGCCGTTGTCATAGATGCGTCCTGACTGCACGTGATAACCTGCGGTGACGGTCATGCTGGCGGTGGCGAGAAATGCAATCAGCAAAATAAATTTAGAAAATAGTTTCATAGAATACTCCTTTTCGTTTTTCAATTAGCGTGCGGTTTATGGGCAACGCTTACCTCGTAAAGGCGTAGAAAAAAATCGAAACGGTATCAGCCGGAAAATGATTTTTTTTCGGCGTTCGGATAAAACCGGAGCTTTTTTGACCGCTTAACTCGCCACCGGACCGCTCGCAGATTTTTTCTAAGCATTTCCGCGAAACCGGCGTATATTCTCAAAAGACAGGATTTACCCGAATAGCTTGCAGTAAATCCCGCGTTCATTTTCGAAAATAAAAATTAAGGAGCAATACTAATGAAAAAATTTACGGTTTTATTTGTTTTAGTCGGAATTTGCAGCTTGTTTTACGGCTATAATGTCTGGGCGGACGAAAAAGAGAAGGAAGCGGCGCGCGTGCCGCTGGAAAATTATCTGAAAGGACACGCGACGGGAAATCCCGAATTTATGCGCAAAGCCTTTTACACGGAAGGCAAATTAATCTTCATCCGCGAAGGCAAATACGCGACGCGCACTTTTGAAGAATACATCAATGGTATGAAGGACGGTAAACCCGCGCCCGACGAGGCGCAGCGCAAACGCTGGATTGAAAGCCTCGAAATTTCCGGCAATGCCGGCGTCGGCAAAATTATTCTCGATTATCCGCAAGGAAAATTTGTCGATTACATGACGCTTTTGAAAATCGACGGCGAATGGAAAATCGTCAACAAAAGCTTTCATTTCGAGCCGAAAGCCAAGCCGAAAACCGAATAAAGAACTGATAGTTGATAACTGATAACTGATAGTGAAAAGCCGTCAGCCGTCAGCTATCAGCTATCAGATTTTAATTCTGAATTATTAACTATCAACTATCAACTATCAGTTATCAGTTATCAGTTATTAATGTCTCTGTTCAATTTTAAAAATAAACTGCCTTCATTCTGGACAATTCAGCTTATCGGCTGGATTGTCTATTTTGTCGTGATTTACATTACGTTTTTGTCAATCGCGCAGCCGGGAAATTTTCTGAGTCTGTTTTATCTGAAAGCTTTTCGCGCGCTGACCGGATTTTTTTTGACTTCCGCGTTTATGCGCCCGATTTACCATCGTTTCGGAAACCGGCTTTCGATTGGCTGGCTGGTTGTTCTGGTTTTGATTTGCGCGTCCGCGTTCGGCTACGCGTGGACGGGAATCGAATTTTACTACGCGTATTCGACCAATCCGGTTTTGAATCTGGACAATTATCTCGCCCGCAGCCCGCGCATCGCGCTCGACTACGCGATGACTCTGACGGCGTGGAGCGCTTTATATCTGGGCGTCAAAAACTGGCGCTCGTGGCAGAAGGAACGCGAAAACGCTCTCGAATCTTCGGCGCTGGCGCAAAAGGCGCAGCTTGAAATGCTGCGTTATCAGCTAAATCCGCATTTTCTTTTTAACGCTCTGAATTCGATTCGGGCTTCGATTGACGAGGACTCGACGCGCGCCAAGCAGATGATTACGCAGTTGTCCGAATTCCTGCGCTACTCGCTGCTGGGCGAGACGGCAAAGAAAATTTCGCTGCGCGACGAGCTGGAAGCCTTGCGAAATTATCTGGCGATTGAAAAAATTCGCTTTGAAGAGAAATTAGCTGTCGAATTCGATGTCGAAACGCGCGCGGAAAACTTCAAAGTTCCGTGTTTCCTGCTTAATCCGCTGGTCGAAAACGCCATAAAACACGGTTTGCAAACCAGCCCGAAACCGCTGAAAATCAAAATCTCGGCGCGAGTCGAGGCAAACAAATTATTTCTGGAAGTCGCCAACACGGGAAATTTGCGGCAAAACAATCCGAACCGAAACGGCAACGGCATCGGCTTGAAAAACGTGCGCGAGCGGCTCGAAAATCTGCCCGACGAAAACGGCAAATTCGAACTCGTGCAGGAAAACGGCTTCGTCAAAGCGCGCATTGAGATTGGAAAGCAGGAAAATTTACAGGGATAACAGGATATGCAGGGATAAATCAAAGAAGAAATCAATTGTTTTTATCCCTGTTTATCCTGTCATCCCTGTAAATTAATTTCGATGAAATACAAAACCATCATCATCGACGACGAGCGGCTGGCGCGCAAAGAAATGCGCGGGCTTTTGTCCGAATTTGATGAAATCAGCGTGGTCGGCGAAGCCGAAAATCTGGCGGAAGCCGTCAATCTGATTCAAAAGGAAAAGCCGAACGTCGTTTTTCTGGACATTCAGCTTTCCGGCGAAAACGGTTTTGATTTGCTGGAGAAAATCGAGCCGAATTTCAAGCTGATTTTCGTCACGGCGTTTGACGCGTACGCGATTCGCGCTTTTGAAGTCAACGCGCTGGATTATCTTTTAAAGCCCGTCAATCCTGAGCGGCTGGCAAAAGCGATTGAGCGTTTGAGCGAGGAAAACGAGGCGAAACTCGATTTTCGCCCGCTGGAATACAACGACCGCATTTTTCTCGAAATCGGCGAGCGCTCCGTATTTTTGAAAATCTCGGACATCTCGCACATCAACGCGGCGGGCGATTATTCCGAAATCCGGACAATCGATAAAAAGAAGCTTCTGATTGAAAAATCCCTGCGCGAATGGGAAGAACGTCTGCCGGAAAAAAATTTTCTGCGGATTCATCGCGGGACGATTGTCAATCTCGAAGAAATCGAGCACATCGAATCGTGGTTTAACCGCACGTTTCAGATTCGTCTGAAAAATTACCGCGAAACGTTCTCGGTCAGCCGCCGCTATTCGGTTAAACTTAAAAACAGGTTTAACTAAAAATGCTGAAAGCCGAACTTCGCAAAATTTATCTCGCGCGGCAAAAATCTCTCGCGCCGCAGGAAAGAAGCGAGAAAAGTCTGCGAATAACCGCAAATTTTTTTCAAAATTTCGATTTGCGCGAAATCAAATATCTGCATTGTTTTCTGCCGATCGAAAAATTCGGCGAGATTCAGACGCAGCCGATTTTCCAGGAAATATGGCGGGATTTTCCGCAGCTTGAAACGCTCGTTCCGCGCGTCGATTTTCACGCCCGTGAAATCGAAAATCTGAAATTTACGCCGGAAACCGGGCTTGTCGAAAATGCCTGGCAGATTCACGAACCGGCGCACGACGAAACGGTTCCCGCCGAAAAAATCGACCTTGTTCTGGTGCCGCTTTTATGCTTTGACGAACGCGGTTTTCGCGTCGGTTACGGCAAAGGCTTCTACGACCGTTTTTTGAAAAACTGCCGCGAGGATTGCCTGAAAGTCGGCTTGAGCTATTTTCCGCCCGTTGCGGAAATCGAAGACGCGCACGACGGCGACGTGCGGCTCGATTTCTGCGTCGCGCCCGAAGGCGTCCACCGTTTTTAACTTTTCCGTTTAGCTCTCTTTCACTATTCCCGCGCCTTTATTGTCGCCCTTCAAAATATCGCGGATTTCCGCCAGCAAAACTTCTTCGCCGGTCGGCGGCGCGGGCGGTTTTTCAAGGACTTTAAAAAATCCCAACGCCCAGCGCGCAATGATAAAAGCGACAAATGCGATTATCAAAAATTGAATAACGTCCGTAATCAACTGTCCATACATAATCAGCGGCGCGCCGCCTTTGAGAGCGTCTTCGACGGCTTTCGGGTCTTGTAAATCGTTGTATTTGCCGCTCAAATCGTAATAGAGTTTTGAAAAATCAAGCCCTTTGGTTAGCCAGCCGATGGGCGGCATAATAATTTTTTCGACCATCGTGGTAACAATTTTCCCGAAAGCCGCGCCCAGGATGACGGCTATCGCCAAATCCAGAATATTCCCGCGCGCGATAAACGCTTTGAACTCTTTCCACATATTTTTCGATTCCTGCCTGTTAATTGTTTGATTAGAAAAGCATTAAATATTTATCTTATCGCCCGGCAAGCGTCAAGGATTTCGACGGCGGGAAAAGCCTTCCGGTAAAAAAACTTGCCTTTTCGGTGAAAATCGCGTTACTATTAATTGCATTCCATAAAGTAGTTTGAAAGTCTGAAAATAATTTTCGAGACTCGGTTTTTTTGCTAAGCGCCGGGTCTATGGTAATAAATCCGGTAGTAGCTTCGGAAGGCAAGACCTTTCTCGAAAACGGAGGTGATTGATTGTGAAGGATTTGCTGTACGCAATTGTAGCACTGATTGCCGTCGGTATCGCTATCTGGCAGTTTATTGTTTTTGTCGGGCAACCGCCCAAAAGCGTCAGTTATACGCCCATCATCATTGCCGCCATTTGCGCTCTTATTGCGCTGGTTTGCGGCGGATTGTTTTTATCGGGCAGAGTCAACAAAACTGACGACATTCATATTACCGAATAATTTCGGCTAATCTGTGACGAGCGGCTCGACTGCAGCGTGCCGCTCGTCATTTTCGAAAGCCTGTTTTTAACAGGACAGAGTTTTATTGTGTTTAAAATTCGCCTCTTACCGGTTTTACTTCGCCAAGCCTTCCTGCAAAATCTGCGATAACTGCCAGATAAGCAAGCTTCCCGGATTGTCCGTCGCATAATGCACCACCTGCATATCGTCAACCGTAATCGCCATCGCGATGCGCCCGTGCCGCGTGTAAACGATGCCGACATCCGCGCGCAGACGGTCGAGCGTGCCGGATTTTGAAGCGACCGGAACCGTATCGAGCGCGTTACGCCCGATGCCGTCCTTGTATTGCTGGCGTCTTAAAACGTCGAGCATACTTTTCGACGCTTCCGCGTTGACCAATTGCCCGAATTCCAGCATTTCCAGAATCCCGACCATATCTTTCGGCGAAGACATTCCAAGCCCGAAATTTTTTATAACCGGGTCGGCGGCGATGCGGCTGTCTTTCTCGCTGCCGAAAATCCTGCGGATTGATTTCGTGTCGGTGAAACCCAGACTTTCCATCCGCGCGTTGACGGCATCCGACGTCACTTTTTCCAGCACGAGATTGGTCGCCGTGTTGTCCGAAACGACAATCATCAGGTTAACCGCCGTCCGCAAATCGATTTTCGTATTGTCGGAAAACTCGCCCAGAATGCCCGAGCCGCCGACTTTTTTTTCTTTGGTTAGAATGATTTCGTCCGTCCATTTCAGCTTGCCTTCGTTAATCTGAAAATAAGTCTCGACCATAATCGGCAGCTTTATCGTGCTCGCCGTGCGCACGCGCTCGCTGCCGCGCAGAGAAAAGGTTTTCTGCGTGTCGAGATTTTTCGCGTAAATCCAGACTTTGCCTTTGAAATCCTTAATCGCGTCATTGATTCGCTCCTCAAGCATCAGCGGCGCGGCGACCGTTTTTGGCGCGGGCGGCGTTCTTTGGGCGGAAATACAAATTGAAAACAGCAGAATAAAAACCAGACAAAACGAAATTTGTTTCAGCATTAATCATCTCCGATTTTTTTTAGGCAGAAACGCGACAGTTATGGAGCGTGTCCAGCGTTAATAACGAGAAACGTGAATTTCAATGCGCGTGTGCAGAATTTAATCTTGAGACACGCTCCATCACTGTCGCGTTTCCGCCATTGAATTTATCTCACAAATTCCGGCAAAACAAGACGGGAATTTTTCATCTAACCGTTTTAATGTTTTCGCCGGAATGCAAAAGCCGCGCGAAAGCGTTATAATAAAGTTGACAAAAATGTAAAGATTTATAAAATTGAAGTTTTTATTGAGGTTTAAAAGAAAAAGTAGTAATGCCAAAGATTGCAGACATTCAGGAAACACCGAATCCGAACGCGGTGAAATTTATTTTAAAAGAGCCGGTCAGCCACGGCACTTCGCATTCGTTTAAGACGGCGGAAGATGCTGCGGAAAATGCGCTGGCGAAATCGCTTTTCGACGTCGGCAGCGTCGTGTCGGTTTTCTATATGGACAAGATGATAACGGTCGAGAAAACCGACGAAGCCGATTGGGACGAGATTCTGCCCGCGCTCGCCGTGCCGATTCGCGCGGCTGAAGCCGTGACGGTGACAAACGGCAACGGCGCGGCAAAATCGGTCGGCGGAGCGATTGCGGCGGCGCTCGACGACAATCCGCAAGTGCGCGAAATCGAAGCGCTGCTGGACGAGCGCATTCGCCCTTATCTGGCGAGCGACGGCGGCTGGCTGGAAATCGTCGGGATGGAAGACAAGACCTTGCAGATTCGCTATGAAGGCGCGTGCGGCAGTTGCCCTTCGAGCCTGACCGGAACGCTGATGGCGATTGAAAATATGATTAAAGAGGAAATCGACCCGGAAATCTCGGTCGTCACGGTTTAGTTTTTTAAAGCAAAGAAACAAAGAGATTTGCAACAACGGATTAACGCAGATTGGCACGGATTATAAAGAAATTTAAATCCGTGTCTTTCCGTATTAATCCGTTGTTTCGTTTTCACGCCTAGTGCTTTTCTCATTATATTTTGAAAAGTTTCTTGACATAAATGTTTATTTTTGTTCATAATGCCAGAGGTGACAATTTTTGTTAAAGTGTCACTCCATCTCTAGCGTTCAAATTGTCACCCAAATACGTGCCAGCCTTTTTCAATCCCTAAAAATGCTGTAGTTTGTCAAAACGGAGGAAATCAAAGTGAATAGTGAAGAACTCGAACAAAGTTTGAGAACTGAATTCGAGAGTTATCTCAAAACCGTTCTCGCGGAAATGCGACAGGAGATGTCTCAGCTTCAGGAAACCGTCCAAGCCGAGATAGAAAAACACAAAGCGCAGCTCGACCAGATTTTTCAGAATGCGTCTGCCCGCGTTAACGTTGAACGAGAACTCGACGCCGGTTTTAAGGATTCGGTCGTCGAGCATCTGCGTCTGGCGCGTGACGAAGGCGCGCGGATTACGGCGACGGCGATTGCCGAAGCCGAAGATATGGAACGACAGGCTGCCGCCGAAGCCCCGCAAAAAGCCGGTTTTGCCGAACTGCGCGAAGCCATCAATGAAATCAGCAGCAAAAACTCTCAATCCGAAATCCTGAAATCGCTGGTCAATCACGCCGCGAATTTTGCTCCGCGCGGCGCGTTTTTCGTCGTCAAAAACGAGCATTTCGTCGGCTGGCGCAAATTCGGCGCTGAACGTGGCGACAACGAAGAAGCGGTGCGCGAAGTTTATCTTCCCGTTTCATCCGACAGCATTTTGAGCGAAGCCACGCGCAGCCTGGCAACCGTGGAAAGCTCGGCGGAAACTTACTCGGCGGACGCCGGAATTCTGGACAAACTGGAATTCGGAATGCCGGAAAAAATGTATGCGATTCCGCTCGTCGCGCGCGGTCGCGGCGTCGCCGTTCTTTACGCCGATTACGGCAACGAAGGCGCGCATCTCGACACCGACGCGCTGGAAACATTAGTCAAAGTCGCGGGCTTAACGGTCGAGCTTTTGGCTTCGGCAAAACCGCCTTCGAGGAAAAAGGCAACCAGTAGTGCCGCCGTTCAGCCGGTCGAAGAATCTCAGGAATCTTCATTCGAACAGCCGCAAAGCTATGAAAAAGCTCCGGCAGTTTCCGAGCCTTCCTACAGCGAACCGGCTTATCAACCGGCTTTTGAAAGCGAGCCTTCATTCCAAACCGGAACCGAAACGCACGGTTTTGTTTCTGAAAGCAATGTCGTCGAGCAGCCGTCTTATTATCAGGAAGCGCCGCCCGTCAAGTCATATCAACCGGCGCAGACGTTTGAAGAAACTCCGGCGGCGCAGGAAGCAGAAGAATCTTTTCCGACTTACGAAGATTCGTGGAATCAGCCGCAGGTCGTGGAAACCGAATATTCGAGCGGTTATTCGCCGGAAAAAAACGCTAACGAATACACGCCGCAGGATTATTCTTTCCAGCCGAGCGTGGAGCCGCCGCCGCCGGTTTCGACCAACGAATATCAGTTTGAAACCACGCCGCAGTTTGAATCGACGCCGGTGGAAACGTTTGAAAATTACGCTCAGCCTATCGAAACGGAATCATACGCGCCCGTGCAGGAA
>DASVWG010000165.1:0-3577 GCA_036389695.1 Pyrinomonadaceae bacterium
GGTTTTCCTTATTCGTGCGCTCAATCAATATATCGACAACCGCATAATCAGGCTTGCCGTTTTCTGTTTTTACGCTGGTTATTTTTTTACTCTCTTTTTTCGCCATTGTCTTTTATGCAAGTGATAGCCGTTTATCAGAAATAAGGCATCAACTAAATTTCGATTGATTCGGGAAAACTCGTCAAGCTGTGCATCGAGTGCCGCGTCTCGTCTTTGCAAGCGCCGCATTTCCTGCCGCGCGATTTTCGTCTTTTTCTTTTCCCAACGGTCTTGCTGCTCGATTAAAGGCGCAACCATTCCAGCGCCGATGTATTCGGAAACGCAGCGCCCGTTTACCCACGATTTGCGATAATAATATTTTTTTTCGCCGCGCTTTTCCCACGCCATAAGATTTTAAAACCTTTTTGTGCTAGGACTTTTTATTTGCCCCGCTTACCATTTCAAAGCTCTTTTTTTTGTCCAAACTTGTCCAAACTTTTCTTTTTTTTTGTGTTCCAACTTGTTCCGACTTTCCAAAATCTTCACGTTACTTTCTCGTTACTTTCGATTTCATCCATGAGGTTATTCATCATCCATGAGGTATCTTTTCATCAACCTTTTCGACTTTAAAAGATGCGCCTGCCCGAATCATCGAATTAAGCCACGCGGAAAGGCTAACGGCTTGCTGTGTGCCCGGAAATGATGTTTCTGCTGTCTGTGTCATCTGTGTCATTTACTTTTTGACCTCAATACTTTTGCAACCGAACGGGCAAAGCCAGAGCGAGCCGTTTTCGATTAACTTCATAGGCAGACCGCAAGAGCATTTCGGCGAAAGGTTTTCGATAAGCTGGCGTTTCCAAAGTCTGATATTTTCCCTTTGGGCGGCGGTTAACTCGCCTTTGATGTGCAAGGCATTTTCGCCGACGACCGACAAAATAACTCCCTGCACCTTCAAAGCGCCGACAAGCCACGCCGCAAAATCTTCCAAAGCGTGATGATGTTCAATTCGCCTTTCTTCGGTCTGCATCAAATTACCTCGTTGACGACGAATTTTTTCGCACCGTTTCCGTTCCCGTTTTGGTTCGGAATAATGACACTCGTTTTCTTAACGTCATTAACGTCATTAACGACACTAACGTCATTGGTCAATTTGTCGCTTTCTGTGACGTTTGTGACGTTTGTGACATCAATAACGTTAAGTTTGGCAGTATTGAGAAGTGAATAAGCTGCTAGTAATGATTTAAGGTCGGTCAAGGTGATACGCCAGCCGCGCGCTTTTGCGTCTCGGTTTTTATCAATCCTGAGTTTACCGACGACGCGCCCGATTTTGCGCGTGTTGGTCGTCTCGACGTTAAAATCCAAACCTTCACTTTCGATTAGCGAGTGCGCTTTCTCCGTGATTTCCTTAGTCGTCCGAATCCATTCCTTGCCTTGCTGCTCGATTTCTTCAATGCGATAAGGCTCTGATAAGTCCGGCACGATTGATTGAACGATAGAACGCAAAACAAGCCGCGTTACGTCGCCGGTTTCAAGTTCCGCCCGATGCGATTGATATTCGACGCTGAGACGATTGACGCGCTCGAAAAGAGTTTCGTTATCACGTTTGAGAGTTTCGGCGCGGTCAACCGAATCAAGCCAGAGCGCCACCGTCAAAAGGCAAGTCCATTGTTGCAAGTCTCTGCCGGTCAAGCTAGCGCGGTTTTTAGCGTCACGCTCAAATGTCGAAATTTTCGGCAGATGTTCCAAGCCGATTTGCCACAAATCACCACACAAATCTTTCGGCGAGCGTTCCCACAAAGTAAAATCAAGCGGGTCGGCATCGCCTTTGCTTTTGTCCGAAGTGCGAACCAAAGGCAGCGTAATAGAACGGCTGGCAAGAACATCGTCGGGCGTTCGGGTCGCCGTAAATCCGCGAAAAGTAAAAGTATTTACATAGTGAGTTTTCCACCCGCGCCCGCCCGCGTCCGGCTCTTTGACCGTCACCTGACTTCCGCGCGTGAATCCTGATAAAAGAATGTTTCGTTTGTCCGGGTCGAAGTTTTTATTAGCGACGTTTTCCGCGTCGTCAAATCCGAGAAACGCGCCATAATCCGACAAATCGCGCAATGAAGCCATTGAGCCGGACGCTTGAATAAATTCGCCTAGAAACGCCATTTCACAGATAAGCAAAAGCAGTTGAGTTTTGCCGCTGCCTTTTTCGCCCGTCGCCCAAACATAACCGGCGACGTTAAAACCTTCCGTGAACCAAGTCGCCAGAATAAAAAGCGCCGATAATTCGCACATTGTTTGCTGGTCGGCAATCGAACGGTTGAAATCAAGAAATCTATTGATGATGTTTTTTATCTGTAGGAAGATTTTAACGGGCGCGGGTCGGCGGTTTGTGCGATAGCCTTCAACTGCTTTTTTGCTCATCACCTTTTTATCAGGCAGAACTTCCGGCAGATGAACATCAAAACCGATTTCTTCCATCGCCGCGCCCGCGCCGTTACCGAAGATTTTCCCGTCGTCGCGTAAAACGAAAAGCTCGGGCGCCGTCGTTTCAATCGGCGGATTATGCCGAATAATCGCGCCCGTTTTTTCGTTCTGTGATTCGGTCACGATTTTTTTAACATGCAGCCAAGTCGCCGCATAGCCGCGCCCGTCAATTATCTGCAAAGGTCGGCGCATCACGGCAGGCGCTTCGTCCAAAAGCTCAAAGGTCGCGGGTGCGGGCTGCGGAATCGGGCGCGGCGCTGTGATAAGACGCTCTAATTTTTCGGGCGAATTTTCGCGCAAGAAATCATCGACGCCGACCTTTTCGCCGTTTTCGCCCGGCGGAAGATAGACGGCGACAACGTGAGCGCCGCGCCGTTGCAAAACTTCCTTCAATCGCTCCAATGCTTTTTGGACGTTTGGCTTTGTCATCACATCGGAATCGAAAACAATTCGGACTTCGCGCCCGTTCCAAGCTATCGCGTCAAGGTCAGCTAATAGCGCCGTGCCGCCGAAGTCGTTTTTCCCTTTGAAATTCCACACGCCCAAAAGAGCAACGGCGCAAACGCCATTTGAAGCCAGCGCATCGCCTTTCGGGATTCCTTCGGTTATCCAAATCGGAATTGCAGGATTAGCGAGCTTCGGACGGCAGACCGGCGGGCAGTCAATCCGCATCTTTGCATTTTTCGGTATTTCATATTTAACTATGCCGTCCGTCAGTTCGTTTTTGCTGTTTCGTTTCTGGCGCGGATTGTCCGGGCGAATCTGATACAATCCCGTTGAGCCGTCCGGCGCGTAAACGGGAAGCAAAAGACAAGGAACAATTTGCTGCTCCCTGCTAAATCCTAAATTCGCCAGTTCGGTTTTACTCGTCACCGTTTTATAGCCGCGCGATTTTATAACCGCATCGCTAATCGCCGATTCAACCGCTAATTTCTCCGAATGGCGCTTAGATAAGCAAGTATCAGTTGTCGGTTGAGTCATACTACTAAACCTCAATTTAATTTTTGATTTTGAACTTGCTGTAAAATTTCCGGTCTTTACCCGGCGCGGTTTTCGCGTTTTGGTTATTCATCTTTTTCCTTATTTTTCTTCTGCCTGTTTGTTTTCCGGTTTCCAATCATCT
>DASVWG010000166.1:0-1826 GCA_036389695.1 Pyrinomonadaceae bacterium
AGAGTTCAAAGTTCAAGGTTTAAAGTTCAAAGTTAAAATTGAAACTCACCAAACCTTGAACTTTGAACTTTGAACTTTGAACCAATTCAAAAATGAACGAAGCGATTCAACAAAATACAGCGATAAACAAAAATTTGAGCGTCGTCGATAAGCTGCGGATGCTTTTGGACATCACCAAAACCATCAGCCGCTCGCTGGATTTGGACGAGGTTTTGACGCTCGTGATGGACACGCTCGACTCGGTGATTCCATACGACGCGGCGGGAATTTATCTTATCGAACACGACGCGAGCGGCGAAAATCCGTATATTTTCAAATCGAAAGTCTATCGCGGCTACGAGATAACTTTTGAACTGGTCGAGCCGCGACTGAAACTGGGCGAAGGCTTTATCGGCTATGTCGCGCAGACGGGCGAGTCGATCATCTGCGCCGACGTCAGCCAGGACGCGCGATATTTCCACGCGCGCCAGCCGACGAAATCGGAAATGGTCGCGCCGATTATCGCCAACGAAGAAGTCGTCGGCGTCTTCGACCTCGAAAGCGACAAGCTGAACGCTTACAATCAGGACGATTTGGCGCTGCTGCAAATGCTCGCCTCGCAGGTCGCCATCATCATCGAAAAAGTCAAGCTGCACGAAGAACTGGTCGAAAAGAAACGGCTGCAAGGTCAACTGGAAGTCGCGCGCCAGGTTCAGCTCGAGCTTTTGCCCGACGAAGACCCGCATCTGGAAGGCTTCGACATCAGCGCGTATATTTTCCCGACCGACGAGGTTTCCGGCGATTATTACGACTGGGTGAGAATCTTCGACGACCAAATCGGCATCATCGTCGCCGACGCCGTCGGCAAAGGAATTCCGGCGGCGCTCCTGATGGCATTCCTGCGCGCATCCTTGCGAAGCGGCGTCCAAATCGGCTACGCGCCGCACATCGCGCTGGCAAAAGTCAGTAATCTCCTTTGGGATTCAATCGAAGACCACCAATTTATCACCGCCATTTACGGCATTCTGGACGACACAAACAAAACCTTCGTCTTCTCGAACGCCGGACACAACCCGCCCGTTCTGGTCAAATCAAACGGCGATTTCAAATTCGTCGAATACGGCGATTTGCCGCTCGGAATGTTTCGCGGAATGCGCTATCACCAGCATTTCCTGCGCCTCGACCGCGGCGACATCCTGGTAATCTACACCGACGGCATCACCGAAGCCGCCTGTGAAGACGGCGAAGAATACGGACGCGAGAGATTAGCCAAAAGAGTCGCCGCCGGAATAGATTTACCGGCAAAAGAACTGATTAATTTCATCTATAGTGACGTTCTGCATTTCTCCGCCAAAAAATGCCTCGACGACGACGGAACGCTTTTTATCGTGAAAAGATTAGATGTTTAGCGGAAATTACCGCCGCGAATTCTCAAACAACGATAATTTTGTCGTCAGGGATTGAAAAATCCTTCATATTCAAAAGCCCGCGCGAATCCGCCGTTATCAGCTCTCGCGGATTCGGTTCGTGCCGCCAGTAATGCGCAAACGGCGGCGCAAGCCGAGGATATAAAATAATCGTATACGCTTCAAAAATCCCGATAAACAGGGCATGGTCAGGCGCGGAAAAGGTTTTATTAATATTCACGCCGAGTTCTTCGACCCGAAAGCCGGTAAAACGACTCTCGCACTTCGTCGCCTTCCGGCAGACCGATTAAATTATTTTTCATTGTCATTTATGGTTTTCAATTACTAACATTAATTTTGGAAATTCGGCTTAAAAGCTTCTAAGATTTTTTTAAGTCTTTCAAACGTTTTTCAATTGTTATCTGATTCTTTAACATTCTG
>DASVWG010000167.1:0-17019 GCA_036389695.1 Pyrinomonadaceae bacterium
AGCGGGCGGGTGAACTTTTGCTGGTGATTCCTTTGCATTTAAGTTTCGACTTTCAATATTAAACCCGCCCGCTACCGCAGGCGGTTCTGACTGTGCGAGCGGCGCAAAATTTTCCTCGACGACGGCGTTTAAAATTCTTTCGACTTCCGGCTTGATTTCCTGATAAATTGCGGATTTTTCCATTTCCTTCGTCGAATCGAATTTGAGCAATTCGGGAAAGAAATCGTTTAGTTGATGTTCTAAACCGGTCGGAGTCTTCGACTGTAAAGAAATTGCGGAAACCATAAAGGAAGTAGGATAGAAGATTGCGCGGGAAAAGACAATTTGCTAAAAATGCCCGCGCCAGAGCATTTTTACATCGGGCACTTTTTCATCGGGCGCAACGCCTCTTTCGATGATTTTGAAACCGTGTTTTTTATAGAAAGCAATCGCTTTCGCGTTTGCGGCGAACGTGTAAAGCTCAAGAAAATCCGAATATTTCGTTTTGGCTTGTTCAATCCAGAAACTGCCCAAACCTTTTCCCTGATAATCGGGATGAACGTAAAGCTGGTCTATAAAATTTCTTCCGATTGCCGCAAAACCGATTATTTCGCCGTTTATTTTCGCCAGCGAAACTTTCGCCTGCGGCAGAGTATGCTCGCGCAAAATGTTCTCGAAACGCGGCAATTGCAGAAACTTTTCGTCTAAAAACGGGTAAGTCGCGGCGAGAGCTTCCCTGAAAAATTCGGCGAGCGGTTGAAAATCCCGTTCTTCAAATTCAGATATTTCCGCATCAATCGTCATACCTTTCCTTGACCGGCGCGACGGCGAGAAAGTCCCGCGTGATTTTTTCCGTATAAGTTTTCAAAAGCTCCTCGACGCGCTTGTGTTTTTTCGAGAAAAAAATCAAGCCGACGTGTTTCGGTTTCGTGACGCGATAGACGATTTCGTCGTCCGTGTAATGCGACGTGTCGGGAGTTTGTTCTTTTGACAAGGCGAGCGTGATTCCGGCGTAATCTTTCCGCAGCTTCGGCGGTTTATACGGATTTTTTTTCGTCGCGGTTTCGAGCTTTGCCCATTCGCGCCAGAGGTTGAAGCCGCACGCCTGTTCCAGAACGTTGGCGATGTAAGCGCCGCCGACGCGCGCGGCAACTTCGAGCAGATAAAATTCGCCGGTTTCCGCCGACTGTAAAAATTCGGCGTGCGAAACGCCCTGTTCATAGTCGAAACCTTTTAAAAGGTCTTTGTTGAGTTTTTCCAAGTCTTTGCGTTCTTTGGATTTATACGGCAAAATCGCGGTCGTGAAAACTCCGCCTTCGTGCGAGACGCGCATCGGCGGCGCGCCGTATGCGCTGACGCCCGAGGCGACGATTTTGCCGCCCTCGACAACCGAATCGACGTGAAAAACGCTGCCTTCGACAAAGCGCTCAATCAAAAACATCGACGGGTGGTCGCGCCACGTGTTGCGTGCGTCCAGCTCGTTTAAAACCTGCCAGACCTGCTCTTTAGTTTCGCATTTGCGGATGCCGAAAGCGGAAACTTCCGTGCGCGGCTTGATAATCCACGGCGCGGGAACCGCTTCCAGATAATCTTCTATCTCCGCTCGATTAAAGATGCCGCTGAATTCGGGACACGGAATATCGACGTGCTTTGCCAGCCGACGCATCCGCAATTTGTCGCGGAAGCGCAGGGCGAAAGAGCCGGTCATGCCGCCGTCGATATTAAGATGCTCGCGCGCTTTGGCGGCGGTCAGAACGTCGAATTCGTCCAAGCCGACGACGCGCGTAATCGGCTGCGTTCCGGCGATATTCGTCACGGCGCGAACGTAATCTTCGGTTTTCGCCTCGTTCGGCACGGTTTTCACGCCGTTCAGGCTCGTCCACGCCCACGGCTCGTCCAAAAGTTTTTCTTTCGTCACCAGCGTCACGTGCCAGCCCGCTTCCTGCGCTTCTTCGAGAAAATCGTTGCCTTTGTGCTCGCTGGCGATACAAACGATGTAATTTTTATCCTTGCTCATAAGTTAAGAGTCCGGAGAGTGTGGAGAGTCCGGAGAGTCCAGGGAGTCAAAAGAAATTTCTTCAATCTGACTCGCGACTCTCCGGACTCTCCAGACTCTCCGGACTGTTTTTATTTAAAGACTTCGGTTGCGGCGCAAAACGCCGTCCACGCTCCAGACATTAGCGCCCATGAAAAGAAAGGCGAGCGCGATGAAAAAATACAGAAACGCTTTTTCCTGCGCGGCAAACGGGTCGTTGCGATGCTGACCGATTAAAGCCGTCGCCATCGTAAAAGCGATAAAAAAGCTCGCCGGGCGCGTAAATAAACCCATAATCAAAAGCGCGCCGCCGACAAATTCCGAAAGTCCGGCAGCCCACGCCAAAGCCTGCGGCTGCGGAAAACCGATGTTCGCGACGCTCGCGACAAATTGCTCGGTCGGCGGAATTTTTACGATGCCGTGCGTCATCAAACCGATTCCGGCGAAAATCCGCAGCAGCGTCAAACCTAAATTCGTCAGCGGCGAAGCGGACGTTTCGCCGCCGAAAAGTATTCGTTTCAACATTAAAATCTCCGTTGATGATTTTATTTTGTTCTGAAAGAATGGCACAATTTAATCGTAAAAACAATTTAATAAGGAAAATTACCGGACTCGTTTTTTAACTATTACGGTCGGCAATTTTTCCAACGGAGTTATAACGATGGGTGATGCATTCATAACGAATTTAATCGGGAATTTAGTAATTTATATGGTCGTTTTGCTGCTGGCGGTTTCGGCGCACGAAGCGGCGCACGCCTGGACTTCATATAAATACGGCGACGATACGGCTTACCTGCTCGGTCGCGTCACCTTAAATCCGGTCAAACACACAGACCCGATTGGAACTCTGCTTTTGCCGATTATCAGTTTTATTTTCGGCGCTATCGGCGGCGCGTGGGGCACGATTCCGCTTATCGGCTGGGGCAAGCCGACGCCCGTTAACCCGCGTAAATGGACGAAATACACGCAGGCGAACGTGATGGTTTCAATCGCCGGCATTCTGGCGAATTTATTGATTGCCGTTGTCAGCTTCACGATTTTTAAGCTTTTGCTGGGCTACGGAGTTTTTACGTCTGAAAATCTTGCGCAGGGCTTCGGAAAGATTCTGGCGACGCTCTTTTTGTATTTGATTTATATGAACGTCTCGCTGGCGATTTTTAATCTTTTGCCGTTTCCGCCGCTCGACGGCAGCAAGGTTTTATCGACTTTTCTGCCCGAAAGCTTTCAGCCGGTTTTCGAAATGATGGAGCAATTCGGCTTTCTGATTTTGATGGCTTTGATTTATTTCGGCTTGGTTAGCCTGATTATGTCACCGGTTTTCCGCCTCGTCGATTATCTTCTGGTAACGCCCTGGTTTTAAAAACCTTTGTCTTGAATCTTTATGAAAAAACGCATTTTTAGCGGCGCGCAGCCGACCGGCGAGCTGCACATCGGCAATTATCTCGGCGCGCTGAAAAATTGGATTGTCCTGCAGCACGAATACGAGAGCTTTTTCTGCATCGTCAATCTGCACGCGCTGACGCTGCCGCAGAATCCGGCGGTTTTGAAACAAAAAACTCTGGATTTGGCGCGGATTTATCTCGCCGCGGGAATAGACCCGCAGGTTTCGAAGATTTTTATTCAATCGGACGTTTCCGAACACGCCGAGCTGGCGTGGATTTTAACCTGCGTCTCGCGGATGGGCGAGCTGGAACGGATGACGCAGTTTAAAGAGAAATCAAAAGGCAAAGGCGAGCGCGTCGGCACGGGAATTTTCATTTATCCGGTGCTGATGGCGGCTGACATTCTGCTTTATCAGACCGATTTGGTTCCGGTCGGTCAAGACCAGAAACAGCACGTCGAGCTGACGCGCGATTTAGCCGAGCGCTTTAATCGCGATTACGGCGAAACGTTTCGGATTCCGGGCGATTTTATTCCGCCCGTCGGCGCGCGGATTCAATCCCTGCAGGAACCCGCGAAAAAAATGTCGAAGTCTGACCCGAATCTAAACGGCTCGATATTTTTGCTGGAAGATGCCGACTCGGTTACCAAAAAAATCAAGCGCGCCGTCACCGATTCGGGAACGGACATTCGCTTTGACGACACGCGACCGGCGATAAATAACCTTTTGACGATTTATCAACTGGTCACCGATAAAACGCCGGAAGAATGCGAAGCGCACTTTGCAGGCAAAGGCTACGGGCATTTTAAAACCGAATTGGCGGAAGCGGTCGTCGAATTCCTGCGCCCGTTTCAGGCGAAAGTGAAAGATTATTCCGACGCCGAGCTGGAAAAGATTCTCAAAGACGGTGCGGAAAAAGCGCGTTCAATCGCCCGCCCGACATTGCAGGACGTTTACGAAAAACTCGGAATCACCAGCAAAGCCAACTAATAACTGATAACTGATAACTGATAGTAAAAGTAATTAACTATCAGTTATCAGTTATCAACTATCAGTTATTCCCTCCCTTTCGCAAAAACTCCGAATTTTATTGTCTATTTTAGGTTGCGATTTTTGCAAAAAGTAAAAATTCAGACATTAAAAAAGGAGAGAAAATGAAAAAAATTGTCGTTGAAATCACGGGTAAGTCCGGCAAATCCTTCGATTTAACGCTGAACGACACGGCGTGGTTCGGAATCGAAGGCGACTGGAATTGTCTGCCCGGTTATATGCCCGCGACCAAAGGTTATTTTGATTACGATTCGAGCTATCAGATGTTGTATCTCTTTAACCGCGAGAGAACCGTCGGCGAAACCGTCAGCTACGCTTTGTCCGACCCTGATTCGCCCGCGCCGACCAAAATGCACGGCTCGTTTGAAGGCTTCAACAGCAGCCCTTCAGCCGGTCAGACCGGAAAAGGTCATATCTTCGATTACGGCGCGACGGCAAAACCAATCTTAAAAGACCATTTCGGCTCGGTAAATTCCAATATTACGTGGAAAATCAAATCGGTTATTTAAATTTATAATTTTGGCGGTAATTATCATTTAAGACTTACGCATTTGAAAAAAAACGCGTAAGTCTTATTATTTAACGTGAGATTAAAAGGCAGAAGGCGCGCGCGTCCGGCTTGGGCGCAGATTTTTTGATGACACTTAAGTTTTCCGTGTTTTTGCACCCGCGCTGACGTTTGGGTTTCTGCCTCGTTTTCCGCGACCTTTTCTGAAAATTTATGTCTGCAATCGCCAAAACTCCGCCGCCGCCTTATTACGCCGTGATTTTCTGCTCCGTCCGAACCGGCGGCGATAACGGTTACGACGAGCTCGCCGCGCGAATGGCGGAGCTTTCCGCCGGACAAGACGGCTTTCTCGGAATGGAGCACGCGGGCGACGAAAATCTGGGAATGACGATTTGCTACTGGGAAAGCCTCGAAGCGATTGCGCGCTGGCGCGAAAACGAGGAGCATCTTCTGGCGCAGCGCAAAGGCTACGAAACTTTTTACAAGGCGTTCGCCACGCGAGTCTGCAAGGTCGAGCGCGATAATTTTTACGAAAGACCCGAAACTTAAAATGCGAAATTCCGCGAACAATCGCGAAAAATATGATTTTATTTTGTGGTTATGCCGAAAACGCGGAGGCGAAAAAAAACATCACCGAAAGCAAAAGAAAAATCCGGCGCGGAGCAATATCGAAGCGGATTTAAAACGCCGAAAGCCGCGCTTTCCAAGCCTCGTCTTCAGAGAAATTCCCGTCTCCGGCAATTAGCCGGAAATCCTCATTTTGTCGGAGCGCTGCGCTGGATGCTGCGGGGCTGTCTGGCGTGCGGCGTTTTTTTCGCCGTTTTGTTCGGCGTTCCGGCTTTCGGTCGATTATTTGAAAAGCTGACCTACGAAATCGCTTCTTTCGCGCCGCAGAATTTTATTCCGCCGGATATGTTCGTTCCCGGCGCGTTGACTCCGCCTTTTCTGCTTTTGCTAATCGCCGTTTTTACTATTTTCGGCTACCGCGAAGGCTCGGCTCCGCCCGAAATTGAACCCGGCGAAGACGACCGCTCGTTCATAGAAAAACTTTTCGAGCTTATTTTCTTTCTCGCGCTGAGTCTTTTATTCATTTTTTATCGTTTTCGCGAAGACCATCCCGACCTTAGTTTTCGCGAAATAATTTCATATCCGCTTTTTATTATTCTCGTCGTCATAATTACTTTCGGAGTTTCCTACTATGTCCTTTCCCGTCATCAAAGTCCGCAATTTTTGATTTTCGTTCTGAACTCGGCGCTCGCCGTCGGCTTTGTTCTGTTTCTGCTCGGACTCGTGGCTCACAGCTTATTCGAATCACTGACCTACGCTTTGAGTCGCTAGCGCCAGCGCGCGGCTTTCATTATCGGAATTTAGAAGGCGGTGCTAAAATAAGTTTCACCGCGATTAAACTGGAGTGAAAACATCTTTGTTTTGACTGCCAAATTTATTTTTTAAGGAGTAAAAACTATGGACGCAGCGAAAAAGTCATACGACATTCCGAAATTCAAGGAGCAATACGAAAATTTTATCGGCGGCGAATGGGTCGCTCCGGTCGGCGGCGAGTATATCGAAAACACTTCGCCGGTGGACGGCAAAGTGTTTACGAAAGTAGCGCGTTCGACCGAGGCGGACATCGAGCTGGCATTGGACGCGGCGCATAAAGCCGCGCCCGAATGGAACAACGCTTCGGCGACCGTGCGGAGCAATCTTTTGTGGAAGATTGCCGACAAGATGGAAGAAAATCTCGAACTGCTCGCCCGCGCCGAAACGTGGGACAACGGCAAGCCGATTCGCGAAACGATGGCGGCGGATTTGCCGCTGGCGGTTGACCATTTTCGTTATTTCGCGGGCGTCATTCGCGCGGAAGAAGGCAGCGCGACCGAGCTCGACGCCAACACGGTTTCAATCAATATCAAAGAGCCGCTCGGCGTCGTCGCGCAGATTATTCCGTGGAATTTTCCTCTGCTGATGGCGACGTGGAAAATCGCGCCCGCGCTCGCCGCCGGAAACTGCACGATTGTCAAACCGGCGGAACAGACTCCGGCTTCGATTATGGTTTTGATGGAATTGATTCAGGACATTCTGCCGCCCGGAGTTTTGAATATCGTCAACGGTTTCGGTCCCGAAGCCGGAAAACCGCTGGCGACCTCGGAGCGCGTGGCGAAAGTCGCGTTCACGGGCGAGACGACGACCGGACGCCTGATTATGCAGTACGCGTCGCAAAATCTGATTCCCGTGACGTTGGAACTCGGCGGCAAATCGCCGAACATTTTCTTTGAAAGCGTGATGGACGCGGACGACGAATTTTTCGATAAATGTCTGGAAGGCGCGGCGCTTTTCGCTTTGAATCAAGGCGAAGTCTGCACTTGCCCTTCGCGCATTCTGGTGCAGGAATCAATCGCCGACAAATTCATCCCGCGCATCATCGAGCGCACGAAAAATATTAAAATGGGACATCCGCTCGACCCCGAAACGATGATTGGCGCGCAGGCGAGCCGCGACCAATACGAGAAAATCCTGAACTACATCCAAATCGGCAAGGACGAAGGCGCGGAAGTTCTCTGCGGCGGCGAAGCGTGTGGTCACGGCGACGAAATTGAAGGAGGATTTTACGTCCAGCCGACACTCATCAAAGGTCACAACAAGATGCGCGTTTTCCAGGAAGAAATCTTCGGTCCGGTTTCATCCGTGACGACATTTAAAGACGAAGCCGAAGCCATCGAAATCGCTAATGACACGCTTTACGGCTTAGGCGCGGGCGTCTGGACGCGCGACGCGCACCAGCTTTATCAGGTTCCGCGCGCGATTAAAGCCGGTCGCGTCTGGGTCAACTGTTATCACAATTACCCGGCGCACGCCCCGTTCGGCGGCTACAAAAAATCGGGCTTCGGGCGCGAAAACCACAAGATGATGCTCGACCATTACCGCAACAACAAAAATATGCTCATCTCTTACGACAAAAAAGCGATGGGATTTTTCTAGAAAATGATTGTCGATAAAACACGGATGAACGCGGATTTTATTTTTAGATTTGCGTTCATCCATGCTACGGCTAATTAATTTTGGTAAATCTTTTTTCTATATAAATGAATAAACAACACATCAAAACCGGATATAAAATCAGTTACATTTGTGTTGCGTTTTTATTGTTCTCAATAATGTTGTATTGCGTGATTTATTCAGAAGACTTGCTGACTCTATTGATTGCGCTTGGATTTCTAATTTTTTCAGTTATAGGAGGCATTTCTCCCTTTTTTGACAAACTAACGATTAACGATACTTTTATCGAAGTCAAACGTAGTTTTAGACGCAAAAGAATAAACATTGATGAAATTACTAATATTGTTATTCTTCACAATCAAGCGTTTGTAAAATCTGAGAAGAAGCACATTTACATTACTCAGGATTTTGAAAGTTGGCGAGAAGTCAGCATTGAATTAAGAAAAAAATTTGCAGCGAAAAGAAATTTAGCAAATTGATAAATTAACTTAGCATTATGATAAAAAATATTCCGCGAGTAAAAGTCACCGACGAAGCGAAAAAAGTCATCAATGAGCTGCGCGCCAAACACGGCGCGTTGATGTTTCACCAGTCGGGCGGCTGCTGCGACGGGTCATCGCCGATGTGTTACGCGGACGGCGATTTTCTGGTCGGCTCATCAGACGTCTGGCTCGGCGAAATCGACGGCTGCGATTTTTATATGGCGAAAGACCAGTTTGAATTCTGGAAACACACGGAATTGACGATTGACGTCACGCCCGGACGCGGCGCTTCGTTTTCGCTGGAGATTCCTCTGGGCGTGCGATTTGTGACCAAATCGAGAGTTTTTTCGCTGGCGGAAACCGAAAATTTAATCGAAACGCGCGCGGGCGATATGGTTTGATTTTTGTGAACTATAAGCCTTGCGACAAAAACAATAAAAAGATATGCGTGGGCGATTGGGTCAGATTAATTGATGTTCCGCCGGATATTGAAAAAATGCCCGAAGAAACTCAAATCGTTTTTGAAAAGGCTCTCGGAAAAACTTTCCGAATCGACAATTTCAACCGATACGGTCACGCGGAATTAGATTTATCAAAGAAAGTTGTTAAATTTAATACGATTTGGGTTGAGCCGCATTTCCTTGTTTTGTTCCGCAGAAAAATTAAAAAGTAAATATGTCAGAAAAAATTACCGTCTACGAAAAACCGACCTGCACGACTTGTCGCAAATTGGCGAAATTCTTTGAAGAAAACGGCATCGAGCACGAAAAGGTAAATTATTTTATCGAGCCTTTGTCGGAAGAAAAGCTGCGCGATTTGCTGGCGAAAGCGAAGCTCGCGCCGGCGGACGTTTTGCGAAAAAACGAGCCGCTTTACAAAGAGCTTAATATCTCCGCAGAAACGTCGCCGGGCGAAATTATCGATTTGATAATCAAACATCCGAGTCTTTTGCAGCGCCCGATTGTCGAAGTCGGGCAACGTGCCGTCCTCGCCCGTCCGGTCGAGAAAGTAATCGAGTTAATCAAACCGCAAAATAAATGAATACCGTCGAGCATCTGCGTCAACTTTTCGCCTACAACGACTGGGCAAATCGCCGCTTAATCGTCGCGCTGAAAGACGCGCCGTCGGCAAAATCGCAAAAAATTCTGGCGCATCTGCTTATCACCGAGCAGGAATATTTTGGGCGGCTGCACGGCAAAGATTCGACCGGCTTCGCCTTCTGGCAGGATTTATCGCTGGAAGATTGCGCCGCGCTGGCGCGCGAAACGTCCGAAAAATACGAAAAGCTTTTGCGCCGTTTCGATGACGAAGGCTTAGACATCGCCGCCGGATACAAAACCAGCGAAGGCGTCGCTTATGAAAACACTTACCGCGAGCTTTTGACGCACGTTTTGTTTCATTCCTCGATTCATCGCGGAAATATTATTTTAAAACTGCGCGAGGAAGGCTTTACGCCGCCGAAAATCGATTACATAATTTATCTCAGGGAAACGAAATATATTTAAGTGAGAGTTGATAACTGATAACTGATAGTTGAAAATCATTCTTAACTATCAGTTATCAGTTATCAGTTATCAGTTAATTCGATGGAACAGCAGCAACCCGAACAACTCACTTTCGATTTCTACACCGAGCAGCCGCACATCACGACGGAATCGCGTGACGAAATCAAGCTCGAGCTCGGCGCCTTTGCCGGACCTCTGGATTTGCTTCTTTATCTCATCAAGCAGGAACAGGCGAATATTTTCGACATTCCGATTGCGAAAATCACGGACGAATATTTGAAATACATTCGGCTGATGGACAAGCTCGACATCGCGGTAGCGGGCGATTTTCTGGTGATGGCGGCGACCTTAATTGAGATAAAATCGAAAATGCTGCTGCCGCGCGACCCGTCCGACGCAGGCGAAGAGGAAATGGAAGACCCGCGACAGGAACTGGTCAATCGCCTGCTCGAACATCAAAAGTTTAAAAACGCGGCGGAAATGCTGTGGTCGCGCGCGACGGTCGAGCAAGCCGTTTTCGTGCGTGGGAAAATCGAATCGGACGATAATAACGCGGAAACAAACGCGACGGTTTTCGATTTGCTCAGCGTTTTTCAAAAAATTCTCGCGCGGCAGCGGCAGGAAATCGAACTGGAAATCGAGCGCGAAGAAATGTCTCTGGCGGAAATGCTCGACAATCTGAAAAAGCGTATTTTCAAAGCGAAAGAAATAAACCTGCGGGAGTTTTTCGAGCAGATGCGCTCGAAACGCGAGCTCGTTCTGGCGTTTATCGCCGTGCTGGAAATCGTCCGCACGGAAAGCGTCAGCCTCGTGCAGGAAAAGATTTTCGGCGATATTATTTTACGAAGAATTCAAACAGGATAGACAGGATACACAGGATAAAGCGAATAAAATTCAAGTTGATTTCTTTTATTTTATCCTGTCTATCCTGTCCATCCTGTTAAAATCTGTCTATGACCGATACAGTTTCAGAAACAGCTACGGAAGAAATCGAAAAACAACCGCGCAGCATCGCCGAACTGATGGCGATTTGCGAGGCTTTAATCTTTGTTTCCGACGAGCCTTTGAGCGTCAAGACGATGGCTGACGTTCTGGAAGAGGAACGCGAGACGATTCAAGCCGCCGTCGAAGAACTGGCGAAGGAATACGAGCAGCGCGAAGGCGGCTTGCAGCTGCGCGAAATCGGCGGCGGCTGGCAAATCTCGACGCGCCCCGAACATCACGAACACATCCGCGCTTTTCTGAAAACGCGCCCGAGCGCGAAGCTTTCGCTCGCCGCGCTGGAAACAATCGCCGTCATCGCCTACAAACAGCCCGTCACCGTGCCCGAAATTCTGGAGATTCGCGGCGTTCAATCGGCGTCGGCAATCAAAACTCTGCTGGATAAACGCCTGATTGTCGCCAAAGGTCGCAAGGAAACCGTCGGGCGACCGATGCAGTACGGCACGTCGAAGGATTTTCTGATTCAATTCGGCTTAAAAGATTTGTCGGAGCTGCCTTCGATTGAAGATTTTGAAGATTTGGTTCAATAATGCAAACCGAACAAATTGGAAATGAGCTCATCGTGCGGGAAACGCCCGGATGTTTATGGATTTTCGGTTTGTTTTTCGCGTTTATCGGCGGCGTGTTCGTTTACGGCTCGCTCGGCGGTTTTGTGAATTATGCTAAGCACGAGTTTTGGATGCCGGCGCTTTCTTTGCTGGTGGGTTTAATCGGCGTTGCCGCCGGAATCTGGATAATCTACGGCGCGCCGATGACGAAAGTCGTTATCAACCGGCTCGAAAACACCGTTTTGCTGAAACGCTTCGGCTTATTCGGCAGACGCGAAAGCTTTTACGCTTTCGATGAAATCGAGCGCTTTTGTCTCGTCGAAGAAAAGGACTCGGAAGGCGATAACATCTGGTTTCTGGGAATGAAGCTCGCGGACGAAAATGAAACAATTAAAGTTTCATCGCTCGCCAGCCACGACGAACGCTTCGTCAACGGTTTCGTCTTTCAAATTAATGAATTTACGCGCAAACAAATTTCTTCGTCCGGGATGATTCTCGAAGGCGAAGATGAAAGCGGCGCGGAAATAAGTTAGAATTTTCGCATAGCATTATGCAGGAACGTTTACAAAAACTTATCGCGCAAGCCGGAATCGCTTCGCGCCGCCGCGCCGAAGAAATGATTGAAGCCGGACTCGTCACCGTCAACGGCGAAATCATTCGCGAGCTCGGCACGAAAGCCGACCCCGAAACCGACCACATCAAAGTCAACGGCAAATTAATCAACAAGCTTCTGGAAAAGCGCGCCAGCGTCTACGTTTTGTTGAATAAACCGAAAGGCTACCTGTCCAGCGCCGCCGACCCGGAAGGCAGAAAGCTCGTCACCGATTTGGTGAAAGGCTTCGGCAAGCTTTTCCCCGTCGGCAGATTGGATTTCAACACCGAAGGCTTAATAATTCTCACCAACGACGGCGATTTTTCCAATTTTATCGCCTCGTCGAAAGCCGTCCCGAAAGTCTACGAGGTCAAAGTCAAAGGCATCCCGAACGAAAACGCAATTAATAAACTGCGTCGCGGCATCGAGCTGGAAGACGGCTTCAAAACCGCGCCCGCCGAAATCAAAACCTTAAAAGCGACTGACAAAAACGGCTGGTTCGAAGTCACATTGCACGAAGGACACAACCAGCAAATCCGCAAAATGTTCGACGCCATCGGCAATTCCGTCGTTAAATTAAGACGCATCGCCATCGGCAGCATCCACGAACCCCAAATGCCTATCGGCGCGTATCGTCTGCTCGACGAAAAGGAAATCAAACAACTCGTCAAACCTTTCAAAAAGCCCGTCCCGAAAGCCAAGCCCGAAAAATCAAACGACAAACCGGCGGAACATTCGCGCGCGCTCAAACCGAAAAGACCGAAACACAGACGTTGAGAATGTTATTGAAGAATCTCCTTATAATTCCTTTTGGAGAATCCCTGATTTCCTTTGGAGTTTCGTTGGTTATTGACAATTCAATGTGTCTTTTTTTAGCGATTGCTTCAAATTCGTTAACTAACCCGCCAAATTCGGTGACTTCTTGTTGCCAAATAGACGTGATTCTTTCCGAATGCCCATTTATCTCGACTTCGTTAACCGTTTCAGCTATTTCTCTGGCTTTTTGCCAAGCCCTTAGAAATAGCTTTTTATGTTTTTCAGGTAGTGAAATAGTATATCGTCCTGCCGCCAGCATTGTTTTTTCGGCATCTTTTACATTTTCCGCAGAGTAGGAGCCGGTTTCCATCGGTGCGAGAGTGTGATAGTAAACGAAAATGGCGTTGTAAAGCTCATCATAGGCTTTTCTTTCAGCATTGAAGCGATTCTTTTGGAACTCCAGATTTAGTTGCAGACTGCTGTTTAATGCGGAAAGGTCACGATTGAATTCACTTTTTAAAGTTTCTATTTTAAGTAGAACTTCGTGCGACAGCGCTGCCTTTTTGGTTTCTATCTCATTGGCAACCGCGACAGCCAGAGACGCTTTGTATTGTTCTAATATCGCCCCGACATCTATTGTATTTATTTTTCTAACTTCTTCGAGATTAACTGCGGAATCGCTTCTTACTTTTTCCAAATCCGCCGCCGATTTGGTTTGCTTATAAACTACAAACATAGAAACAAAAGCGGTTGTGAATCCGGTAAGAACGGTTAACCAGATTCCTGCTAATTTTATAAAAGCATCCCAGGAATGATTTTGTGATACTGTCTGTTGGTATGATACGGCAATAATCGTAATAACCAGAGCAATATATATACCTATTGCAATCAGGAGAGCTTTTGTTTCTTTTTTCATTCGGTTAAAACTCCTCCACTGGTTCTCCGACACATTTTTTCAGGACAGGATGACATAAACAACCCGGTTCTACGCAGCTTCTCTTACAATTTTCATTATCACATTTAGTTTTTAGCAATTCGTTGTAAGTTTTAACGGTATGAGGAACCCATTTTATAGTTAATGCCTGAATCTGAAAACCGAGATTAACGCATTGTTGATAGCCAATATCTTTTTTAGCGAATTTTCGGACGTTCCAAACGTCATCTAATGTCGGTGAAATAATAAGGAAAAGACCTGTTCCTTTACTATCGGCTGATAATCCTAAAATCCAATCCGATTTCGTTTGTTCCCACATTTGTATTTTTTCCTTTTAACTTTAAATGATTTAATGCGAAAGGATAAATAATTTGTCCCTTCAATATTTACTACTGAATAATCGTCGCGCTCGCTTGTAAGGCTTGATACAATACGATTTCTTTGCCGCGCTCGTTAAATTGTGGGCAAATTTAGAAAGTTCTCAAATTAATAAACCGAATCAGCCGGTCGGCGTGTCGCTGTCGCCGTTTTCTCCGCCGCTGCCGCCGGATTTGCCGCGGCGTCCGACGGCGCGGTCGGATTTGCGTTTGCGTCCGATTGCCTGTAATTCGGGCGAATCGTCGCCGTATTGGGCGATGATTTGCTGTGCCGCGCCGTTCATTTTCTGGACGAGGTCGTATCCTTTGTCGGCGATGCGGTCGCGCAGGGCGGCAAGCTGGGCTTCGAGCTGCGCTTCTTCGGTCAGCAGAGTATCGAGCGCGTCTTCGATTGGTTGAATCTGGACGACTTCGAATTCCTTTTTAATCGGCGCGTAGTCGGCGATTGATTTCAAACCGGCGAAATCTCTTTTCAAGTTAGCCAGTCGATTGGGCGATAAACGTTTTCTTTTAGCCATTATGGGCGTCTCCTTTTCTTTTTAAATACTGAAAATATTTCCGTTTCGGGAAATGACTTAAGCTAAAGCGCGAAAAATTGTCTTTAACGAAAAAGAATTTACAGGCAATACGCCGGATTTTATCGAAAATCCGCGCCGGTAAACGGCATTTTCATTGATGGAAATGCTATTTCCTCGCGTGTAAATTCAATTTCCTTTGGCGTAAATTCAATTTCCGTCAGCGTAAATTCAATTTCCTTTAATGGAAATGCCATTTTCCTGCGCGTAAATTCAATTTCCACTGATGGAAATGCTATTTCCGTCGAAGGAAATTTAATTTCCTCGCGTGTAAATGCTATTTACGCCGGTGGAAATGCTATTTTCTCGTGTGTAAATTCTATTTCCATTGATGGAAATGCTGTTTACCGGCGTGGATATAGCATTTTCTTTCGGGAAAATCGAATTTCCGTGTTAGAAAATATCTTTATATTGAAGAAAAATTATCTGGCGTCGAAGGAAATTAGTTTTACGAGCCGGAAAAACTGTTTTTAATCAACGTGAAATAATATTTCTTCTCTGAACCGCGAAAATAAATCGAAGAAAATATTTAAAAACGAGTTTGCAAACCTTTAAAAAGATGCCCGAATGTATGATGTGCCTTCTTTTTGCCACACATCGCATAGGAAAGTCAAGACTTTTTTGCTGAGCAGAGGAAAGAATACGGCGGATTTTATAAAAAAAATCGGGACAAGCCGGGACGCTTTCCCTAACTTCAAACTCAACGAAACAGGCTGAATTATCGGCTGGCTTCTACCCTGACTTGTCCCGCACGTTATAGGCTGACTTTTGCTAACTTATCAATGATAAGTTAGCCGTTTCTGTCAGATAGCGAACATTTTAGAGAGAAAAACTGAATTTTCTTCGGTTTTTGTTAAGCATTGGCTGAAAAAAGTCTGAATTGGCGGCGGTTGCGGCGCGGCGAACTATCTGCGGGCGGCGGTAAATCGGCGGGTTTGGGCGATGAGGGCAGCGGCGGTTTCGGTGATTATGTCCAAATCGTCGGGTTTGATGAGATACGCCTGCGCGCCCGAAGCCAAGCCCGCTTCTTTTTCCCATTTCTGCGCCGAAGCGGTAAAAAACATCAGCGGAATCCGCGCGTTGAAGCGGCGGAAGGCGCGGCAGAAGTCTGCGCCGTTCATATCGGGCAGGCGATATTCGGTCATAATCAGCGCGTATTCGGCGCGGCGGGCTAAATCGAGCGCGGCTTCGCCCGTGTCGCAGGTTTCGACCTCGTAACCCGATTGATTCAGGAAAAATTTGACGACTTCAGCGTTGTCCGCGCTGTAATCGACGTAAAGAATCGTTTTTTTCGACGACATAACGACCTTTTTCTTTCGGGAATTCGGGAAAAATTGCCGGTAATTTCGTAAAACGGAATTAAAAGCAAACGAATTCCAAATCGGAATCTTCACGTGAGCCTGAGCTTAGCGTCGATAGAAATGCAAAAATTGTCTGTTGCGCCCGCGTTTTTAAATAAAAACGCCGGAAACGAATCAATAAAAGGAGAGTCGCCGGATTGGCGATTTATCAATTCAAAAAGAAACACGGTGTTCGACCATTAAACAATGGTCCTGCACGACTTTGATTCCGTTTCGCGCCAATTCGTTGGCAACAGAATCATTGCGGATGCCGGATTGAAACCAGACGGCTTTCGGTTTCGCCGCCAGAATGTCTGCGGTGTGCTGCGGAATATCCTGCGAGCGCCGGAAAACATTGACCAAATCGATTTCGCCCGGAATATCCGCGAGACGGCGATAAACTTTCCGTCCGAGAATCTCCTCGACGTCCGGGTAATAAACCGGAACGGGTATAACTTCGAAGCCGGCTCTGATTAAATATCCCGGAACGTAGAAAGCGGGCGCGTAACTCTGCTCTTCGGTCTTGATGCCGAGCACGGCGACGCGCTTTGTCTCCGCCAGCAGACTTCTGATGCCCGCGCGGTCTTCGATAATGTTTTCCCGCCAGTCCATATCTGATATTTTACTTCATTTTTCTGAGTTTGCGCTAAGAAAAATCAAGAAGACGGTAGAGGATAGACGGTAGACAGTAGAATTTATCTTCCATCCGCCGTTTACCGTCTACCGTCTACCGTCTTCCTAATTCGCTTTTTGATAGTGTCTTAATTGTATGGTGCTGAGGAAATTTATAACCACGTCGTTTACGGCGTGGTCAGGGCGAAGGATAAAATAAAAGGGCGTTTTAACGTCCTTACGCTGGCGGCTTAAGCTGGTGATTTCAAGGTTTAAGCCGGACAAGAAGGACGTTAAAACGCCCTTTTTATCTTCTTTATTGCTTGACCACGCCGTAAACGACGCG
>DASVWG010000168.1:0-6176 GCA_036389695.1 Pyrinomonadaceae bacterium
CCGAACGCGCGGGCGAAATCGTCCGGGTCACGGTCGAAGCCGCCAATAAATGTGCTGCCGCAGTCGAAAAAATCGGAACGGTAAAAGCTCTGGCGGCGGCGGTTCCGGCAATCTTAAATGTCGAAAAAGGCTTGATTTTAAAAGCTCCGAACGTTCCGGCGCTCGACGGCTGCCGTTTTGCCGCCGTGCTGTCGAACGAGCTGAATCTGCCGTGCGTTCTGGAAAACGACGCGAACGCCGCCCTTATCGGCGAGCACGCTTTCGGCGCGGCGAAAAATTTCCGCTCGGCAATCGCCGTGACGCTCGGCACGGGCGTCGGCGGCGGCATCATCATCGACAACAAAATTTTGCGCGGCGCGGACGGAACCGCCGGAGAAATCGGGCATATCTGCGTCGAGCCTTTCGGCGTGCCGTGCGGCTGCGGCAGTCGCGGCTGTGTCGAGCAGTATTCATCGGCGTCGGCAATCTTGCGCCTGGCGCGTGAACTGGAAAATCAATATCCGAAATCCGTTTTGCGAAATAGCTTGCACGTAACTTCCGCCGACATTTACGAAGCCGGAAAAGCGGGCGATGAGCTGGCGCTCGAAGTTTTCCGGCAGATGGGATTTTATCTCGGAATCGCGCTGGCGGGTTTGATAAACGTCTTAAATCCTGAGGTTATCGTCATCGGCGGCGGCGCGAGCGCGGGCTGGGATTTATTTATTCCGCACACGCGCGAACAAATTCGCCAGCGCGCTTACCGCGAGCCCGCCGAACGCGCCAGCCTTATCAAAGCGAAGCTCGGCGACGACGCGGGAATTCTCGGCGCGGCGCAGCTGGCGTTTGAATCAGTGGAAAAGGCGGAAACGCGAGTGTGAACGTTTATTAATCAATGACCTTCGATTTTTGAGCTTTGACCTTTGATTTCTTTAATTTATGACTCGAATCGTCATTAATATTCCCAAAGGTCAAAAATCAAAGGTCAAAGCTCAAAGGTCATTTCTTCAAAGGCAAATAAAAGAATAAAAACCCGTCAGTTTTGTGCTAATCTGTCGCTGCTCGCCTTTACAGCGCCGTCAGCGCCGGATTATCTTTAGGCTGAAAAATTATGGACGTATATCATCGAGTTTTAGCAAGACTTTATGAAGTAACCGACGGAAAGGATTCGAAGACCGTCGATTTTAAGGATTTGGTCAAAAGTCTCGGTTTTCTGGGAAATTATCCGGACATTTTTGAGCGCCTGAGCGGTTCGGGCTGGATTGCCGAAGACAAAAAAGCCGATTTCGTCCGCATCACGCACTGGGGCGTTCTGGAAGTTAAAAAATCGCCCGCCGCCAATCCGTCAGGCAGCAGTCTGAAAAACGACGCAAACAAGGCAATCGCCGAAGCCAAAGAACTCGGTTTACTGCTCGAAATTTTCGCCGGCGAAGCTTCAAAAGATAATCTGGCGGCGGTCGAACGGAAAATTGATAATCTGAAAACTGTGATTAACCAAATAAAATCAAATCTCGATTGATGGAAAGGGAATGGAGGGGCAGGTCTTGTGCCTGCCCAATGAGCGCAGCGAATAAAGGTCTTGAATAAATTCAACATTGAATTTAACCCGAATTGATTAGCGCCCTTGCGGACGCTTTGGGCAGGCACAAGACCTGCCCCTACAATTTTTGCCGCGATTTTTGTTTATCTCTGAATCTTCAAATAAAAAAAAGCGAAAGGTGAGTTTCGCTCATCCTTCCGCCTATCCTGTCCTATTCAGTTGTCATTTGGGATTCTTTGTTAATGCGCCGTTAGCGAGAGATGCAGGGCATCGCCGCCGGGAACGAGCGCCGAGCGATAATCGCCGTAATTAATCTTTTCGTCTTTCATCGAAAAGGCGTAGACGTCAAAGCCGAAAGCGTCGAGAAAATCCGCTACATCGAGCGAGCTGTGTAAATAGATGACTTCCGGATAACCGAGTTCCGCGCGCATTTCCAGCAATCTCTCGACGACTTCGAGCGGCGCAAAACATTTTATCGGGTCTTTGAAGGTAGCCATTTTCGATTTCCTCAGTTTCAACTCGCCTTTTATTCGCAGGCACTTTCTTAGATTACGGAAGACAACCAAAGGTTGTTCTAAATTTTAGACTGCGGCGGATAAGTTTTTTGCCGCAAAATTGTTGGAATAATTAATCGAAACAGGCTATGATAGAAGCCAAACTCTCTCTGACCGGATGAAAGGAGCACAACTGATGAAACAAAGCTTTTTCAGAACACTCGTCTTAAGCGCGATTGGCTTGCTGCTGATTGCCGCTAATGCGTCGGCGCAACAGACCGAGCGCGAGAAACGCGCCATCAACGCCGCCAGCAGTATTTATGTTATTTCCGCCGAAGCGGGCGGAGTTAATTTTGTCGAGGGCAAGGTCGCCGTCGCGCGAAAAGACGCGAAAGGCGGTTATCTAATCAAGGGCGACGAGCTGGAAATCGGCGATAAAGTTTCGACCGGCGCGGACGGCAAAGCCGAAATTCTGCTTAATCCGGGCTCTTACGTCAGGCTCGGAGAAAACACCGATTTCGAATTTGTGACGACTGCGCTCGATAATTTGAAAGTTAAAATTACGCGCGGCAGCGCGATTTTCGAAGTCATCGCCGACCGCGAGTTTCGCGTTTCGGTCGCGACGCCGAAAGCCGATTTTTACGTCGTTAAATCGGGCATTTACCGCATCGACGTTTTAGCGGAAGGCGCGGGAAAAATCGAAGTCTGGAAAGGCTTGGCGGAAATCGGCGACGGCAAAAGCGCGCCTTTGAAAAAAGGACAAAGCGCGATTGTCAACGGCAGCGAGACGACCGTTGCCAAATTTGACCGCGACGAGAAAGACGCGCTGGAAGCGTGGAGCAAGGAACGCGCGAAAGATTTGGCGAAGATTAATTCGAGACTGAATAGAGCGAGTCTCCGAAATTCGCTGATGGCTTCGAGCAATCGCTGGAATATTTACAATTCCTACGGCTTGTGGATTTTTGATGCGTCGCACGGCTCCTGTTTTCTGCCGTTCGGCTACGGCTGGAGCTCGCCTTACGGTTACTGGTTCGGACAAGACCTCTGGAATATGAATCTGCCGTGGTACTATTATTATCCGCCGACGCCGCATTCGCCGGCGGCTCCGAATTCGACGGCGAACACAACCGAACGGACGCCGCGCGTTAATCAAGCCGACAGAACGATGTCGCGCGGCGGTTTGCCGCCTTTTGTCAGAGTTCAGCGCGAGCTTGGCGCCGATACGCCGATGACTAGCTCAAGACCGGTAACGAACTCAAACAATTTTCCGTCAGTCGTTACGCCGCGACCGCAGCCGCCGCCGGTTATCGTCGTGCCGTCGTCAAATCCAAACACGAGAACCAGAGGCAATTAAACGCGAAAGTCGAATAATTTATATTAAGCGGGAGCCAAAACGCTCTCGCTTTTTTATTGGAAGAAATAAAGGCGGAAACGCGACAGTAATGGAGCGTGTTTCAAGTTTAGCAATTCGACAAGCTAAACTTGAAACACGCTCGTTTACACTCGCGTTTCCGCCTTTGTTGTTTTATTGGAAGAAATAAAGGAAAAATCCGCTTGTTCCCGACGTTGGTTCCACGCTTTCCAGCCAGAGCTTAAGAAGCAGAAAAATCGATTGAATGCCGTTTACAATCGTGTGAAAAATAATGCAGGGCAAAAGATTATTCGTGCGGACGCGAATCATTGTCAGCGTTAAACTCAATAATAAAAGCATGATAACGGTCGCGTAATCGGGAACGCTGCCGCTGCTGTATTGCGGAATATGCACGACCGTAAATAAAATCGTCACCAGGACGACCGCGAGCGTGACGCCGAATCTTCTTTGAAAAGCCGAATACAATAAACCTCTGTAAACGACTTCTTCGACCAGCGGCGCGGTAAAAGTCGCGAAAAACGCTATCAGAAAAACCGCCGCGCCCGAGCTTTTCAATAATTTGTCAAACTCGGTTTCGACGTCGCCGAAGATTTGAATCAAAGCCAGCCCAAGCCCGTAAAAAAGAATAAATAAAACTATTCCGTGCCAAATCTTGAATTTATCCAAACCCCAGCCCAGCGTTTGACGAAAGGAAAACGCGTTGAATCTGGTCACGACCAGCCACGCGATGAATAATGTAAAAAGATGCGCGGGAATAACCGACGCCAGACGCAAAATAACTGCCGTCGGGTCGGTCATTAAAAATTCGTAGAATGCTGTCTGGTCGGAAGAATCGATATTTTTTGAAAGCAGATAGGGAGTTAAAAAAAGGTTCGGTAAAACGATGATAAAGACTATACTCGCAAACCAGACGCCGAACGCCGTCCAGCCGTTCCACGGGGGATTATTCGGTGTCGGGAGAGCGGCGTTTGAAATATCTTCCGGCGGCGGCGGGACAAAATTTTCAGTCGATTCAGTAATTTCCACGAAAAAAAGTGTATCTAAATTAGCTGCAAGTTCAAAGTTCAAAGCTCAAAGCTCAAAGTTTTAATTAATTCAACCGCAACTTGAAATCTTGAACTTTGAAGTTTGAACTTTTGGTGATAACCTGTAATCCCGTGGAGCAACACGGAAATAATCCCCGACAAAACGTTATTGCAATCATTCCGGCGCGTCTCGAATCGACGCGTCTGGCGAATAAGCTTCTGCTCGATTTAGCCGGAAAACCGCTCGTTTTATGGACTTTACAGCAAGCCCGCAAAGCGAAAAACGTTTCGCGCGTGATTGTCGCCACCGACAGCCCGCAAATTTTGAAAATTGTCGAAGCCGCCGGCGGCGAAGCCGTTTTAACTTCAAAAAATCACCGGAGCGGCTCGGACAGAATCGCTGAAGTCGCCGAAAATCTGCCGGAAAATTCGATTATCGTTAACGTGCAGGGCGACGAGCCTTTGATTCCGCCCGAAACGATTGAAAAAGCCATCGAAGCGATTTTGCGTGACGCGTCGGCGGATATTGCGACGACCTCGGAACCGATTCACGAAATAAAAGACGTTTTGAGCGCCGACGTCGTCAAAGTCCTGACGGACGAAAACAATTTCGCGCTTTATTTTTCGCGCTCGCCGATTCCTTATCTCAGAGACGAAGCGAAGAAATACGGCTCGCTGGAAAACGCTCTCTTAAACGACGCAAATTTGCTTTCGCATTTTCGCAAACATACCGGACTTTACGTTTACCGGCGCGAATATCTGTTAAAATTTACAAAGCTGGAACAAACGCGTCTGGAAAAACTCGAAATGCTCGAACAGCTTCGCGCGCTGGAAAACGGCGCGCGCATCAAAGTCGTCGAAGCGGAGAAAAGCTCAATCGGCGTCGACACAGCGGAAGATTTCGAGCGTGTCAGAAAGATTTTGGAAGAGCAATTAGCTGTTAGCGATTAGCAATTAGCTAAAAGAATCGGCAATCAGCAATTGGCTAACAGCTAACAGCTAACAGCTAACAGCTAACAGCTAACATTTTATGAGCGATTGGATTGGACTTTTATTTTTCGTTTTACTAATCGGCGGCATTTTGGTCGGTTTGAAGCTTTTGTCAAAACCGCAAAAGCGAACCGAAGAAGAATTTGAGCGCAGCGCGGCGGAAAACTCGACGATGCTCGGCGCGAGTATGAACGCGCTGCACGAATTGATGAATCCGGAAGCGGCGAAAGCGAAAGAAGTTCAGACGCAGTTGAAAGAAGGTCGTTACAATAAAAAGAAACGTGAAGGAAAAGCCGGTGGAGACGCGGAGACTGAGCGAGGCGGCGACACGGAGAATTTAAAATCTGAGATTTCGGATTTGGAATCTGAAATCTAAAATTTGGAATAAAGACTTTTGAGGACAAAGGACGTGAGGACAAATGACTAAATACTTATTCGTAACCGGCGGCGTGGTTTCAAGTTTGGGCAAAGGCTTGGCGGCAAGCTCAATCGGCTGTCTTTTGGAATCGCGCGGCGCGCGCGTGCAGATGATGAAGCTCGACCCGTATATCAACGTCGACCCGGGCACGATGTCGCCGTTCCAGCACGGCGAATGTTACGTGACCGACGACGGCGCGGAAACCGACCTCGATTTGGGACATTACGAAAGATTTACCAACGCGCAGCTCTCGCAGGCGAACAACTGGACGAGCGGGCGCATTTATCTTTCCGTCATCGAAAAAGAACGGCGCGGCGATTATCTCGGCAAAACGATTCAGGTCATCCCGCACATCACCGAC
>DASVWG010000169.1:0-19384 GCA_036389695.1 Pyrinomonadaceae bacterium
GTTCAGATGATAAACCGCCGGTTCGATATTGAGCTTTCGCAAAAGACGCACGCCGCCGATGCCCAAAATTTCTTCCTGCACGACGCGCGTTTCCGCGTCGCCGCCGTAGAGATGTCCGGTGATAAGCCGGTCAACTTCAGCGTTCTGCAAAACGTTCGTGTCCAGAAGATAAAGCGAGATTCTGCCGACCCGCGCGAGCCAAGCCTGCGCCGCGACTTCGCGCCCGCGCATCTCGACCGTCACAAAAATCCGCTCGCCGTGCTCGTCCGTGACAGGCTCGAGCGCAAGCTCGTTTTCAAACGCGTCAATGTACCAGTCTTCCTGCCAGCCGTTGTGCGCCAGTCTCTGCCGGAAATAACCGAAACGATAGAAAAGTCCGACCGCGACGAGCGGAACGTTCATATCCGACGCCGATTTCAGATGGTCGCCCGCTAAGATTCCAAGCCCGCCCGAATAAATCGGCAGGGAATTATGCACGCCGTATTCGGCGCAAAAATAAGCGATTGGATTTTCCGGCGAGATTCTGCCGAAAGAATTTTTCGGCGCGGCGAGATATTCGTCGGAACGCCCGGCAAAGCGGCGAACTCTTTCGACGTAAGACGGCTCGCACGCCTTTTGCCAGAGCCGTAAATCGCTGATTTCCTTTAGCATCCGGCGCGGATTCTGCTCGGTTTTTTCCCATAACTGCGCGTCCAAATCGCGGAAAATTTCCGCGCCTTCCGCCGTCCACGACCAGAAAAAATTACGCGAAAGCTCGTCTAAAATCTGTAGATTTTCGGGAAGCCGGCGGTTGATTGAAAAATCCCTGCGGAAATAATGCTCTAATTGCTGACCTGCTGCTTGTGACATTTCTTCGTTGGAAGACTCCTTCATAAATAGTTATCTGCGCTTAAAAAGTTTACCGGGGCGAAGCTTTGTTCGCCTGCTAAACAAAGTAAAGCAATGAAACGCCGATTTTTCAGGATAAGTTAAGACCGGTTTAGGATTTTATCTTCTGCAATCTTACCGCATCCTAAATAATCAGCGCTCGCGAAATCTTTTCTATTCTACAATTATTCGCCAAATACCTGGTGTTTTACAAACTTGTCGGCGGCGGGCGCGGAGAAAAAAACGAGCCGCACCTGTTTGATTGTTTGATTATTTTCCAAAAAATCCTTTATTGCCGCTGAAGCGACTCGCGCGGCTTCGTCCTGCGGATACGAAAAAACGCCGGTTGAAATCGCGGGAAAAGCAATCGTTTCCAGATTGTTTTCAACGGCAATCTGCAATGAATTCCGGTAAGCGTCGGCTAAAAGCTCGGCGTCTCTGCCCTCGTTCATCCCATAAACGGGACCGACCGTGTGAATCACGAAACGCGCAGGCAGATTTCCGCCGGAAGTGATGACGGCTTTTCCCGTCGGCAAACCGTCGGGAAACTGCGTCCGGCGAATTTCCCTGCATTCTTCCAAAATCCGCGAGCCGCCCGCGCGGTGAATCGCGCCGTCCACGCCGCCGCCGCCGAGCAATGCGGAATTTGCCGCATTGACGATAGCGTCAACCGCTTCGCGCGTGAGGTCGCCCGTTTTGACCGCGACGCGCCCCGATAAAAATTCCGTTGACATAAAAATAGAAAAGACAGGATTACGAGGATAGAAAATTTTTCCAATCCTGTCCATTCGGCGGCAAATTTTTATTTTGTTTTAATGCAGCTGTTCGACGCGGACTTCATCAAACATATCTTGTCGGCGCAGCGCTTCCGCCAGCAGTTTCGCCTTGTGCTCGGTCAGCGGGCGCGTGCGGTTTTGACAGGAAACCTTGAACATTTCGTCGTCAATCATCGAAACCATCAATTCGCCTAAGCTGATGCCGCAGGCGACTTCGATATCGTCAAAATTATGAATCCGAAAATTGTCGCTCTGTTCGACAAACTCCTCGATAAACGGGTCGCGCAAGGCGTGCTCGGCTTCCGATTCGTCAAAATAATTGCCTTCGACAATCAAACAGTATTCTGCTTTATTCTCCATCTTCTGAACTTGCGTGTATAAGGTTTTGGCATGAAAATTTTCACAAAGGAAATTTACCACTATTCGAGGAAAAAAATCTACACTTTTTTTAACTGATAACTGATAACTGATAACTGATAGTTGAAAAGCCGTCAGCCGTCAGCCGTCAGCTTTCAGCTTTCAATTCTGAATTATTAACTATCAGTTATCAGTTATCAGTTATCAGTTAAGCCCTTTTTGCAGCTCGCCCGTTTTCATAAAGCGATGATGCGCGGCGCAGATTAAGCCGAAAACGAATCCGGCGGCGGTCATCAGCAAGGCGACGGGCAAAAATCGCTCGTGCAGATTTCCGACGTGGAAAAAAGCGAAAAATCCGGTCAGCGCGAAACCGCCGAGCGCGAAAACGGCGGGCAGCCACAAAAATTCGAGCTTGAAAAAATGCGCTTTTTCGGCGCGTTTGGCAAACAGAATCGCTTTCAGCCGGTCGTAATCCCAAGCCACCAGATAGCTCGCCGCGACGAGCATCAGCGCCGTAATATAATTCGTGCCCGCGAAACCGACCGAACTGGTCAGCACGGCGATATTTAAAATAATCGGAAAAAACGCCAGCGCGCCCAAATGCGCCGTGCGCGGAATCAAAAGCAGAACGGCGGCGACGAGCTGTCCCCAGCCGAGAAATTCGTAATAAAATCCGGTTTGATACAGCGCGTTGAAATAATGTCCGACCGGAGTCGAATCCGGCAAAATCGTGAAAGGCTGACCGAGAATTTTCTTAACGGAAGGCGGAATAAAGCCGATTGCCAACAGCACGCGCACGAAAGCCGTAAAAATTTGCAGCCATTTATTCGCCGTCACCGAAGCGTGCAGCTTATCCAGAGTTTTTTCCAGAGTCATAAATTTTTCCGCCTTTCCAGTTTTATTTCCCAATCGCTAAAGCGTAAAAACGCGGGAAAACGTTTCGGTGTTTCAATTAATTAATCAGCCTGCTTTGCTTCGCGCCCGATTATTCCTTATCATTTTTATAAATTCTTTTATCGAAAATAAGGAAAAACCGAAACAAATGATAATACCTGTCAAATGGAGCGACGAAGGCGTCTTGATGCTCGACCAGCGCCTTCTGCCGACCGAAGAAAAATGGCTGACCTTGCGAACTTACGCGGAAGTCGCCGCCGCCATCCGCGATATGGTCGTGCGCGGCGCGCCCGCCATCGGCGTTTCCGCCGCTTACGGCATCGCGCTCGGCGTGAAAAATTTTGTCGGCACGAATATCGTGGATTTGGAAGATGAATTTGATTACATCAGCGAAATTCTCGGCAAAACGCGCCCGACCGCCGTTAATCTTTTCTGGGCGATTGATAGAATGCGGCGCACTTTTCAGAAGGCGAAAGCCGAAGACAAATCCGTCAGCGAAATCAAGCAGATTCTGCTCGTCGATGCCAAAGCGATTCAGGACGAAGACATCGAAAGCCAGCGCCTTATCGCGCAATTCGGCGGCGAGCTTATCGCGGACAATTCCACCGTTCTGACGCATTGCAACGCGGGCGCGCTCGCCACCGGCGGCGTCTGGGGAACGGCGCTCGGCGTGATTCGCGGCGCGGTCAATCAGGGAAAACACATCAGCGTTTTCGCCGACGAAACGCGCCCGTATTTGCAGGGCGCGCGCCTGACCGCGTGGGAGCTGCTGCAGGACGACATTCCCGTGACATTAATTACCGACAGCATGAGCGGTCACGTTATGAAGCAGGGAAAAATCCAGGCGGTCGTTGTCGGCTCGGATCGCATAGCCGCCAACGGCGACGTCGCCAACAAAATCGGGACTTATATGGTCGCCGTTCTGGCAAGCCGTCACAACATTCCATTCTATGTCGCCGCGCCCCTTTCGACCGTCGATTTAAACTGCCCGAGCGGCGAGCAAATCCCGATTGAAGAACGCAATGTGAGAGAAATTTCGCACGTCAAAGACATTCAGCTCGCGCCCGAAGGCATCGAAATTTCCAATCCGGCATTTGATGTGACGCCGAACGATTTAGTCACGGCAATCATCACCGAAAAAGGCGTCGCCCGCGCGCCGTATACGGAAAGTTTAAAGAAGATGTTCGAGGAATAAATAAAGGGATGAAGGATGAGGGATGAGGGATGAATAAAAGAGCTTGGTCTTAATTCATCCCTCATCCCTTATCCTTCATCCCTTCTATTCTGCCGCGCTTTTTCGCAAATCCTTTTGCAGCCATTTCCACGCCGAGGCGATGATTGCCTTTAAATCCTGACGCTCGGGTTTCCAGCCTAATTCTTTTCTGATTCGGTCGGAACTGGCAATCAGCACCGCCGGGTCGCCCGTGCGGCGTTTGCCGTAGCGGACGTTGATTTCTCTTCCCGTAACTTCTTTTGCCGCGTCAATTACCTGTTTGACGGAATAGCCTTCACCGCCGCAGCCGAGATTGTAAATCGCGCTTCGCTCGTCGAGAATCTGCAGGGCGGCGATGTGCGCGCGCGCCAAATCAAAGACGTGAATGTAATCGCGGATGCAGGTTCCGTCGGCGGTCGGATAATCGTCGCCGTAAACTTCGATGTATTCGCGCCGCCCTTGCGCCGCTTGCAGGATAATCGGAATCAGGTGCGTTTCCGGGTCGTGTCGCTCGCCGAAATTGTCGCTCGCGCCCGCCGCGTTGAAATAGCGCAGGCTGGCGTAATGAATGCCGTAAGCCTTTTCATACCACTTCAGCGCCTGTTCAAAAGCAAGCTTTGATTCGCCGTAAGGATTGGTCGGCTGCGTTTTGTCCGTTTCCTTTATCGGCTGCTTTTTCGGCTCGCCATAAACAGCGGCGGTTGACGAAAAGACGATTTTTTTAACGCTCGCCTCGTTCATCGCGTCGAGCAGCGACAAGCCCGCGACGACGTTGTTTTGATAATATTTCGCCGGATTTTCGACCGATTCGCCGACCAGCGAATGCGCCGCCATATGAATCACGGCTTCGGTTTCGTGCCGGCGCAGAACGTCGGTCAATTTTTCCGTGTCCGTCAAATCGGCGAAAATAAATTCGGCTTGCGGCGCGACCGCTTCCCGGTGACCTTTCACCAGATTATCGTAAACGACGACCGCGTGACCGTCTTTGATTAATTCTTCAGTAACGACGCTGCCGATATAGCCCGCGCCGCCGGTAACTAAAATTCGCATAAGGTAAATTTACCACAGAGACGCCGCAGGCACAGAGGAAAATTCAAACAGGATATACAGGATGAACAGGATAAATTAAGAATACAAAGGTTGAGTTTCGTTTTTTATCCTGCCTATCCTGTTCATCCTGTTTGAATTTTCCGCTAAATTGTTCGTGTCTGTGTTTAATTATCTCCCAATCAAAAAATCTTTATAGAGAGTATAAAGGCTGAACGCGGTCATAATCAAAACCACGAGCCAGCCGCCGATTTCCAGCCAGAGCGGATGTTTGTATTCGCCGACGATTTTCTTTTTTCGCGCCGCCAGCAGAATCAGAGCCAGCGCGACCGGCAATATAAAACCGTTCAAAACGCCGACCACGACCAGAACTTTCGCGGGCTGCCCGACGAGCAGGAAAACCAGCGTCGAGACGACGATAAAAGCGATAATCACCGCGCGCTCGTGATGCTGGATTTGCGGCGAAAAAGTTTTCAGAAACGAGACGGAAGTGTAAGCCGCGCCGACGACCGACGTAATCGCCGCGCAAAACATCACGACGCCGAAAATCATATAACCGATGGTGCCCGCCGCGTTTTGAAAAACGGAAGCCGAAGGATTTTTGTCGTCGATATTCATGCCCGCCGCGACGACGCCGAGCGAGGCGAGAAAAAGCATGAAACGAATCAAAGCCGTGATTAAAATTCCGGTCGTCGCGCCTTTATTCACTTCATTGACCGAGCCTGCGCCTTTGATTCCCGCATCCAAAAGGCGATGCGCGCCCGCGAAGCTGATATAGCCGCCGACCGTTCCGCCGACGAGCGCGACGGTCGAAAAAGCGTCGATTTTATCGGGCAGAAAAGTTTTCTGTAAGGCTTCGCCAAACGGCGGATTCGCCGTCCAGACGACATAAATAATCAGCGCAATCATCACGAAGCCGAGGATTTTCGCGAACCAATCCAGAGCTTTTCCGGCTTCCTTGAAAAGAAAAATCGCAATCGCCAGCAGAGCGGAAATCACCGCGCAAAGCCATACGTCCAAGCCGAACAAAACGTTTAATCCCAAGCCTGCGCCGCCGACGTTGCCGATATTAAACGCCAGCCCGCCGAGCGCGACCATCGCGGCGAGCAGATAACCGCTGCCCGTCAAAGTCTCGTTCGCCACGTCCTGCGCGCGTTTTTCGCTGACCGTGATAATGCGCCAGATATTGAGCTGCGCGAAAATATCGAGAATCACGGAAAGCAGTATGACGAAGCCGAAGCTCGCCAGAAGGTCTTTCGTAAATTTGCTGGTGTTGTTCAAAAAACCGGGACCGACGGCGGACGTCGCCATCAAAAAAGCCGCGCCGAGCAGAGCCGACGAAACGCTCGATTTTTTCATTTTATTTTCCCCATTTGCCGACGATTAAAGCGATGATAATTCCGCCGAGCGCGCCCACCGGCAGAATCTGAATAAAGGCTCCGGTCACGATGGCGTCGGGCAGGCTGACGAGCAAACCGATAATCAAGCCGCTTGCCCAATTCGGCAGGCGCAAGTCGGTCGCGCCGATAAAAAAACCGATGGAAAAACGGCTGATAAATGCGGCGGTCATCGCCGAAATTTTATCGTCGAAAGCGAGCGGTATCATCATCAAAACCGCGACGATGCCGAAAACGATTCCGCAAACTATGCCGAGAAGCTGTCTGGACATTTTTGGAACAACTCCGTTTCCGAAAATTTGAAAAGCGATTTATTAAAACACAGTTTGAGGCGTGAGTTAAATTGATTCAATCTTGACGCCATTTTCCGCGAGCTTCGCCTTTATCGTCCGGGCAAACTCCAGCGCGTTCGCGCCGTCGCCGTGAATGCAGACGGTTTCGGCTTTGATTGAAACAATTTCACCATTTGCGGCAGTTACCGTCTGCGCCCGAATCATCTGCAAAACCTGTGCGACCGATTTTTCCGCGTCGTGAATCAAAGCGTCCGGCTGGCTTCGCGGCGTCAGGCTTCCGTCCGGTTGATAAGTCCGGTCGGCGAAAACTTCGCTCGCAGTTTTCAAGCCAATTTTTTCCGCTTCGGAAATCAAAAAGCTTCCCGAAAGACCGTAAAAAATTAATTCCGCGCCGCTCGCTTTGACGGCTTCGGCGACGGCGCGCGCCATTTCCGCATCTTTCGCCGCCTGATTATATAAAGCGCCGTGCGGTTTGACGTGATGCAGCCGCGCGCCGCGCGCTTCGCAGATTCCTTTCACGGCGGAAACCTGATAAAGCACGACGTCGTAAATTTCCCGCGCCGACATTTTCATCTCGCGCCTGCCGAAACCCTGCAAATCGGGGAAAGACGGATGCGCGCCGATTGCAACGTTTTTTTCGCTTGCTGCTTCGACGGTTTTTCGAATGACGCTCGCGTCGCCCGCGTGAAAGCCGCAGGCGATATTGACCGACGAAACGTAATTCATCAATTCCGCGTCACAGCCCATCCGCCACGCGCCGAAGCTTTCGCCCATATCGCAGTTCAGGTCGATTTTCATAACTGATAACTGATAACTGATAACTGATAGTTTATTTTTTCTTTCACTATCAGTTATCAGTTATTAACTATCAGTTAACTAAGTTTTACCGCAGTTTTTAATAAACTCAAATCTTTTTCGCGCTGAATAATCAAATCCTCGGCTTGCCGCGTGGAAATTAATTTGAAATAAATTTTGTCATTCGCGTTTAGCTGCGCGACGAGCGGCAAGTCGATTTCGGCGATGTGCGCCAGGCGCGGATAACCGCCGGTCGTCTGGTGGTCAGCCATCAGGATAATCATCTGCCCGTCGGGCAAAAGCTGAATCGTGCCGAAATTGACGGCGGACGAAACCAGACGCACTTCTTCAAGCAGATAAAGCGGCTCGCCCACGAGCCGGAAACCCATGCGGTCGGAATCGGGCGTGATGGCAAAACTGTTTTTTAAAAACGTTTCCGCGCTCAAAGCCGTCAGCGCGTCAAACTCCGCGCCCGCCGTCACGCGCACGGTCGGAAAATTGCTGTAACGCGGAAGCAGCGAATTTGAGACTCTATAATTGAATTTTGAATTTTGAATTTTGAATTTTGAATTAAAAAAAACTTCGTCGCCTTGCTTTAACGCTTTGCCGATTCCGGCGCGAAGATTCGCGCTCGCGCTGCCGAGCCATTTTTCCGTCTCGAAGCCGCCCGCGACGGCTAAATAAATTCGCGCGCCGGATTTTCGTTCGGGAAAGCTTAAGCGGTCGCCTTTGTTTGCCAAAAACGGTCGCCAGTTTTCGATTGATTTTTCGTTTAATTTCGCCGAAAAATCCGCGCCGCCGAGCGCAATTAAAGCGTCTTTTTCAAACTCTAAAACCGGCGCGGGAAAGTGCATTTCCAAAACGGCTTCCGCTTGCCGGTTGCCGAGCAAAATATTAATCAAACGCGCCGCGTGCCTGTCCATCGCGCCGCCCGAATTAATTCCGAAACGCCGGAAATCGTTTCTGCCGAGGTCTTGAAGCGTCGTTAAAATGCCGCTTTTGAGAATTGAAATGCTCATAAAAAGATGACCTTTGGTCTTTGACCTTTGACCTTTGATTTCTTTAATTTACGACTCAAATCGTAATTAGAGTTCCCAAAGGTCAAAGGTCAAAAATCAAAGGTCAAAAACTAAAGGTCAAAAATCAAAGGTCAGATTGATAAAATTCCACCAAATCGCCCGCCTGTAAAGCGGTCGGATTTTCCGCGTGCGGCGTAAAAAGCTGAAATTCGGTGTGACCGATAATCTGCCAGCCGCCGGGCGATTCGAACGGGTAAATGCCGGTCTGGCGTCCGGCGATTCCGACGCTTCCGCGCGGCACTTTCAGGCGCGGCGCAGCCCGGCGCGGCGTCGCGATGCGCTCGTCCACTTCGCCCATATAAGCGAATCCGGGCAGAAATCCGAGCATAAAAACGCGATAGGTTTTCGCGAGAAAAATTCGGACGACTTCCTCGCGCGTCAAATCGTTTTCCGTCGCGACAAACTCCAAGTCGAGCGCTGATTCGGCGGCAAAGCTAACCGGAATTTTTACGACGCGCGGCGCTGGATTTTCGATTTCGGACAGATTTTCCAGAGCGTTTTCCAAAAAAGATTTGACCGCTGCGAAGGCGGTAGCAAAGTCGGGAAAATTTTTTCTGACCGTGAAAACATCGTAAAAAACCGTAAGCGAACTGTAAGCCGGAACAAGCTCGATAAAACCCTCAAAATTGTTTCGCGCGAGAAAATCGGCGAGCCGCAAAACCTGATTGTTGAGCGCGAGCGAAATTTCATTGCCGAAATCAATCGTCAGAGCGTTTTCGCCGAGCGGAAAAATCTTCATAAAATTTATAAAGAAAATCTTAACGCAAAGGCGCGAAGAAAAGAATTCACAGGGATAACAGCGATTGTCAGGGATAAGAAAGATTTTTATTTTAAATATCCCTGACAATAGCTGTTATCCCTGTATTTTTTTTCTTCGCGCGATTTGCGGGTAGTCATTTATTCGTAGCTTTCCAGAACGTCAAGAAGCGTCGGTTTTTCGGTTTCCACGTCCAGAATCTTCGCGCCTTTTGCGGTCAGAAGGGAAATCGTTTCGCCCAGAAGCTCGTCGTCGGCGTTTCGCTCAAAAGAAATCCGCAAAAAATCCGCGTGATTTTCAATTTCCAATTTCTCAAGCGCCGACGGTAAATTCAAATCGCCCGCGCTCAAATTCCGCAATGAAATTTTCACGCGCTGCGATTGCCGGTGTTTGCGGCGTAAGCTTTCGGGCGTGTCGATGTCGCGGATTTCGCCTCTGGAAATAACGGCGACGCGGCGGCAAAGCTGCTCGACTTCCGTCAGATTGTGCGATGTCAGCAATATGGAAACGTTTTCGAGCGACGAAATCAGATGGCGCATTTCGGCGGCGGCGAGCGGGTCGAGCGAGCGTGTCGGCTCGTCGAGCAGGAGAATCGGCGGCGCGGGAAGCATCGCGCGGGCGACGGCGAGACGCTGTTTGTTGCCGGTCGAAATCTCGGAAAACCGGCGCTTTGCCAGTTCGTTTAAATTCAGTTTTTCAAACAATTCGCCGATTTTGCGGCGCGCCGACGCGTCCTGCATTCCATAAAGCCGCGCGAAAAACATCATATTCTGCTCGCACGAAAGCCGCCAGTAAAAGCTTCTTTCTTCGGCGGTCGCCAAGCCGATTAAGGCGCGCACTTTAACTTCGTCTCTGACCGAATCGAAGCCTTTGACCGCGACTCGTCCGCCGCTCGGCTGGACGAGCGTGGCGATGATTTTCGTGAGCGTGGTTTTGCCCGCGCCGTTTCTGCCGATAAGCCCGAAAATCTCGCCCGTTTCTATTTCAAACGAAACGTTTTTCAGGGCTTCGACCGGCGATTTGACCGAAATTCGCAGAAGTTTTTTCAGACGCGGAAATGACGGCGGGTAAGTTTTGGAAAGATTTTCGATACGGACGGCGACGGGCATTTTCTGACGGCTTTTAATTTTTCAACAGGCTCGCGCCGGGAAATTCTCGTTGCTGAAAAGCTCGCGGCGCTTTCTAGCGACTCGTTTCATTTTCCATTACTTCGCGCAGCGCGGCGTTGATTTGCTCTTCTAAAGATTCACTGGAGCGTCGGCTGAAAAAGTCCAGAATTTCGGCGCTGATATAAACCGGAATTTTGCCTTCCTGTTCGCCGCTCGCCGCGAAATGACCTGAGCGCGGCGAATTCTGAATTATCCCGACCTTCGGCAGCTCGGACTCGGGAATGCCGTCTTTGCGCAGCTCTTCGACATCTTCCGGCGTCACTTCAAACTCGAAAACGCTCGAATCTTTTTTGGATTTGCTCATACGTTTCTTCCTTTCCTTAAACTGATTTCGGTTTTAGTCTTGTCGCGGTCAAATTTTATTTTAACATACTATCTTTTACGCTGTTTCGGGTCTAAATATTCGCGCAAGCCGTCGCCGATAAAATTAAAAGCCAACACCGTCAGCGCAATCGCGATGCCGGGAAAAAACAAAACGTGCGGCGCGTTGTAGAGCGTATCAAGCCCGCGCGCTTCCTCAATCATCGTGCCCCACGAAGGCGCGGGCGGCGGAATTCCCAAGCCGAGAAACGACAAAGACGCTTCGGACAAAACCGCGCCCGCCATTCCGAGACTCGCCTGCACAATTAAAGGCTGAATCGCGTTCGGCAGAATATGCGTGAACAAAATCCGCCCGTCGCTGGCGCCCAGGGCGCGCGCCGCCTGCACAAAATCGTATTCGCGCACCTTTAAAACCTGCCCGCGCATCACGCGCGCGTAGCCGACCCAGCCGATTATGCAGAGCGCGAGAATAACTTTTTCCAAGCCCGCGCCTAAGAATGCGACCAGCGCGATTGCCAGCAGCAAGCCGGGAAACGCGAGAAAAACGTTGAACACGTAGCCCGACAGAATTTTGTCGATGATGCCGCCGTAAAATCCGGCAATCGAGCCGATAAACATTCCGACGAGCGAGGAGACGAGCGTGACGACGATGCCGACTTGCAGCGAAATCCGCGCGCCGTAAACGAGCCGCGAAAAAACGTCGCGACCGATGCCGTCCGTACCGAACCAGTGTTCGGCAGAAGGGGCGGCGTAGCGCATCGCCAAATCCTGCGCGATTGGGTCGTGCGTGGCGATAAGCTGCGCGAAAATCGCCGCGATTACCAGTACGGCGGCGATGACGATTCCGATATAAGCTAGTCTGTTCATTAATGACTCACGGCGGCTTTACAGCTTGAACTCCTCGATGCGGCGCTCGATGTCGCGCCACAAAAACCGGCTTCCGCCCGCGATTTCCTCGCCAGCCTTTTTTAAAATCTGCTGTTTGGAAATATTGTTTTCGCGCCAGCTTTGACCGTCGTTAAATAAATTTTGCAGAACCGGCATCAATCTGTCCATCGCGTGCGCGAACTTTGCTTCCAGCGTTTCATTGGCGCAAAATTCGCGGGCGAGCGCGACGAAATATTCTTTCTGAAAGTCGGGCAGAATTCCGAAAATTCTTTCGATGGCGTTTATTTCCGCGTCATCGACGCCGTCCGGTTTCGCAAAACAAATCGTATCGCCCGTGTCGATTTCGGCGATGTCGTGGACGAGCAGCAGCCGGATTACTTTATCAACGTCGATTTCCGCATCGGCGTAAGGCGCGAAAATCATCGCCGCGACGCAAATCTGCCAGCTGTGCTCGGCGGTGTTTTCGTAGCGCGCCGCGCCGAGCGGCTTGTTTTTTCGCGTGATTGATTTCAGCTTTTCCAGTTCGAGCAGAAAATCAATCTGCTTTTCCAAATCGTTCGAATTCACAAATTTAACCTAATCTGATGCGCGGGTCGAGCCAGCGATAAACCATATCGGTCAGGCTGTTTGCCAGAATATAAGTGACGCTGATGACGAGCACGCAGCCTTGAATCAAGCGGTAATCGAGCTTGGCGATGCCGTCGTCGAGCAGCAAGGTTCCGAGCCCGTTCCAGCCGAAAATTTTCTCGGTGATAATCGCGCCCGCCAGCAGAACGCCGAGCTGCAAGCCTAAAATCGTGACGACCGGAATCAAGCCGTTTTTCAAAACGTGTTTATAGATGACGATTCTCTCGCTCAAGCCTTTCGCCCGCGCCGTGCGGACGTAGTCTTCGCCGAGCTCTTCAATCACCGACGAGCGAATCATCCTGGTCAAAATCGCCGACAGCGCTGCGCCCAGCGTGAAGGCGGGCAGAATTATATCTTCCGGATTCGTGCTGCCGGTCGGCGCAAACCAGTTTAATTTAACGGCAAACAGATAAACTAAAAACGGTCCGATGACGAAGCTCGGCAGGCTGATGCCGAGCAGCGCGAAAACGGACGAAAAATTATCAATCAGCGAGCCTTTATTCGTGCCCGCCAAAACGCCGAGCGGAATCGCAATCGTCACCGCCACGAGCATCGCCGCCAGCGCCAGCTTTATCGTGTTCGGATAGCGCTCCAGAATCATATCCGCGACCGGTCGGTCGGTGCGAAAGGACTTTCCCATATCGCCGCGCAGAAGCCCGCCGAAATAATTGGCGTATTGGTTGTCAAACCCGTGCCACTTGAGTTCCGAGGCGAAAGGGTCATTGAGAATGAGACGCCCCGTGACAAAAAACGACGGCTTGTCAAGCCCGTGTTTGCGCTCGAATTGCTCGATTTGTTCGCCGGTCGAGTTTTCTCCCAGAATGGCTATCGAAGGACGACCCGGAATCAGAATAATCAGCAGCGTAACGAGCGATACGACCGTCCACACGACCAGCAGCAGCAAGCCGAGACGACGCGCAAAGTTCAACAGTTTATATTTCATCGGAAAGAATCGGCGAAAAACCTTTGAAGATAGTTATAACTTTTTCGCGCCCGAATGCAAAGCGGCGATTCCGCCCGTCAGGTTTTGGTATTCTACATCGGAAAATCCGACTTCCGCCATCATCCGCGCCAGATTTTTCTGGTCGGGAAAGCGCGAAACCGAGTTTGGAAGATATTCGTAAGCGCCGCGCGAGCCGCTGACCGCGCCGCCGATGCGAGGGAGAATCTGCGTGAAATAAAGATTGAAAATCTGCCGGAAGCCGGGAATGACGGGCGTCGAAAATTCTAAAATGGCGAGCTTTCCGTTTGGTTTCAAAACGCGGTGAAGCTCTTTTAAGCCGTCGAGCCAGTTTGAAAAATTTCGCAAGCCGAAGGCGATGGTGACGGCGTCGAAAGTGTCGTCGGCAAACGAAAGATTCATTCCGTCGCCTTCGACGTAGGGAATCGTGGTGTGATTTTTTTGATTTTTTTCCCGCGCGACGGCGAGCATCGGGCGGCAAAAGTCCGTGCCGATGACTTTGGCTGCGCCGGATTTTTGCATCTCCAGCGATAAATCGCCCGTGCCGCAGGCGACGTCCAGAACAATCGCTTCCGAGTTGTCCAGAACGTCCTGCAATTTTTTCGCGACGAGCCTGCGCCAGCGTTTATCGGTGTTGACGGACAGGAAATGGTTCAGAAAATCGTATTTTCCGGCAATGCCCGAAAACATTTCGCGGACGGCGCGCGCGTGTTTTAATTCGTCGGCGGTTCTTTCGTCTGGCATTAAAGTTTAATGGTCGCCGGTCGGCGCGGATTTGACGCTCGAAGCGTCGTCCGAAAAAAGCAAAATCATGGCGACGGGTTCTTTCCGCAATCTTTCCAAAACTTTTTGCGCGTCGGCAATCGTTATATTTTGCGCGGTTTGCAGCTCGGTTTTGGGAGCGGACAGCTTGAAAGTGTCGGCGTCGAGCCAGAAATCCGTTTGGCTGGTTCGGCTGAATTCCGCTAAAAACTCGCTTTTCGCTTTTTCAAATTCTTCCGGCTTGACTGCGTCTTTCAAAAAATAATTTTGATAGCCGTCCATATTGGGCAGGGCAATCGTATTTCCGTCTTTTTTAATCAAGCCGAGATTCCATTCCGAGACGCCGAAAACCAATAAACCCGGCAGAAGATGAATGTCCTGGCGAACAAAGGCGTTTTTGCCTTCGCGCAATTGCAGGCGATTTTGCAGGATTTTTTGCAAAACCTGCGAAGCGTAAAAATCTTTGTCGTTTCGCGCGACTCCGCGCAGAGCGATTCGAAATTCGCTCGTTTTTTGAACCGGCGAATCCAAAACCGGCAAGCCCGCCTGCGGCGAGTCCGGCTGGCGAAACGTCGCCGGAACCAATTTATCAGCTTTTTTCCACGCGCCGAACAGCCTGCGCGCCGCCATATATGCAAAATCGGGTTTGACGTTGCCGGTCACGGCAATCGTCGCGTTGTCGGCGGTGAAAAATCTGTCGCGCGCCGTCAGCAAATCCGCGCGGTCAATCAGTTTCAGGCTTTCGGGCGTTCCGGCTTGCGGTCTGCCGTAGGGAAACTCGCCGAGCAGGCGCTTTGCGACCGCCATATCAGCCAGATAAGCCGGATTTTTCTGCATTTCCTCAACTGATTTCAGACGCGCGTCGCGCACTTTGACAAAATTTTCCTGCGTGATTGGCGGGTTGGCGACGGCGGTCGCGATGGTTTCCAGAATCGTCAGAAAATCGTCCGATTTTGCCGTCGCGTTGATTTGAATATAGTCGTAATTGCTGGTTACTTCGAGGCTGCCTTCCAAATCTTCTTCAAAAAAGCGGCGCGTCTGCTCGTCGGGAAATAAAATGTCCGCGAGCAGCGCCATCGTGCCCATTTTGTCTTTCGGGTCAAACGCCGAGCCGCTGTGGACGCGCAATCGGAGTGAAACTTTTTCGGCTTTCGGTTCGTTCCAAATTAAGACTTTCAAGCCGTTGAGCAGCTTTTCCTGTTTGGTCGGCGGCGTCTGGGCGAAAGAAAAATTTGCCGCGAAAAGCATTAAAAGCAGCAAAAATGCGGCTGTTTTGGAATAATTCATATTATTTGTCATTTATCATTGACGGAAATGTAAAAAAAGATAGATGTCGAATGATAAATCTTAGATGCCCGTTGGCATCCCGTCAAACAAACGGTGCATCTTATTGGTGCTCGTGACGCATCTATAAATTTGTTAAGTCTCCGGAAAAGGCTTAACATTCCTGAAAATCGTATTATAATAAAATAACCACTGGGCGTTCATTCTAAGAATTGAGAGGCATTGAGTGAAGATGGGAAAGATAGTTAAGTATTGTGCCGCATGTGAAGAAGGCTTTGCCGAGAAGTTTGCGTTTTGTCCAAACTGCGGCGGAGCTTTGACCGCTTACGAATTAAATCCGCTCGTCGAGAAACCTGCGAATATCAACCAACCCGCAAACGAAAATTTAAACGCGGAAGCCAGCGCGCCGGTCGTGCCGGTAACTCCTCCGGCGGAAAATATTCCGGCTCAGCCGCAAGTCGTCGCTTTTTCACCCGACGCGGAAGAAAAAGTTTTGGACGACGAATTTCTGCCCGAAGAAACGGCTGCCTTTAACGCCGCCCCGGCTTCGGACGACAACGGATTTCATCACGTCGATTCAAACGAAAATCAATATCAGCCGAATTTTCAATCAAACGATTTGCCGCCGACCGACCCGAGCGGTTTTCACGTGACGGTTATCGAAGAGAAAAATTCGGGCGTCCGCAACGCGCTTCTTTTAGGCTCGTGCGTGCTGGTCATCACTTTAACGCTCGCGGGCATCGTCATTTCGCTTTTCACCAAAGAATTACAAGCCGCCGGCTTGAGCAACACCGATTTGGTAAATGCGATGGTTGTCGACGACATCGTCTCCGAAGTCAAGGAAGAGCCGAAAAAGAATAAAGAAAAAGGCGGCGGCGGCGGCGGCGGCGGTAAAGAAGAAGACGAAGACGTCTCGAAAGGCACGCCTCCGCGACAGACGCAGGTGCAGTTAAATCCGCCGACATCAAAAGTTCCGCAGATGGATAATCCCGAACTGAGATATGATATGTCCACGCAGGGCAATCGCGACATCAAGCGCACCGAACAGCCAATCGGCAGCGAATTCGGGCAATCGGCGAAATTATCCGACGGTCGCGGCAGCGGCGGCGGGATGGGCAGCGGCAACGGCACCGGATTCGGCGGCGGACGCGGAACGGGTAACGGCAACGGCATCGGTTCGGGCAACGGAAACGGAAACGGTAATGGCGACGGCGATGGTGACGGCGATGGCGACGGCGACAGAACGCCGCCGACTATCAAAAAAACCGAGCCGAAACCGGTCGGACCGACGGAAGACGTGAAAATTCTCTCGAAACCGCGCGCCAATTACACGGACGCGGCGCGAACGCAGAATATTCAGGGCGTCGTCCGCGTTAAAGTCATGTTTCTGGCAAACGGCAGCATCGGCAGCATTACTCCGCTCGGCGGACTCGGCTACGGGCTGACCGAACAGGCAATCGCGGCGGCGCGCAACATTCGCTTCGAACCCGCGAAAAAAGGCGGCGTTCCTTTTGCCAAAGCCAAAATCATCGAATACAGCTTTACGCTGTATTAAAAATCAGTAAAGACAAAAATAAAAAGGCTGGCGGTTTTTCGAGAACGCCAGCCTTTTTATTTACGAATGACGAATGAGGAATTACAAATTAAAAGAATATTTCCTTCATTCGTCATTCGTCATTGATTAGCTCAAGCCGAAAAAGCTCTTAATCGAGTTAAAAATTCCTTTCGATTCTTCTTCGGTCGTCTGGCGGTCTTCGGTGTTTTTCTGCGTCAGCAGCGCGCGGCGCTCGGCGATGGTTTTGCTCAGGGCGGCGACCAGTTCGGGGTTGGCGTCGAAAAGCGGTTTTAAAGCCGACACTTTGATTTCCAGCACTTCGGTTTCTTCCGCGGCGACGACGTTTGCCGAGCGCGGCTCGCCGGTGAACAGTCCCATCTCGCCGAAAAATTCGCCTTCGCTCAAGGTATTGATGGTTTTCGGAAAACCGTTTTCCGTCAGTTGAATCTTGACCGCACCGCGATGAATGACGAACATCGAGCCGCCTTCCTGACCTTTGCGGACAATCAATTCGTTCGGCGAAAAGATTTTCGCTTCGCTCGCTCTGGCAAGCTTTTCGGTTTCCTCGTCCGTCAAAGGCGCGAAAAGCGGAACGTCGCTCAAACGCTCGAAAATCTCGCCGGTCGATTCCTCGAAATTCGGTTCGAGCGATTGATTTTCGATATATAAAGTGCGCGTCGGAAAAGCGAAATGAATGTCTTCGCGCTGGAAGGCATACCAGACGCGCAGGCGTATCAGCGCGTCGGTGTCGTTGTATTTCGTATAATCTTCGAGCCAGTATTTGATTTCCCAGTCGATGCCGTTGTCGCCCAGATTGCGGATGCGGACAATCGGGCGAATTTTCGGGGAAACGTTTTCGACCTGACGGACGACTTCGCGAATCAGATGCATCGTCCGCGCGGGCGAAACCGAATAGAGCGTGTTGAAAAAAACCAGGCGCGCGTTCAGATTGTCGCGCGGCGCGACCTCAATCGCTTCCTTGCCGAGCACGGCGTTGCTGATAAGCACGATTTTGTTTTGAAACGTGCGGATTTTGACGCCGCGCCACGTCACGTTTTCGACCACGCCCGTGCCTTTATTCGGGATATTCACGACGTCGCCGACCTGAAACGGCTGGTCAGCCTGCATCGCGATTCCGGCGAAAAGATTGCCCAGAGTATCCTGCAAGGCGAGACCGAGAACGACCGCCAGAATCGTCGAACCGGCAAAGAACGTCGTCAAATCCGTATCAAACTGCGATTTGACGACAATCGTAAAAGCGACGACGAAAATAATGATGGAAATGACGTTGCGCAGCAGCGTCGTCAGCTCGGAACTTCCCGTTCGACGAAGAATCGTGCCGGTTATCAGCGAATTGAAAAAGCGGACGATGGCAAAAATCAAGCCCATCCAGACGAGAATCTTGATGACTTTCAGCAGCGTGTCGAACAGATTGCCCGCCGTTTCGCCCATTCGCGCGTCGGTCGTGCCGAAAAAGGCGACCACGTATTGCCGCAGAATCGGCTCGGCAAACGGCAAAGTCACCAGCACAAACGTGACGATGCTGGCAAAGATGATGAAAATGAAAAAATGTTTTCGCAGTTCGCTGGATTTCATATTCGGAAAGCGCCAGCCACAAATTAACACGAAACGGCTGAAACTGCGAGGCAGTTTCAATTCGTAATTGAAAACAGCGTAGAGCCAATCAGCGCCAGCGACAGGCAGGAAACGATAATCGTAATCAGCCAGGCGGCGATTTTAAACCAGCCGCGATTGGCGTATTCGCCCATAATCTCGCGGTTTGACGAGAGCGAGACGATGGCGATGAGAATGACTGGCAGAAGCAGACCGTTGATGGTTTGGGTGAAAAGCAGAAGCTGAATCTGCGGAATGTGCGGAATCAGCGCGACGACCGTGCCGACGACGATGAGCGACGTAAAAATGCCGAGAAAAATCGGCGCTTCGCGGAACGAGTGCGACAAGCCTTTTTCAAAACCCAGCGCTTCGGTCAAAGAATAAGCCGTCGCCAGCGGCAGCACGCCCATCGCCAGCATCGCCGCGCCGAAAAGCCCGATGCCGAAAAGATATTTCGCGTATTGCCCGGCGACCGGCACGAGCGCTTCGGCGGCGGTCGCGGCTGAATCCAGCTGCGTGACGCCCGCTTTGTTTAAAGTCGCGGCGGTCGAAATGACGATAAACGCGGCAATCAGACAGGCGAACAGCGTTCCCGTAATCACATCGGCGCGGGCGAGCGGCAAATCGTCTTTGTCCATTCCTTTTTCGACGACGGTCGATTGAACGAAAACCTGCATAAACGGCGTAATCGTCGTGCCGATTAAAGCCATCACGGTGAAAAGATACAG
>DASVWG010000170.1:0-4454 GCA_036389695.1 Pyrinomonadaceae bacterium
GCCGCCGGCTCCGTATAATAATCCGGCACCGGCTGGCGCGGCGACATTTGATTCGTCGTTCGGCACGGACGGCGCGAATATGAACGGCACGTGGTCGCTGTATATCAGAGACGATGCCGGTCTGGGCGGCGGAAAAATTGCGGGCGGCTGGTCGCTGACTTTTGACGTCTCCGATTACACTTGCGGCGCAATTGCACCCCCGAAATCGCGCGCCGACTTTGACGGCGACGGGAAAACCGATTTGTCGGTCTTTCGTCCGTCCGATTCGGTCTGGTACCTGCAAAGAAGTCAAGCCGGATTTACCGCCGTGCAGTTTGGCGTCGCTTCGGACGTTTTAACGCCGGGCGATTACGACGGCGACAATAAAGCAGACATTGCGGTCTGGCGTCCTTCTTCGGGAACGTGGTATCGGTTGAATTCATCAAACGGCACGTTTGTCGGCGTACAGTTCGGCGCTAACGGCGACATTCCGCAAGCCGGAGATTTTGACGGCGACAGTAAAGATGATTTGGCGGTCTGGCGTCCGACGGACGGCTATTGGTATCGTCTTAACAGCGGCAACGGTCAATTTTTGGCGACGCAGTTCGGTGCCAGCGGCGACCGACCGGTCGGCGGCGATTACGACGGCGACGGTAAGGATGATTTGGCTGTCTTTCGTCCGGCTGACGGCACGTGGTATCGCCTCAACAGCTCGAACGGCGGCTTCTCCGGTGTCTCGTTCGGATTGTCGAGTGATTTGGTTGCGCCTGCCGATTACGATGGCGATAACAAAGAAGACATCTGCGTCTTTCGACCTTCTGACGGCACGTGGTATCGCCTGAATTCGAACGGCGGCGGTTTAGTTGTCATACAATTCGGCGCAAGCGGAGATGTTCCGGTGCCGGGCGATTATGACGGCGACGGGAAAGATGACCAGGCTGTCTTTCGCGGCGGGGTGTGGTATCTGAATCGTTCGACGGCTGGATTTACGGGCGCGGCGTTCGGTATCTCGACCGACCGCGCTATTCCCAAACAATACATTCCGTAGCGGTCGCGGCGGTCAGGATGCGGGAAACTGCGTGCGCCCGGCGCACTGGTCTTCATGCTTTTTCGCAGCAAGACTTTTGAAACAGGGAACCAGCCGAGCGCATAAAAATGATAGGCTGGTTTCCTGTTTTGCAGAAACGCTTTCGGAGAAACAAGGTTGGTCGAGTTGAATTTTGCTCTGGTTTTGAGCAATACAGCCGGACTCGGATTGACGCGGCGGGAATTTTTTGCTAAAAAATATTGGTCATTCTTTTACATTTTATCCAAGCCAAATAATCTATCAAATCTGATTCCGCAGGCACGACGCCGGTTTTCGAGTCGCGATAGTTTGTTTGTATAATCTTTCCGACAACTAAAAGGGTATAATTTTTTGTATTTTTTCAGAGCAAAGTTTCATTGTCGATAACTTCCTATATTTTTCATCGTCCTTATTTTTTAAGGTACTAATTAACCACTACTCGAGCGAACCTTTTGAGTAGTTTCAAATTCCCGTTAGATAGCTTTGAGGAGGCTTATAAATGCAAAAAAGTTTTACAGCAGAAATCCGCAAAGGGTTTTTGCTGACTCTTGTCGTTTTCGGATTAATCGCGGCATTGATTGTGCTGCCATACGTGTTTCCTTCGGAGGCTGGAGGAAAAAAGGAGAATTCCGCAGGCGAAAACTCCAGACAATCCGCTAATGAACCGAACATAGAAGATTACGACATCCGTGATCAGAAAAACGAAGAAGTATCACGAATTTTGATGGATTTCAGACAGGCAGCCGGAAAAAGCGCTGTGGAAATCGCGGACATCAGAGATAATTATGTCAAAGGCGAAACAGCGCTCAGACGAAGCGTGCCGACCTTAGCCGTCGAGTATCACTTGCAGCTTCGCAACCCGGAAGTTATCGCTCCGGACGTGATGAAGGGCGGCGGCATCCTGGCGACGCGCACGGGCGCCAAAAACGCCGAGTTTCTGCGCAGCTTCGCGAAGGCGAATAATGACCTCATCGGGCTGCGCGACGACCAGCTTGACAGTCTGAAAGTCGTCGCTGACTACACCAACCCGAACGGCGAGCTTTCCTTCGCGCGTCTCGAGCAGCACATCAACGGCGTGCCGGTCTTTCGCGGCGAAATCCGCTCCGGCTTTAACAAAAAAGGCGATTTGTTTCGCGTCGTCAATGACCTCGCGCCGGGACTCGATTATGAGCGGCTCTCGACCGAGTTCGGCAATCCGGCGGACGCCGTGCGCCGCGCCGCCGAATATGTCAATTACCAGTTGAAAGAAGGCGAATTAGACCGTAACGGTGCGACTTCAACCGACCTGAAAGCCGTTTTCGGCACGGGCGATTGGGCGACGACCGCCGAGAAAATGTATTTTCCGATTGAAACCGGCGTGGCGCGCCCAGCCTGGCGCATTCTTAACTGGAACACCGGCAGCGACGTTTACTACGTCATCGTCGATGCCGAAACGGGCACGCTGCTCAACCGCGAAAAAATCTCTTATTCGCAGACGCAGCCGGCGACCTACAACGTTTACGCGAATACGAACAGTATCTTGAGATCGATGTCGAGTCCGGCGCCGCTCAGCCCGAATCCGCTCAGCCCGGCGCTCGGAACACAGGGAACGCTTCAGCCGAGAACGAGCGTAACCGCTATCGGCAACGAAGCTCCTTACACCTTCAACAATCTCGGATGGATGAACGACAACTCGAACGGCGTCAACGGTCAGACTGATGGAAACAACGTCGAAGCCGGCATCGATCACGACCAGGTCAACGGCGTGGACGCGACGGTTCAGGGAACCAACCGCGTTTTCAACTTCAGTTACACGCCCGGCGCCGGCGCGAACAACGGACCCGGCGACGATCCGATGACGACCATTCCATATCGCAACGGCGCGGCGACGAATCTTTTCTACGTTATCAACCGTTATCACGACGAAACCTACCTGCTCGGCTTTACCGAACAGGCGCGCAACTTCCAGAACGATAACTTCGGTCGCGGCGGCGCAGGCAATGACCGCGTTTCGGCAGAAGCGCAAGACCAGACGCTCGGACCGTCATGCAGCACACTCCCGTGCGCCAATAACGCTAATTTCGCCACTCCGGCGGACGGCGGACGCGGCAGAATGCAGATGTATATCTGGAATCGGGTAACTCCGATTCGCGACGGCGATTTAGATGCCGAAGTTATTGTCCACGAAATGACGCACGGTCTTTTCGGGCGTCTTCACAACGGCGTAAGTAATACGCAAGCCGGGCAGATGAATGAAGGAAACTCCGACTTTTTCGCGCACGTGCTGCTTTCGCTCGATACCGACCCGATTCCCGGAGTTTATGTGACCGGCGGATATGTAACGCTTAACCTCCGCACCGCCGCCCCGTTCAGCAATACGGGAAACTACTATTACGGCATCCGCCGTTTTCCGAAAGCCGTTAAATCGTTTACCGGCGGACCGAACAACCGTCCGCACAATCCTTTGACCTATGCCGACATCGACCCGGCGCAGATGAGCCTGACCGACGGCGCGTTTGCCCCGGCATTTGCCGGCTCGGCGACGGCGGTTCACGACGGCGGCGAAATTTGGAGCAGTATGATGTGGGAAGTTCGCGCCAGATTGGTAACTCGTCTCGGCGCGGTCGCGGGCAGCAAGAAAGTTTTGCAGCTCGCGATGGACGGCATGAAAGTCGCGCCGTCAAGCCCGTCGATGCTGCAGGAGCGCAACGCGATTTTGCAGGCGGCGCAAGCCAACGGCAACACGGCTGATATCGGCGACATTTGGGCTGGTTTCGCCACGCGCGGTCTGGGCTTCGGCGCGACCAATCCGAGCGGCAACACGGTCGTCGAGAGCTTCAATCTGCCGAACGCTTCGTTAGTTGACCCGTTCTCGGTCAGCGATTCGACTGGCGACAACGACGGTTTCCCCGAGCCGGGAGAAAACGTGCTGTTGAACGTCTCGGTTATGAACCCGCTCAGCGAGCCGATTAACAACGTCACGGCGACTGTCGCCGGCGGCGGCAGCGCCAATTACGGAAACATCGCGGGCGGCGCGACGGTCGTTCGCCAGATTCCGTACACTGTCCCGGCGGCAGCCGTTTGCGGCAGCCTGCATCAGGTGGAAATCACCGTCAGCAGCGATGCCGGAACAAATCCTGCGTCGACTAAATCATTCCGTCTCGGCGCACCGGTCGGCGGCGCACCGGCGACCTTCTCGAATACGACCGCGATTACGATTGCCGACAATACGGCGTCAACGCCGTATCCGTCGAATATTACGGTTTCCGGTATGACGGGCAATAAGGTTCTCAAGCTCAACCTGCTTGGCTTGACGCACACTTTCCCCGGTGACATCGATATTCTGCTGGTCGGTCCGGGCGGACAGAAATTTATGGTCATGTCCGATATGGGCGGCGGCGGCGACGTTCTGACGCCTATCAACCTATCG
>DASVWG010000171.1:0-5379 GCA_036389695.1 Pyrinomonadaceae bacterium
AATCTCCGCCCTTGCTCACGCGCGGGCTTCTGCCTTTTTATATTATTTTCCGGTCAGTTCCCGCGCTAAATCCTGCGCGTCGTAGAGCTTGCGCAAAACTTCGAGAATCGCGGCGCTGTGGACGCCGACGGCGCGGCTGCCTTCTTCTTCCTCGATATACCAGTAGCGGTTGGAAAGTTTTTGCAGATTGCTGTCGAAGTTTAAGCCGACGAGCTCCGCGTTGCGATTGATGACGGGCGAGCCGGACATTCCGCCGATGGTGTCCGCCGAATAAACGAAATTCAGCGGCGTCGAAAGGTCTAATTTGCCGCGCCCTTCCTTGTAACGCGCCGGTAAATTATAAGGCGGTTTTTCGCCGAAGCTTTCGGCGCGGTCGTATAAGCCGAAAAACGTCGTTTTAAACGGCACGAGCGTCGTGTCTTCTTCGTAGCCCAAGACTCTGCCGGAAGTCAGCCGCACGTTGAAATTCGCGTCGGGCGGAACAGTTTTGCCGTAGACCGCAAAACGCGCTTTCGCGATTTTTTCGCCCGCGCTCGCCTCGACGCTCGCGATTTTTTCCTCGTTCCACGCGCGCAGCTCGCGGATAACCGGCTCGACATTTCGCGCCATGACAATCATCGGGTCGGTAGATTTCGCAATCGCGTCCGCGCCGCCGTCCAGTAAAGCTTTGCGCGCCGCGACGTCTTTCAACTGCGTTCCCTGAACCGCTCGTTTTGCGGCTTCGGCGGGCGTCAAGCCATTGAGCGCGGCTTTGATAAACGGGTCGTTCGCGCCCAATGTTTTCAAGCCTTCTTCGAGCCACGCCGTCAAAGCGTATTCTTCGAGTTCGGGATAAAACGGCGCGGTCGAAAGCAAATTGGCTTTGAGCGATTCGAGATTCGAGTCGCGGAATTCGGCGTAACGCTGCGCGTTCGGCTTTTTGATTTCCTCGCCGTAGCGGACAATCTGCGAGGCGATCGAGCCGAGACGCGAAGGCGACAGCGTGGAAAACGACAGACGATTCGACATTGCCGGAAGCTCACGATAAGCCGCCGCAATCTGCTCCCACGCGGGCGCATACATTTTCTGCAATTCGGCGTTTTTCGCCAGCGCGTCCTTTAACGCTTTTTCCTCCGACTCTTTCCGGGCGAACATTCGCGGGTTCCGCAAGCCTTCCTGCTGACCGACCAGACGCTTGAGCGCATTATTAAAAGAGCGGATTCCGCCGCCCGCCTGACGCGCCTGTTCCGCGCCGCGCTTGCCGTAATTTTCCAGAATGTCGCGCCGCAGCGTCCAGACTTTTTGCTGCAAAGGATTGCCGACGTCGCGCTGATAGGCAAGCTGCGCGACCGTTAAAAGCCGCGCCGTCGAGCCGGGACTGCCCGAAGCGATGACGAATTCGCCTTCATTCGGTCCCGTCTCCGACCATTTGAAATAATTCGGCGTTTTCGCGGGCTGACCGTTTTCATACGCGCGAAAGAACGTGAAATCCAAATCGTGACGCGGAAAAGTGAAGTTGTCGTAATCGCCGCCGAAAAAGGCGATTTGTTCTTCGGGCGCGAAAACCAGCCGCACGTCCGTGTATTTTTTGTGCCGGTAAAGCCAGTATTCGCCGCCGCTGTAGAGCGACACGACGTCGCTTTTCAAGCCGGTTTTTTCGGTCGATTCCTTTTCAATCTGCGCGATAACGACGCGGCGCTGCGCGTTTGCCTCCAGGTCTGACGCGCCCGTTTTGACGGCGGATTGAACGCGCTCGGTGACGTTTTCGTAAGAGACTAGCACGTTGAGTTCGAGGTCTGACGTTTTCAATTCTTCGGCGCGTGTGCGAGCGTAAAAACCGTCGCGCGTGTAATTCTTTTCCTTTGTCGAAAGCTTTTGCAATTGCCCTTCGGCGACGTGTTGATTCGTTACCAGCAAACCGTCGGGCGAGACGAAACCGCCGGAGCCGCCGTCGTTTATCCTGACGGAAGCGAGACGAACTTTTTCCAGCCATTCGGCGGTCGGCTCAAAGTTGTAACGCTCTTTCCACTGCCGGAGCGGCGGATTGTCAAAAGTCCACATTCCCTCGTCGGCGCGCGCCGCGAAAGGAACGCCGATTAAAAAGCTGAAAAGCAATAAAAGGGCTGATATTTTTTTCATAAAATTGGTCTCCGTCAAAGAAAACGATGAGCGCGAGACTGCTCATTCAAGATTTTCGCATCTGGTTTTTTATAAGATTTTACTACGTAATAGTGGTAAACGGTAAGCGGTAAGTTGCAGTTGCAAAGTATCGAGTTTTAAACAAAAACTCGAAATTCAAAACCACGAACTTACCACTTACCGCTTACCGTTTACCACTTAAAGCAATTTTGCTTTATTTGTTGCGTTTTTGCGCGTTCGTCATTTTCCAGACGAGCAGCGCGATGCAGGTCGTTAGAACGAAAAAATACAAAAGCGAAAATTCGGTGAACAGAAAAACCGTAAAATTCACATAAATACCGATGACTCCAATCCACAGCCAGTTCATAAGCGCGTCTCCTTTCAGGAATGAAAACTGACAAATTTACGTTGTCTTTTGCCGGACAACACGTTTCAGAAAATCAATGAGCCAGAGGCTTGGCATCAGCAAAGATAGCTTATTTTTGCCGGTTCCGCAATATTTTGACAAACGAGCCGGAGCGCAGCTCTTCGAGCGTCAAGCTCGTCAAATCCTGCGCTTCCTGTTCGGTCAGAGCGCGACAATTGATGGCGCGCAGAAAATAATTCAGTAAGCCTTGCCCGGTTGCGGCGTCGTCGAAAACGTCGCCGACGAGCGTCGCCTGCGCCGCTTTCGCGACAAAATTCCGCAGACGCTCGGAAGCGGCGTCCAAGCCTTCAAGAAAGAAAGTGTAAACGGCGGCGTAGCGCGGCACGAATTGCGCCGGATGCAAATCCCAGCCCTGATAAAAAGCGTTGGCGAGCGAATGCCGCGTGTGCTCGTAATGCAGACGCCACGCGCGATGCACGACCGCGCGATTTTCCGCTTCCTGCTCTGCGGTCAATTCTCCGCGATGCGGCGCGACGGGCATAATATTCGTCGCGCCGTCAGACAGCCAGATTCCGGTTCCGCCAAAGGAAACCTGCATCACGTGCCGCGCGAAATCGCACGCCGGATGCAGCATATCCTGATAAGCGGCGGTGATGCTGCAGCTCGCCGTGTAATCATAGGTTCCGAAATGCGCGGCGACGCAGCGCCCGCGCGCCGCTTCCAGAAACTTCGGCAGATTCGTCTCGCCGCGCTCGTTGATAATCGACTGCGTGGTTTCGACCATCATCTCCATTTTCAGCGAATCGGCGGGCAGATTCAGACGCGTTTCGAGCAAATCGAAAATGTCGACGAGCGTCGTCACCTGCTCAGCCAGAACGATTTTCGGCAGCGTCACGACGAAATTTTCCGGCAGGCGTCCGCCGGTCGCTTCGACGAGCGTCGTCAGAAATAAATCGAGCGTGCGGATGGCGCGAGCGTGCAGTTCTTCCGAAAAAGTCTTGATGCGAATGCCGACGAACGGCGGCAGAGTTCCGGCTTCCAAGCCTTTCGCGACTTCGCGGGCGGCGCTCGCGGCGTGACCGTCTTCTTCGGCGTCGGGGCGCGTGCCGTAGCCGTCTTCAAAGTCGATGCGAAAATCTTCGACCGGCTCGCGCTGAAGCTTTTCGCGCACGCGCTCGTAAATCGTGTCGGCGAGTTTACCGGGCAATTCCAGCACTTCAGCAAGCGTCTGCGCGTCCGGCGCGTAAGTTTCAAAAGCTCGCACGGCAAGCCCGCCGAGACGCGGCGCGGTGTCGGATTTAAAAAGATGCGCGCCGCCGTAAACCGTATGCACCGGCTGCCGCCGACCGGATTCGCCCGGATAACGCGCCGCAAACGTGGCGAGCGAAGATTTTAAAGCGCCGGTAATTTCCCGCAATGATTCCTCAGAAAGTGTTGATGCCATATAATTATTAACGATTATTCCTTTCGTTTTCTGTCATGTAATAGAAAAGATTCGGCGTCGAAACGAATGTAGGGGCACGCCCGCGTGCCTGCCCAAAGCGTCTGAAAAGACGCTAATCAATTCTGATTACATTCAACATTGAATATGTTTAAAACGCTTTTCGCTGCGCTCATTGGGCAGGCACGCGGGCGTGCCCCTACATTCCTTGTTGCGCGGCTTCCAATCCTTTAACGCGACAGACGCGCTTCAATCAAGCCGTGCGGCTCGTCGGTCGGCATAAAAATCCGGTTGTCGTTTTCCAAGCCGAACCGCGTAAAATCAACCGGCAGGCAATGAATATTCGGCAGCGAAAACGATATTTCCGCCACGTCCGCGAATTTTTCCAGGACGGCTCCGCCCATTGCGTAAAGCGTGTGCTGAACCGATAAGCTGTCGTGCCCGGCAAAAGTTTCGATAATCGTCTGCCGCACATTGCGCCAGTTTTCGCCCGTCGCGGCTTCCGTGTTGGCGTAGCGCCAGCCGGCTTTGACGGAAGTGCAGAAAATCCGGTCGGTCGATTCCGGCAAAGTCGTGTAGCAGTCTTTGATAAAGCCTACAAAACCGGATTTGGTCGTTTTCAGAACGATTAAATCTTCGATGCCGGATTCAATCGTCACCGCGTCGCGCGCGGCGCTGACGGTCGTCGTGCGTTTTTCGTCGCTGCCTTTGATAAAGGAATGCTGATGCGGCTCGCCGTTAATGGCAATTCGCGTCCAGCCGTGCTCGTCGATTTTGATGATAACGCGCGAGACCTGATGGTTGTTTGCCAGAAAATGATTTCCCAGCCGCAGCGCAAACGTCTCGATTTCCTCGATTTCTTCGGTCTGCTGCGACAGCGCGTAAACCGTATTTTTCATCGTGTCGGTCGGCAGGCATTTGGCGTTGTCGCCGGTCGTGTGAATGTCCGTAAAATCGCCTTCAAAAGCGACGCGGACGGTCAGGTTCTGCAATTCGTGACGCTCGCCTTCACGCGCGACTTTCATCAAACGCACACGCGCTTTGCCGTAATTATTCTGCACTAATTTGACTGGCATATTTTTAAAAATGTTATCGGAAATCTAAAAAGTGTCAGTAGCCCAAGCGTGAGCGCGGGCTTCTCGACAAATGGAAATTATCTTGAGTTTCTAAACGCCAAGCCCGCGCTCACGCTTGGGCTACTGATACTTTCTGTCTAAACTAACTCCCGCGATAAGTCGAATATCCGAACGGGCTTAGAAGCAGCGGCACGTGATAATGCTGCGCCGCGTCGCGCACCGTGAAAGCAACCGTCGCCTGCGGATAGAAGCCTTCCATTTGCCGCGCGGCAAAATAAGCTCCGGTTTCAAAAGTCAGGCGATAATTTCCCGCCGCGAAATCAGCGTCCGCATCGAGCAAATCGCGCAGCCGTCCGTCGTCGTCGGTCGCGCCTTTG
>DASVWG010000172.1:0-1998 GCA_036389695.1 Pyrinomonadaceae bacterium
AATCGGTCGCGCCGGAAATCGAAATTTACCGCTTTGATTTAAACGAAAACTGGCGCGAGAATTTGAAGGTTTTGCGCCGGGAGAAATTAGCCGCGGATGAGCGCAGATAAACGCGAGATTTTAACAGGATGGACAGGATAAACAGGATAAATTGTTTTTGAAAGCAACGTTTGAGTTTTACTCGAAACTTTTTAATTAAAAAGTTTTCATCCTGTAAATCCTGTCTATCCTGTTTGAATTTTTCTCGCGCATCTGCGGCTAATTTTCTTTCACGAATTTGTAGCCGATGCCGCGGACGGTTTGCAGGATTTTGGGTTTTTCCGGCTCGTCTTCGAGATAGCGGCGCAGGCGGACGATGAAATTATCGATGGCGCGCGTGTCGGTGTCTTCGCGCAAATCCCAGACTTCTTCGAGAATCGTCTTGCGCGAGACGGGTTTTCCGGCGTTTTCAATCAGGTAGCGCAAAAGCTTGACTTCCATCAGCGTTAAATGAATCGTTTCCGCGCCGCTTTGCAGTTCGAGGCTTTCGAAATCAATCGTCTTGCCGTTGATGACGTAATTACCGCCCGTGAGCGGCGCTGATTTTTCCGCTTTGCGAAACCATTCGCGACGCCGGAGCAGACCGTGCAGGCGCGCGAGAAAAATTTTCAGCTCGAACGGTTTCGGCAGATAATCGTCCGCGCCGGCTTCGAAGCCGCGCAGAACGTCTTCGGGACGGCTGCGCGCCGTGAGCATCAAAATCGGTGTAAAAATTTCTTTTTTCCGAAGCGTCTGCGCGACCGTAAAACCGTCCACTTCCGGCAGCATCACGTCCAGCACAATCGCGTCAAACTGTTTGTTTTCTTTAAGAAGCAGGCGCAATGCCTCAGCGCCGTCCGGCGCAATATCGACGGCGAAATTTTCCGCTTCCAAATTAAAGCGCAAGCCTTCCGCCAGATGCCGCTCATCTTCGACAATTAAAATTTTCATGATAAAAATTCAGCTACAAAGGAAACGATTAGTGCCGCAGCGATGAACGCGAAACGCAAAAAAATGCAATTCATCGTTCATCATTCATCGTTCATCGTTTCCCTGATGACTCTCGGCAGTTGAACCATAAACGTGCTGCCCGCGCCGATGCCGCCGCTTTCCGCCCAGATTTTTCCGCCGTGTTTGTGCACGATCGAGCGGACGATAAAAAGTCCCAAGCCGGTTCCTTTGGCTTTCTGCGTCGCGCGATTGGGGACGCGGTAAAAGCGTCGGAAAATTCGTTTCAGTTCCGGCGGCGGCAGCCCGATGCCGGAATCTTTAATGCGGACGATGACGAATTTTTCGTTCAGATTCTTGACGTGCAGCGAGATTTTTATTTCCTTTTGCGAATATTTGACGGCATTGTCCAGCAGATTCATAAAGACCGCCTGCAGCTCGTCCGTGTCGCCCGAGATTTTTATTTTGTCTTCGGCGGGCAGCGAAATCGCGGTTTCGGGCAAATCGTAACGCTGCCGGACGCGCTCGGCGCACTCGCGCAAAAGCGTCGTCAGATTGATGTCGGAAATGCTTAAAAGCCGCTTCTGCTCGCGGGCGCGGCTCGCCAGTAAAACCTGCTCGACCGTGTTCAGAAGCCGCTCGCTGTCCGCCAGCATCACGTCGTAAAATTCCTGCCGTTTGGCGGGCGTAATGTCGTGTGTTTTCAAGGTTTCCAGATAAAGCCGAATCGAAGCAATCGGCGTTTTCAGCTCGTGCGTGACGGCGTTCAAAAAAGCGTCCTGCTGTTCGTTGCGGCGAATTTCGCGGATGAGAAACGAGGTGTTCAAAATCAAACCCGTAATAATCAACGAAAAAAAGACGATGCCGAAAATCAAAAGCGCGACTTGCTGTAAATTCAGCAAAATCCAGCCGACATAGAGCGCAGCCGCCAGCGCGACCAGACAGATGCCTAAGACCAAAAAGAAAATCGAGCTTTTGCGGCGACGTGCAACACGCATATTCTAATAGAAAGTGTAAAACGGAAAAGTAAAA
>DASVWG010000173.1:0-6033 GCA_036389695.1 Pyrinomonadaceae bacterium
TCAATCGGCTGGTCTTCGCGCACGGTCGTCGCGCGCGCGGCAAGCCCTAATCTGTGTTCGATGTTTTCTCTAATCGTTTTGAACATTTGTTTTACCGGATAAAATTATTTCTCGCTCTTTGTGTCATCAAAAAATATACAACTAAAGCGGCAAGCATCGCAAAAGCCAGAACCATGACCGAATAACCGTGCAAAGCGCCGAAAGCCGTGCGAAGCGGGTCGTCGGTCGCCAGCTCGTCAATCGGACGCCCGATTTGCTCGCGAATATTATGCAGGCGCGCGCCGATAACAAATTGCCCGAAAGCGCACGCGGCGGTCAAAAATAAAAGCAAGCCCTGCTCAACCCAAAGCCTGACGCGACTCGCTTTCTCCGTCCTGACAACGGAGCTCGCCAGCAAAATCAAGCCGATAACGATGCCGCTGTAATTTAAAATCGCCAGAGTTTTATTGACCACCGCGCCCGCCAGCTCGCGCGAAGGCAAAACGGCAAACGCGCTCTGCGCCACCGCCGCGCTGAAAAAAACGGCTGCGCCGAGCCACAAAGCAATCAGAAAACTCCGCAAATCTGCAATCAAAGCCATAGATTCGAGCCGAAATTTTATTATGAGTTCTTTCAAGCTAAAGCGCAAAAGGCAGAAACGCGACAGTTATGGAGCGTGTTCTTTAGCAATGAACAAGTGATGATGAATTCGGAATTCCGCACTCTGCGCTAATAAACCTGAGACACGCTCCATAACTGTCGCGTTTCTGCCTTTGTGTCTTGCGCAAATTCTGCTTGCTTCAATATGAAATTTATTGCATAATTTTTGTGACAAACATTGTTGTTTGTCTTTCCGGCGCTGCACGATTTTCAAGCCTCAAAGATTTTCCGCCCATCTTCCGAAGCTTTCCGCATATGAAAAACTTAAAAAACCGACCTGTTTTATTTTCGATAATTCTGTCCGTGCTGACCGTTTTGGCGGTCACTGTCCTGATACGGGCTTTTCGAATTCTGATTCCGCTCGTCATACCGGCTCACGCTTATTTCGATTTCTGGAAAGTTCTGCTTTTAGTTTCCGTCGGCGCGCTGACTGGTTTGCTGGCTGAAAGATACAGCATCAAACAGATGTTTTCGGTCGTCGCGCCGTTTCTGATAATCTGGCTGGTGCTGAGCATTATGGCGATGAAGTATTGGGACATGAGCTTGATGTTCATTCCGCTTTTCTTCACGCTGCTGACGACGATTCTGGTCACGCACATCAAAAAAATGTGGCTGATTGATTCGGAGCTGACCGAAAAGCTCGTCAGCCTCGCTTCCGCCGGACATATTCTCGAAGGCAAATCCGCCGAGCTGCGCATCGAAAGCGGTCTCAGACTGCTCGAAACGATTTTTCCGCTTTCCGAAGCGATAGTTTTTCACTTTGACCATCACGGGCAGCTCGCGCCGGTCGGACGCGCGCGAAATAATTCGGGCAGTTTTCAGGCGGTGACCGACAATGATTCGCTCGTCGCGCGGCAAGCCGCGTGGCGCGAAAGCGTGCAGCTTTGCGAAGAAGCTTTGCAGTGGCGGCAGACGATGGTTTTGACCGACAAAAATCAAAACGATTCGGCGCAGGTCGCCATTCCGCTGACTTACGGCGAGACGATTGTCGGCGTTTTATACGTCAAAGTCCGCAATAATTTCGAACGCGACGACCAGTATATGCTCGAAGCCTTCTGCGGGCAGCTGGCGCGAAATTTTCAGCGCAAAGAGCTGCGCCAGAAAGATTTGCCGAACAAATCGTGGTGGAGCTTTTTCTCGACTCAATCGGCGGAAAACCGTCTGGAAATTATCAAATTGATTAACGGCGTGATGAAGGAACAAAGCTTCAGCGCCGCCGCCAGCTCATACTTGAAGGAAGCTCACGCCATTGCCTATCTCGACGGCACGCTCGCTTATCTGAATCGCCAGATGCGTCATATGGCGAAGCTGAACGCCGACCATATTTACGAATTAGATCTGTTCGGCTTGCTCGAACATTTCAGAACCGACATTTTTAACGAGCCGCAACTGGCGATTCGCAGAGTTTTGCAAACGGGCGAAACTTATCAGGGCGAATTGTATTACCCGGAAAAAAACCGCACGCTCGATATGCAGATTTCGCTGGTCAAAGTGCCGTCGGACAATCAATCCATCCACGAAACGAACGTGCCGATGATGCCCGCCTGTTTTCTGATTACGATGCGCGACATTTCCGTCATCAAGGAAAACGAAAAGCTGCGCAGCGATATGACGAGCCTGATGTCGCACGAACTGCGCACGCCGATTACGAGCATTCAGGGCTTTGCCGAGCTTTTGCTGGCGGACGAAACCATCAACGAAGAAGCCCGCGAATTTTTAACGATTATCGCGGGCGAATCGCAGCGGCTTTCCAAGATGCTTTCGACTTTCCTGTCGGTTTCGAATCTCGAACAATCGGACAAACGCGAATTTTTCAAATCGCCCGTCAGGCTCGACACGGTCGTCAGCGAAGTCGTCGGCGATTTGCAGGAAAACGCCAAGCGAAAGCGTATTCGTCTGGTCGAGCAGTCAAACTCGCATCTGCCGCCGATTGCCGCCGACAAAAGCTTAATCACGCGCGCCGTCTCGCATCTGATTGACAACGCCATCAAATACAGTCCGGAAAGAACTTCCGTCATTATCTCGACGATTCTCGAATCGGAATTCCTGCGCGTCGTCGTCGAAGACCGCGGCTACGGCATCCCGAAAACCGAACAGGAAAAAATCTGGCAGAAATTCTATCGCGTCGCCCGCGCCGGACAGGACAAGGAAGAAGAATCGACCGGCTTAGGTTTGTCGCTGGTCAAGGAAATCGTCGAACAACACGGCGGCGAAGTTTCGGTCGAATCGGAAGTCGGGCAAGGCTCGAAATTCAGCTTGAAACTGCCCAGATTATAAGAAATTTTCAGTCACGAAAGAACACGAAAAGGCACGAAAAAGAAAAAATACAGGGATAAACAGGATAGGCAAGGATAAGCAAAGCTCGTCATTTGAAATTTCAAATTTCAGATTCTTCAATCCCTGTAAATCCTGTTATCCCTGTAAATTTCTTCTTTCGTGCCTTTTCGTGTTTGTTCGCGGCTAATCCTTCTTTGTTTTTAAAAGCTGACGCGTCGCCAGCCACATAAAACGCGGATTCAGGATTAAATAGCGTTTCCAGAGTCGTTTCGGCTCCTGCGTCAGGCGATAAAGCCATTCGAGTCCTAATTTTCCCAGCCATTCCGGCGATTCTTTGACGTTTCCCGCGTAAAAATCAAACGACGCGCCGACGCCGAGCATGACGGCTTTTATTTTATCTTTGTGCGCCGCCATCCAGTTTTCCTGTTTCGGGCAGCCCAAGCCCATAAACAAAATGTCCGGCTTCGCGCGATTGATTTCCGCCGTCACCGATGCGTCTTCTTCATCGGTCAAAGGTCGAAACGGCGGCGAAAAGGCGTAAGCGATTTGCAGATTCGGCAATTCTTTTTTCGCGCGCTCTTTTATCGCGTCGATAACCTGCTGTTTTCCGCCGTAGAAGCCGACGCTCAAAGAGTTTTTCGCGGCGTATTCGCAGAGCAGAATCATCAAATCGTTTGCCCGCACGCGTGCCGCATCCGGTCTGCCCTGCCATTTCTGCATCCAGACGAGCGGCATTCCGTCGGTAATGATTAAATCCGCGCCGTTGACTCGCGCGCCGTATTCGGGATTGTCGTGCGCTTCCATCACCATATGAACGGTCGAAAAACAGACGTATCCGCCGTCGCCGTTTTTCACCATTTCCGCGACTCGCTGAATCGCCGCTTCGTGATTGCAGACGTTCGGAAACAAACTGACGACGCGAACGCGATTTTGATTTTTCTGAAAATCTTTCATTAAAACTAATTTCGCGGAAATAAAATTTAATTTCGCGAAGAGAAATGTAGGGGCACGCCCGCGTGCCTGCCCAATGAGCGCAGCGAAAATCGGTTTAAATTAAATTCAAGATTACGGTAATTAATCTTGATTAGCGCTTTGACAAGCGCTTTGGGCAGGCACGCGGGCGTGCCCCTACATTCGTTTTCGCGTTTCTTCTAAAATTTCAGCGTAAATATTTTCCAGACGTTTGATGTAATCGCTCAAATCGAATTTCGCTTTAATCGTTTCCCGCGCGTTTTTCCCGAAACGTTCCAAATCGATTTGACCGGAAAGCGAAAGCTTGAGTTTTTCCACCAATTGCGCGACATTACGCGGCTCAATCAGGAATCCGTTTGCGCCGCTGTTAATAACCGCGCCGGTCGAAGCCATCTCCGAAACAATAACGACGCAGCCCGCCGCCATCGCTTCGAGCATCGCTACGGGTAAGCCTTCGCCGTAGCGCGAAGGCAGCAAAAATACGTCCGCTCGCGCCAGTTCCTTCCATTTTTCCGCGCCGGAAACAACGCCGCCGTATCGGAATTTTTCGCCCAGAATTTCTGTCATTTCCCCGACGAAAAAATCTTTCAGCTCGCCCGCGCCGAAAGCTTTGAAGCGAAAATCGAAATTTTCGTTTTTCAGACGGCGGCAGGCTTCGACGATTTCGTTTAAACCTTTCGATTCGTGCATTCGTCCGAGAAAAATCAAAGTTTTTTCATCGTTTTCGCGCTGCGCCGGCATCGCTTCGTCAAGCGCGACCGCGTTTTCCAGAACGCGAACGTTCAAATTCCGCCAGCGATTTTCGATAATCTTTTTTTCAAGCTCGCTCAAAACAATCACGGCATCAGCCGCGCGCAGCATTTTTTCGGCGATTTTTTTCAGCCCGGCGCTTCTGAATTCTTCCGCCAGATAACGCCCGCCGTGAACGTGCATCACAAACGGAATGCCCGAAAGCCGCGCGTTTGCCGCATAGACGGCGTCGCGCGCGACGGCAAGCGGATTGAAATTCGTGTTGAAATGCACGATGTCGACGCCGCGCGCCGCGCGCCGGAAACGCGGCACGGAAACGATTTGTTTCCAAATCCAATTTGCATCGGCTCGCTCGCCGTCGCGCCTGCCCGCTTCAAAATGCCTGTAATCGAAAGTGCCGCGCTCGATAATCTGGCGCGCGACCGTCGAGATTCCGCTGACGTTTTGTTTTTCGTCGAGGCTCGGCGCGGTCAGCAACACTTTTAAAGGCTTTTTTACGGTCATCGCAAACCAAAAAGAATAGCGCAAGCGGCGCGCGGAAACAATCTTGCGGTTGCAAGTAAAGGTTTAATGGCTTAAAAAAGATTGTGGAGCTTGCGAAGTATTTTTTATCTTTGCATCTTTGCGACCTTTGCGCCTTTGCGTTAAAAATCTTCTTAAAGTCCGTTGAAAGATGAAAGCCGAAGCCGTCGTCAAAAATAAAATCAAGCCCGCGAAAGCCGAAAACCGCGTTCCGCGCTGGGTTTTGCCGTCGGTGAAAACCGCGATTTTTCTGGCGGACGCTCTTTTGGCTTTCGCGTGTTTCGCGCTGGCTTTCGTCTGGCGCGAGGGCTTCGCCGTATTTTCGCCGACCGCCTGGGCTTGGTCGAAAGAGTTTGTGCCGTATGCCGGAGTGGTCTTTTTCGCCGTTCCCGTCAGGCTCGCAGTGCTTTCTTATCAAAGAGTTTACCGTCTGCAAGGCGCGTTTTCCTACATCGCCGAATTTATCAAGATTTTCAAAGCCGTCGCCGTCGGCTCGCTTTTGATAATCGCTTTCACATTTCTGTTTCGCGGCGGCTTCGCGTTTCGTGATTTTTCGTATTCGCGCGGCGTTTTTCTGCTCGATTTTGTGCTGGCGCTCGTCGTTTTCACGGCGTTTCATCTCGGTTTGCGCCGCGTGCAGACGATTTTCCGCGAGCGCGACATCAACCTGATTCCGACATTGATTGTCGGCACCAATGCGGAAGCCGAACAGACGATTCGCGAGCTGAAAGAGCGCCGCGATTTGGGTTATAGAGTCATAGGAATTATAGCCACAGAGGACACAGAGAGACACAGAGAGAATACAAAAAATGTCTCTGTGCTCTCTATGTCCTCTGTGGCTAAAAATTTTATTGATGTTCCGATTGTCGGGAA
>DASVWG010000174.1:0-6770 GCA_036389695.1 Pyrinomonadaceae bacterium
TAAAAACAGCGCGCCGAGCAGAATGCCCGCGCCGATTTTGCCGAGCAGATAAATAAAGATTTTATCGGCAAACAAATTGCCAATCATCGCTCCTTCCGAGCCGAACAATTCAAATAAGCCGGAAAGAGAAACTATCAATAATAAATATCCGAGAATTCGGCTGAATCGCGGAAACAAATTATCCGTGCGGAAAACTCGCCAGGCGATGAGAGCTAATATCGGCGGAAAAATAAAAGCCGTCCAGCCGACTAAATAATTAATTAAAATTCCGGCGATGTTTGCGCCGACGACGCCGATCCAATTAGTCTTCGGCTGACCGGGATTGCTTCTAAAAAACTCATCGTTCGGGTTGTAAGAAATTAAAGACAGAAATACTAACACAGAAATCGCCAGCAGAATGATGGCGACCACTTCGTTGATTTTCGAATCGCTTTTTACAACTTTTTTTTTCTGTGTTTTCGTTGCCATTAACTTATTGCTTGCTGACCACTTTTTCTAAACAGCAGATAAGCCTTGATAAAATCGTCGATGTCGCCGTCTAAAACCGCATCGACGTCGGTGCGCTCAAACTTTGTGCGCGTGTCTTTGACCAGTCGATACGGCTGCAGAGTGTAATTGCGAATCTGCGAGCCGAACGAAATGTCCTGTTTGTTCGCTTCCAGCTCGGCGGTTTCCTCGCGTCGTTTTTCCAGCTCCAATTCATAAAGCTTCGAGCGCAAAACCTGCATCGCCACGGCGCGATTCTGAATCTGCGAGCGCTGATTCTGACACGTGACGACGATGCCGGTCGGCAGATGCGTGATGCGCACGGCGCTGTCGGTCGTGTTGACGTGCTGACCGCCCGCGCCGGTCGAGCGATAAGTATCGACGCGCAAATCCTTGTCTTGAATGTCGACTTCGATATTTTCGTCAATTTCCGGCGAAACGAAAAGCGAAGCGAAACTGGTTTCGCGGCTGCCGCCCGAATTAAACGGCGAAATTCGCACAAGGCGATGAACGCCCGCTTCGCCCGCGAGCAAACCGTAGGCGTATTCGCCTTCGACGCGAAAAGTCGCCGATTTTATTCCGGCTTCGCTGCCCGCCTGCTCGTCGAGAATTTCGACTTTAAAGCCGCGCTTTTCCGACCAGCGCAGATACATCCGGAGCAGCATCTGCGCCCAATCCTGCGCGTCGGTTCCGCCCGCGCCCGATTGAATCGAGCAAATCGCGTTGTTCGCGTCCGTCTGACCGGACAAAAGAAATTCGGTTTCCGCTTCGGAGACTTCGCGTTCGAGTTTTCGGATTAATTCGTCCAACTCCTTCAAAGAGCTTTCGTCCGTTTGGGCAAATTCAAAAAGAACTTCCGCGTCGGAAACGGCGGCTTCAAAAGCTTCCTGCGCCGAAATCAATTTTTCCAGACGGCTTCTTTGCTGAACAATCGTCTGCGCTTTGCCCGAATCGTTCCAGAAATCCGGCGCGGAGATTTGCGCTTCCAGTTTTTCAAGCTGAGCGCGTTTCGACGGCGCGTCAAAGAAACCTCCCGAGCTGCCGGACCTGGCGTTTTATTTCTTCGTATTTGGTTTGTAAATCGTTTAATTCAATCATTGTCTATAGAGTATAAACGAAAAGCGCGTGAAAACTAATGCGAAGATTCTACGCTTTATTTTCACCTTTGGCGAATTTTCGGCGCACGGCGAACAAAATTAAAGCAAGACTGACCAGCGAGCAAGCCCACGCGAACCAGTCGCCGTATTTGACATAAAAAGTCTGGTTCCCGTCCGATTTCGCAATCGTCCAGACGCGCGTCGCCTGCGTGTAAGGCTCAGCCGCGTCCAGAATCTCGCCGCGCTCGTTGATGTAAGCCGTGACGCCGACGTTTGTCACGCGCACGACCGGACGACGCGTTTCGACGGCGCGAAAAACCGCGCTCGCCAGATGCTGGCGTAAAACCGGCGTGTTGCCGAGATAACCGTCGTTGGTCATTTCAATCAAAACGTCCGCGCCCTGACGAGCGTATTCGCGCGAAAGATTCGGAAAATGCGACTCGAAACAAATCATCACGCCGCCGCGAGATGCGCCAAACGGCAGCAAATCATATTCTTTACCGAAAGAAAAATTTCCGACCATCGTCGGCACGAGCGATTGCAGAGGCGCGGGAACGGGCGCGTATTCGCCGAACGGCAGCAGAAAAATCTTATCATACTGCGCGATTTTCTCGCCTTTTTCGTTGACCATCACGGCGGAGTTAAAATAGCTTTGGCGCTCGGCGTCCGGCTCGGCGGAATTAAACAAAATGCTGAAATTGTTGCGCGTCGCAAATTTTTTTAAAAACTCCTGAAACTCGCGGTCGCGCTCGTATCGGAAATTCATCGGCGATTCGGGAAAGATGACAACTACGGGCTGCCCGCCGCCGGTTCGCTGAATATTCAGCAAAGCGTTTTCCGTCAGCTCGACGTGTTTTTCCCGAAGCCTCTGCCAGTCTTCATATTTCAAACCGCTCATCGGCACGTTCGGCTGAATGGCGATGACGTAAGTCTGCGTTTCTTCCGGCGGCAAAGCCTGCGAGCTTTTTTGAAATCTAACCAGTTCGAAAGAAGCCGCCAGAAGCGAAATGTAAAGTAAAATCGTCAGGTAAAAATACTTCGGCGTTTTTCCCGATAAAACAGATAACAATTTCCACGCGACGTAGGAATTCATCGAGACGACCACAAATCCGACCAGATAAATCCCGCCGACAGAAGCGAATTGAACGATTGACAAACTGAACGCCTGCGAATAGCCAATCGCGTTCCAGTTATTGCCGGTCGTCCAAAACCGCAAAAATTCAATCGCCGTCCACAAAAACGGTGCCGACAAAAACGCGTAAACGCCGAAACGCCTGAGCGTAATCGAAAACACGAGCGCGAAAATCGCCGGAAAAATCCCGACCGCCGCGCAGGCGCATAAAGCCAGAAAATAAGAAATCGGCGCGGGCACTCCGCCGTAATGCGTCGGCGCGTAGCCGAGCCACCAGCAAGTGCCGAAAAAAAAGACGATGCCCCACAGCCAGCCGAGCAGAAATGATTTCCAGATTGAATGCTTTTCGCGCTCGATTCCCCAAAACAAAGGAATAAGCGAAACCCAGGCGAGAAACCAAAATTCAAAATCGGGAAAAGCCAGCACCAGCAGAATCGCCGAAAAAACGGCTGGAAGCGAGCTTTGCAGTGATGGAAATCTCGCTTTCGCCGCCGTGAAAAACTTCATGGCGACAGTTTAGCAAAAAATCCTGCCGCAGAGAATACGAAGAAAAATTCAGGACATAATCAGACTTAAGGGCATAATCAAACGTAGAGGTTAAATTCCAGACAGCTGCATCGCTGCAATCATTATCCGCCGGATTGAAAAAGCAAAAACGCGAAAATATTAAAAGGATTAACCGCTTATATGAACCAGTGCGGATTTTACGCTGATTCATAATCCGGCGGCAGAGTTGAATCAAAATACTCAGAAAGTCAAATTTTTGTTGACTTTACATTTTGACTTGCAGTATAAAAACTTCTGTAAAACACAAAATCAACTCGTTAGAATCTAATACTAGCTGCAGGTTAGGTTTCTTAACAAAAAATGAAAGGAAATTAGAAAGTATGGATAAATTGCCTCCGGCAATGGAATTGCTCAAAGACTGGAGCACCTGGATGGTGGGACTTCAGACCGGTATTTTAGGTTTAATTGCCTTTATTGGCGGAAAAGACGGCTTCTTCAAGCTCGAAGAGAAATGGGCGCGTCTCGCAATCTTCCTCGTCGGCGCTTCTATATTCTTTGCCACGTGGGTTCTTGCCGCGCTTCCTTCGATTCTTCTGCGTATGCATGCGGAGACGGATAATTTTTATAATATGGGAATGTTTGAATGGCTTCCCATTCCGCTCTGGGTGTTTTCATCTTTGCAGCATTGGTTATTTGTGATAGGAGTTCTCTTCCTGATGTTATCAATCTCGAAGAAACTTAAATCATAGATATTTGTCTCTAAGTCGGCTGCCTCGTCTGACAACTTATTTCAACCCGTTTCCCGGGCAACAAGTTTTTTATTCAGCTTTTTGCTGTAAGCCGGCGGCGTTCGCTCCGGCTTATGCGCGTTCGGCGAGATTCGTTTCCTTCAAATTGAACGGCATCATTCAATTTGATTTGTCAAAATGATTGACACATCAAAAATTGTCACGTGAAAGGTGCCGGATTTTGTCATTTGCCGGATTTTTTATTTTCCGAACAGGTCAAATTGGAAAGTTTTATTAATAATTGAATTAAAAATGCGGCGAACACGCGGAAACTCGTAACTTATTGAAAAAAGACGCCTAAAAGCAGGAGAGCCCGGTCATTTCTGACCAGGCTCACAATCGGAAGGACAACTGAAGGAACGCTCGGAAGGTTAGTCCAGCGCAGTGGCAAACCGCGCTCGGAGAAGTGTTGGCGGCGGGGTCTCGATAACTTGCATCAAGCTTGCCGGTTTACCTTATTGCACATACCGTGCCACAACTTTTAGGGCAGGTGGCAGGCAGTGTGCGATAAGCGACAAACCTCAACAAATATCGAGGGAAAACAAAATTTCAAACTTAAATTGCAAGTCAAAATCCGCTAAATTTTGAGCTTTAAACTCGGGACCGGCGGCTGACAAGTTACACTATTTGGAACATCGCTCGACCTGGCGCTGCAAAGCGACCGCATCCTGGTTGTTCTGGTCGAGTTCTAAAGCGGAACGAGAATAATTCTGCGCCTGCAAACAATCGCTTTTTTCAAGGAAAATTTTGCCGAGCGCGATGTAGGCTTCTATCAAGCGATTGTCCCAGAAAAGCGCGGTTTTTAAGCTGCTCACGGCTTGTTCCATATCGCCGCGCCGCAGGTGTATGTTGCCGAGCAGCAGATACGCTTCGGCGCTCATCGGCTCGCTTGCCAGAACGCGCCGCAGCGACTTCATCGCATCGTCGTCGCGACCGGCTTTGTAAAACCCGCGCGCTTCGTTTAAAAGCGCTTCGGTCTCGTTGACCGGCGTCTGCACGGGCGTGTTTTGCCGTTTGGTTATCACGACGCTGACAAAATCCTTGCGCGGCGGCTGTTGAATGCGCAGGCTGGCATCAACCGTTTTCGAGCGCGTCCATTCGGTTTCGTATTTCGCGTAATTCGGCAAAAAGCGCCGCGCCTGATTGTCAAAATCGGCGGCGGTGGCGTCGCCCGCTTTTTCCAGCGATTTCGCCAGCAGAAAATACGCTTCGCCGTCGGTCGGTCGCGCAGCTAAAGCGGGACGCAGATTTTGCGCGGCTTCGGCGAAATTATTGTTTAGAAAGAGCGCGTAACCGTAGTTAAAACGCGATTGCGCGTCGTCCGGCGCGGATTCGGTCGATTTTTTCAAAAGCTCCAAGCCTTCGTTCAAAAGCGCCGCGCCCTTTTGTTTATTTTTCTTTTCGGCAAGCGAAGCCTGCACGGCAATTGCGCCGAGAGTGTTGTAAACGCTCGTCAGTTTCAAATCTTCGGCGAGCGGTCGCAAAACGGCGAGCGCCTGCTCGAAATTATTCTGCTGCCAGTAAATCAAACCCGTGTAGAACGCCGCTTCGGCGTAATGCGAATCCTCCGCCGGAACGCGCGAAAAATAATCAATCGCGTCGGTGAATTTGCGCTGGTTCAGATAAAGATGTCCGAGTTCGAGCGCGGCGTCGGCGTAAGTTCCGCCCTTTGTTTTCTCGTCTTCCGAGTAAATCCTGAGAGCGTTTTTGAAATAGTTTTCGCGCGCCTGCAAATCCGCTTCCGACGTCAGCAAGCCTTTGATATACGCTTCGAAGGCGCGCGCCGGAATCTTGTTCGCCGTTTCGACAAACTGGTTTTGCGAAAACGGCAGAGCCTTGTCGCGCTGATACAAAATCTGATAGGCGAGCTGACCTTCGACGGTTTGCAGATTGGCGAGCGCGTCGCTCAGATTGATGTCGCGCGTGATTTTTCGCCCGTCCGGCAGCTCTTCGCTCAAAAATCTTCCTTCGTTGACGCGTATGATTTTCGAAGTCACGCTGACCGCCGCCGCGACTTCGCCCTGCGCGGAAACGATGTTGTATTTGCCCGAAATCAGGAGCGTCGCGCGGCTTTCACGCGCCAGTTTCAGCGACGTCGCCAGGCTCGGCAAAGTTGTCAAAGGAACTTGCAGACGCTGCTGAATCAGCTTGCGCTCCTCGTTGGACACGACGTTCAAGCCCGGGACTTTCAATAAATCCGAAAGCGAAGCCGCAAAGCTTTCGCCGACCCAGTTAAATTCAGCCTTTCCCGAAGTATTTTCAAACGGCAGAATCATGACCGTATCGGGATTTTGCGTTGTCTGCGCGTGGATTGAAACGAGACCGAAGATTAAAAATAAAAACGTTATAAAAACTTTTCGCATAATTTTTTCACCACAAACGCGCGGAATAGTTGCAGAAATAAATGCGGACATGACCGACCCGGGATTTGCGGTTGATTTCCTGAAACAAAAATTTCGCTTTAAAGATAAGCGAATATTTTAACAGGTTTGATGCGGATTATTAAAAAAAGGGTTATCGGAAAAAAAGTGGTAACCGGTACGGGATTTGAACCCGTGTTGCCGCCGTGAAAGGGCGGTGTCCTAGACCCCTAGACGAACCGGTCACAAAGCGGTTTGTGATAAGAAACTCTTTAAAAGGAGAAAAACAAACGAGTTTCCGAAAAGCAAATCTAAAAGCTCTCAAACATCACGGCTGCTCACCGATAAGCGAATTTGTAGAATAGCGCACGGACTTTCCTGCTGTCAAATTCGCAAATGA
>DASVWG010000175.1:0-4622 GCA_036389695.1 Pyrinomonadaceae bacterium
ATGTGAACCGTGATGCCGTGCGCGCCCGCCTTTTCGCAGATGACGGCGGCGGCGATGATGCTCGGCTCGATGGTTTTACGCGCTTCGCGAACGGTGGCGACGTGGTCGATGTTGACGTTTAGCTTGGTAGTCATAAGGCTATTTAATTTAATTTATTTTATCACAAAGCCAAAAAACGATGAATGCAGAACGCGGAACGATGAATTGCAGTTTTTGAGTATCGAATTCATCGTTCATCGTTTCGCGTTCATCGTTTATTTTATGTCATAAACGCCGCGTCTTGCATTGCGGCGAATTTGGTTCAGTTCGGTCATCATCCGGCGCGTGTCGCGGACGACGCTGACCTTTGAGCCTTCGACGTTGTTCCAGCGGACGGGAATTTCTTTCAGGCGCAGCTTGTGATAATCGGCGACGAATAAAAATTCGACGTCGAAGCCGAAGCGGTCAATCTGCATGACTTCGAGAAGCGGGCGGAACTTTTTCATATTAAACGCTTTAAAGCCGCACTGCGTGTCTGAGAACTTTAAGCCCGTCATGGTTTTGATTATCAGGTTGACGATTTTTCCGCCCTGCTCGCGCCGCCACGGCTGGTGCGTGCCGATCAGGCTGCGGTCGATCGCGCGCGAGCCGAAGGCGACGTCGCACTCGCCCGATTCGATTAAATCGACGAGCTTCGGCGCTTCTTCAATCGGCGTCGATAAATCGGCGTCGCTGAACAGCGCGATGTCGTATTTCGTTTCCAGAAGCCCGATTTTGACGGCGTAGCCTTTGCCGCGATTTTTTTCGTAGCGCACGACTTTCGTTTCAATCTGCGGATATTCGGCAAAAGCTTTTTCGGCGACCTGCGCCGTGTCGTCCTGCGAGCCGTCGTCCACGACGATTAGCTCGGCGTTTAAATTTTGCGCGGCGATATAAGCTAAAATTTGATGAACGGTGCTTCCCAGACGTTCCGATTCGTCGTAAGCGGGAATGACTATGGAAAGAGAATTTTTCATTATAGTTGTAAAAATTAAAAGTTTATTGATAGCAGATAAATTTATTTTCAACAAATACAGTGCGGGCAAAACCCGTTTCGAGACACTGCATCTAAGAAGATATTTGAAAATAGTAGCGCCGGCATCTTGCCGGCTGTCGTGAGGGCATCTTGCCCTCACATCAATTTATTTTCAATCAGGCTTGAATAAATTTTAATCTCAAACGGCAGGCAGGATGCCCGCCGGACAGCCAGCCGGAGGCTGGCGTTACTTAATTTTTCACTATATCGAAAAAGCCGGATTATGGTATTATTTCCGAGAGGCTGGAGAAGCAGTAATGAGCAGAAATTTTCTTATCATCGCAATTTTAATTGTTTTAGGCGGCGCGATTTTTGGCGGAATCTTCGGCAAGCTTCCGGCGCAGATGTCGGCTGACAATTCGGTGACCGCCGAAAAAATCAGCGGCGATTATCGCGAGGCAATCGAAGCCATCCGCAATAATTACGTCAGCCCGATTGACCACGAGAAAGTTTCGGAAAGCTCGATTCAGGGCATGCTCTGGACGCTCGACCCGCATTCCTCGTTTTTTACGCGCGACGAATTTCGCAAGCTTTACGAAGACCAGTCTTCAAAATTTTTCGGCATCGGCGTTTCTATCTTGCAGCATCGCGACGGCGTTTACGTTCAGTCAATCGTGCCGGACACGCCCGCCGAAAAAGCCGGTTTGCGCTACGGCGACCGCTTTCTGGAAGTGGACGGCAAGGACGCGAAAGCGTGGACGAGCGCGGAAGTTTCCAAAAACGTGCGCGGCGCGCGCGGCACGCCCGTCAAAATCAAAATCGAGCGCGCCGGTCAGGATAAACCGATTGATTTTGAAATCACGCGCGACGGCGTTCCGTATCCTTCGATTCGCAATTATTTTCTCGTCCGCGACGACATCGGCTACATCGGCTTGACGGGCGGATTTCAGGAAACGACCGCACAGGAGCTTGACCAGGCGATTACGGATTTGAAAAAACAGGGCATGAAACAGCTTGTTCTGGATTTGCGCGGCAATCCGGGCGGACTTCTGCCGCAGGCGGTCGAGGTCGTCAGCCGCTTTATTAATCGCGGTCAGACCGTAGTTTCCGTAAAGGGTCGCTCGCGCTACGCCAAAAGCGAAGAGCTGCGCTCGGTCGGCGGCAAAACCGAAGATTTTCCGCTCGTCGTTTTGATAAACGGCGGCTCGGCTTCGGCTTCGGAAATCGTCGCCGGAGCGATTCAGGATTACGGGCGCGGATTGATTGTCGGCAGCGACAGCTTCGGCAAAGGCTTGGTGCAGAGAGTCTTCAATCTGCCTCTGGGAACGGGTTTAACCTTGACGACGGCGCGTTATTACACGCCTTTCGGGCGCTCTCTACAGAGAGATTATTCGACCGGCTCGATTTACGATTATTACACGCATCACGGCGAAGAAAACAGCACGGGCGCGACGCCGACGCCCGACGCGCAACCGAAGCCGCAGGGAAATCCCGTCACGACGGCGGGCGGGCGAGTTTTTTACGGCGGGCAGGGAATTTCGCCCGATTTGAGCGCGCCCGCGCTCGCCTTTACGAATCTGCGTTTTCGCATCAACGAAGCCGCGTTTTTCTTTACGCGCCAGTTAATCGCGGGCGAAATCGGCGGCTTGGAAAACTACCGCGTCGAGCGTCAGAAATTCAATCAAACCCTGCGCCCCGACGATTTTCAGATTAACGACAGACTGCTCGACGCTTTCCGCGCCTTTGTCGCCCGTGACAAAGCCAGCGGCTTGACGGCGGAAAACGTCAACAGCCAGCTCGATTACGCCAAATCGCGTCTGCGCGAAGAAATCGCCACCGCCAATTATTCGAGCGAAGCCGGACAACAGGTTCTGCTCGAAACCGACCCGCAGGTTCTGAAAGCGATTGACGCGCTGCCGGAAGCGCGCAAGCTGGCGGAGAATATTAAGGCTAATTCCGCCGTCGGTTAAATCTCCGTTAAAATCCGAAAGGAGAAAAGTTGTGAAAAAGACGAACCGGCGAACGCTCGCCATAATTATTATTTCCGTAATTTTTTGGACGGCTTGTATGTCGGGCAAAACGCAGGAAATCTGCGAAAGAGAAGTCGACAAATTTCACGCGCTTTTAAACGAAGGCAAATTCAAAGAGCTTTTCGACGCTTCGGGACAGGAATTGAAAGACGTCACATCGGAAGAGGAATTCACGCAATTTCTGGACGCCGTTCATCGCAAGCTGGGCGCGGCGGGCGAGAAAAAATTGACCGGCTGGCACGTCAATTACAACACGCGCGGAAACTTTGTCGACTTAGGCTATGAAACGACGTTTGCCGGGGACAAAGCGGCGGAAAAATTCACGTTTATCGTCAGCGGCGACCAAGCCCGACTGGTTGGTTATCACGTGAATTCAAAAGCCCTGATAATCAAATAATCAATCAATCACACGCAAAATAAAACATTTCAGATAATAAGTTTCCGGCATTCCGACCAGAATCGGGTGGTCGCTCGCCTGCGTGCGTTTTTCGATTAAATGGACGCGGCGTCGCGCGTCGCGCGCGGCTTCTTCGATTGTTTGCAGAAACAAATCTTCCGACATATGAAACGAGCAGCTGCAAGTCGCCAGAATTCCGTTTTTATTCAGCAGTTTCAAGGCGCGCAGGTTTATTTCCTTGTAGCCGCGCGTCGCCGATTTCAGAGCCGCGCGGCTTTTGACAAAGGCGGGCGGGTCGAGCACGACGGTGTCGAATTTTTCGCCTTTCGTTTCAAAATCGCGCAGCGCGTCGAAAACGTTCGCGGTTTGAAATTCGATGTTGGAAATCTGATTCAGTTCCGCGTTTCGCCGCGCCAGAGCGGTCGCGTCTTCGGAAATATCAATCGCTAAAACGCTTTCACAGCTTCGCGCCAGATTCAAAGCGAAACCGCCGTTGAAGGTAAAACAATCCAGCCCGCGCCCGAAAGCATGGCGGCGCAGCGCGAGATGATTTTCGCGCTGGTCTAAAAAAGAGCCGGTTTTCTGCCCACCGAGCGGCGAAACGTAAAATTTTATGCCGTCCTGTTCGATTGTGATTTCGTCGGGCGCTTCGCCGTATAAAACGCCGGTTTTCATTTCCAGATTTTCGCGCTGGCGCACTTTGACGTCGTTTCGCTCGATAATCGCTCGCGGCTCGAATTCTTCCCGAAGAATTTCGACGAACGTTTCCTTTAATTTTTCCGTGCCCTGCGAAAGCGTCTGGATAACGAAAACGCCCGCGTAATCGTCAACAATCAAAGACGGAATCAAATCGCCTTCGGAATAAATCAGACGCTGCGCGTCGGTCTTCGGTCTTTGGTCTTCGGTCTTCGCCGGTTTTCTTCGTCGGGCAGCGTTTTTAATTTGCCTGCGCCAGAATTCTTTATTTATTTCTTCGTCTCTGATGGTGAAAATTCGTAAAGTGATTTCCGACGAATCGCTGTAGAAGGCTTTGCCGATAAAATTTCGGGCTTCGTCGTAAACGGAGACGACCGCGCCGCCGTCGGCTTCGATTTTTATGACGTCGCTTTTGTAAATCCACAGATGACCGCCGCGAACGCGACGCGCGCCTTTTTTATTGACGAAAATTTTTGACATCGTTCAAATTTAACCAATCAAAAGA
>DASVWG010000176.1:0-12953 GCA_036389695.1 Pyrinomonadaceae bacterium
GCGCAGTTTGGCGCTACGGGCGATATGCCGGAGCCGTTTGACTATGACGGCGACCGGAAAGCCGACTTTGCCGTTTTCCGTTCGTCGCCGGGCGTGCATTACATTTTGCGCTCTACCGTCGGCGACAGCGTCGGCGTGCAGTTCGGCGCGGCGACTGATACTCCGATAGCCGCGGCTTACGTCAGATAAAAGAAAGGTTAAAAGCGGAAAAGCGAAAAGGTGGAAAAGTTTGGAGTCGAAAGCCAGCCGTACTTTTTCACTTTTTCACTTTTTCACTTTTTCACTTTCTTCTTTTATTTAGCGAAACATTCTCCGCAAAAATTTCGTAATTCTCAATATCTCTGGCGCGACACTCGCGCGGTCAATTCCAACAAACGGGCAGTTTTTGATTTTTATGCGACATCTTTATTCATTTTACACGGACGCTTTCTGGATTTCCGTCAAGTCGATTTTAGAGCATAAACTTCGGGCTTTTCTGACTTTGCTCGGCGTCATTATCGGCGTTTCGGCGGTCGTCGTGGTCGGCGCTTCGATTAGCGGTCTGAATTCCTACGTGACGGATAAAATCTCGAAAGTGCTCGGCGTCAATCACTTTATGATTGCGCGGATGGCTTTTTCGGGCAGAATGCCGGACGACGCCTTTGAGCGCGCCAACCGCCGCAATAAAAATATCACGTGGGAAGAATACGAATATATCCGCGACCATTGCCGCAACTGCACCGAAGTCGGCGCGGCGTCTTTCGCGACGGCGGATTTGAATCAGGACGGCATCGAGATGCCCTCGACGCGCATTTTCGGCTCGACGTCGAATATGGAGATAATCGAGGAAAAAGAAATCGACCAGGGACGCTTTATCACCAACGACGAGGTCGTGCGCTCGGCAAAAGTCTGCGTGCTCGGCGCGGACGTCAAAGAAAAATTCTTTCCCGATAAAAGCGCGATTGGACAGCATTTAAAGCTGCGCGGCATTCCGTTTGAAGTCGTCGGCGTCGAAGAAAAACGCGGCTCGATGTTCGGCGATTCGCTCGACCGTATGGTTTACATTCCGGTCACGATGCACCTGCAAATGTTCGGGCGCGGCAACGGCGTGCAGGTTCACGGAAAATCAGCCGAGCGCGAATCTTTGACCGTCGCGATTGAAGAAGCGCGCACCGTTTTGCGCAACAAGCGCCAGTTGCTCGGCAGCGAAGAAGACACTTTCGGCTTGGTCAACACGCAGGATTTGGGCAATCAGATTGACCAGTTTACGGCGGCGATTGCGGTCGTCGTCGTGCCGATTACGTTGATTACGCTGATTGTCGGCGGCATCGTCGTGATGAATATTATGCTCGTTTCCGTCACCGAAAGAACTTTTGAAGTCGGCTTGCGAAAAGCTTTGGGCGCAACCCGCAAGCAGATTCTTTTGCAGTTCTTAATCGAATCGGCGCTGCTTTGTATGATGGGCGGAATCATCGGGCTTTTAGTCGCGGCGGGCGTGACCACGCTGATTACGTATCTGGCGCAAATCACGATGACGATTACGATAACCTATGTCATTCTGGCGGTCGGCGTCTCCAGCATTATCGGCATCGTCGCCGGTCTTTATCCGGCATTTAAGGCGTCGAAGCTCGACCCGATTATCGCGCTGACGCAAAATTAATGGAATTATTATGATAAAGCTGAGATTTAAAAATTCGCTGCCCGCCGAAGTTTTGCGGATGGCGATAGAAAGCATCTGGTCGCACAAGTTTCGTTCCGTGCTGACGATTCTCGGCATCGTGGTCGGCGTGATGACGGCGATTGTCGTCGCATCGATTCTGACCGGACTGCGCCAGAGCATCATCGCCATCGTCGAAGATTACGGCACGAACAACATCTACGCCTTTCATCTTTCGACCGGCTTCGGCGCGGGCGACCGTTCCGAGCGTTCGCGAAAACCGCTGACCGAAGAGGACGCCGACGCGATTATGCGCCAGTCAAACGCGATTGAAGACATCGCGCTGGTCGCGCCGCAAATCGGCAGCTTCGGCAACGATTTCGACGACAATCTGATTTACGAAGGCAAAAATTATCGCTGGGCTTTGACGCACGGCGTCTCGCCGAATTACGACAAAGTCGTCAACATCACTTTGCGCGAAGGACGCTTTATCACCGAAGCCGATAATCAGCAGCGCCGCAACGTGCTGGTCATCGGCGTCAACGCGGCGGACGCACTTTTCCCCGACGAAAAAGACGGAATCGCCGGAAAGCTCGTGCGGATGAACGGTCAGGTCTGGGAAATCATCGGCGTTCTGGAAAAACGAAAAGCCGGATTTTTCGGCGAAAACGAGGAAGACCGCGCCGTGCTTCTGCCGTATCGCACCGCGCGGAAAGTCGCGCCGCAGCGCGAATATCTGCTGCAAATCATTCAGGCGAAAACCGGAATGATTCAGCAAGCACTGCAGGACGGCGAAGACGTTCTGCGCCAGCGCCGCGGCGTCAAATTCGGCGAGCCGAACAACTTCGACATCAAAACCGCGAGTAAATTTATCGAGCAGTTCGACTCTATCACGGCGATGGTCGGCTTAATCGCCATCGCCATTTCCAGTCTCGGCTTGCTCGTCGGCGGCATCGGCGTGATGAATATCATGCTCGTCTCTGTCACCGAAAGAACCAAAGAAATCGGCATCCGCAAAGCCATCGGCGCGACGCGCGGCGCAATCGTCCTGCAATTCCTGCTCGAAGCGATGACCTTAACCTTCTTCGGCGGTGTCATCGGCGTCAGCCTCGCCATCGTCATCAGCTATCTGATAATGTTTCTGATGCCGAGCCTTCCCGCCTTAATTCCACTCTGGGCGATTCTGCTCGGTTTGGGAGTTTCCATCGGCGTCGGCTTAATCTTCGGCGTTCTCCCCGCGCGAAAAGCGGCGCGCTTAGACCCGATTGAATGTCTGCGCTACGAATAAGCTAGTCAGTGCAAAACGCAAAATGCAAAGTGCAAAATGGAAGAAGTATTTTCATTTTGCACTTTGCATTTTGCACTATTTACGCCTTACTTCAACTCAAATTTTTCTTGATAGCTCGGAACGTGGACGTTCCAGCCGAATCTTTCGCGGATATGTTCAGCCATTGCCTGCGCCGCGTCGGGTTCGCCGTGCGTGGTAAAGACGGTTTTCGGCGTTGCTTGTAAGCCTTCGAGCCATCTCAAAACCGCTTTCCAGTCGGCGTGGGCGCTGAAGCCTTCGACTTTTTCGACGTGGCAGCGGACGGGAATCCATTCTTTCATGATGCGGACTTCCCTTTCGCCGTCCTGGATGCGTCTGCCGGTCGTGCCCGCCGCCTGGTAGCCGACGAAAATTATCGTGGCGTTTTCGTTCGGCAGGATACGCATGGCGTGATGCATGACACGACCGCCGGTGAGCATTCCGGAGGCGGAAACGATGATGCGCGCGCCTTTCATATCGTTTAAGCGCTTCGATTCTTCGCGGCTCGAAGCGGTCATCATCGAAGCCGTGCGCAGCGGATGTCGTTTTTGCATCAGGATTGAGGCGTATTCCTCGTCCTGTTCTTCGTGCCAGCGATTGTAAACCTGCGTTGCCTGCGCCGCCATCGGCGAATCGACGATGACGGGCAGAATCGGGATTTTTCCATCTTCTTCCAGCTCGCGAATCAGATACAAAATTTCCTGCGTGCGCCCGACGGCGAAAGCCGGAATCAAAATCGGCGCATTGCGGCGAAAAGCTTCGTTGATGATTTTCGCCAGTTGGACATCAGACGCGACGTCGCCGTGCAGACGGTTGCCGTAAGTCGATTCGACCATCAGATAATCGCACTCGGCGGGAATCGCCGGGTCTTTGATAATCGGCTGGTCGTAATGCCCCAAATCGCCGGAAAACAGAAATCGTAAAGGCTCGCCCGTTTCTTTCGCGCCCGCAATTTCAATCAAGACGAGGCTCGCGCCGATAATGTGTCCGGCGACGTAAAACGCGGCGCGGAAGCCTTCGCAAAGCTCGACGAATTCGCCGTTGTTCGGCACGGGATGGAGAAGCTTCAGAGCGTCTTTCGCATCGTTTTCGTCGTAAAGCGGAAGCGCGGGCTGATGAGAGGTTAAGCCCTTGCGATTGCGATATTCGGCGTCTTCTTCCTGCAATCTGCCGGAATCGGGCAGCAGAATTTTGAGCAAATCGGCGGTCGCGTCGGAAGTGAAAACCTTTTTGTTGTAGCCGAGCCGGACGACGCGCGGCAGATAACCCGTGTGGTCGATATGCGCGTGCGTGATGACGACCGCGTCCAAATCCTGCGGATTAAACGGCGGCTCCTGCCAGTTTCGCTCGCGCAATTGTTTTTCGCCCTGAAAAAGCCCGCAATCGATTAGAACTTTTTTGCCGTCGTGTTCGAGCAGATATTTCGAGCCGGTCACGCTGCCGACTCCGCCGTAAAAGGAAATTGTCGCCATTTTTTTTCTCCGTGCAAGCTGATTTCGAGTAAAACAATTTTATTTTCTTATATTTAACGACAAACTCCAAATCCCGTTTTATTACTTCCAAAACCGGAATTTATTAAAAAATTACAATAAAAACGATTATTTTGTAAAAACTTGTTGAACAAACGACTTGACTTCTGTATGCTAGAGAAATAGTTTTCTGAAAAGGCGGGTAAAAATATGCCGAAAACCGTTCTGGTTGTTGAAGATTACACCGATGTTCGGACAATGATGCGGATTCTGATTAAGCGTCACGGCTATGAGGTGGTCGAGGCGGCGGACGGTTACGAGGCGGTCGAAAAAACCGTGCAGTTTCATCCCGACCTTATTTTGATGGATTTGGCGCTGCCGATAATGGACGGCGCGACGGCGACGAAAATTATCAGGGAAATCGAAGGTTTTGATAACGTTTCGATTGTCGCGCTGACGGCTTATCGCAACACTTCGTTTGAAAAAGCCATCGAAGCCGGTTTCGACAACGTGCTTATCAAACCGCTTCATTTTGAAAATCTCGAATCTTTTTTAAATCAATATCTTGCCTAAAAATTTATTTATAAGCTAGAATGTTTATGAGAAAATGTTTTGCCGGATAATCCGCTTGTTTTCTTCCGGCAAAACATTTTTTTGTTTCAAAAATCCTTTCTCTGCGCTAAACTAAGCGCGTCAAAAATTCCCTTCCGAGGTTTATCCGTGAAAAAAAATCTGAGCAAACTCCTTATTTTCGGTTTATTTTTATTTGTCGTTCTGGGCTGCGGCGTTTTCAACAAAATCAAAAAAGAAATTGAAAGCACGCAAGCGCCGCAGACGCTAATCAGCACCGACGGAAAATGTCAAATCACCGTGCCGGGCAACTGGAAGAAACAAACCGACTTACACGACGAAGCCACGCTTCAGGCGGGCTATCTGATGGGCGAGCTTTACGTCATCGTCCTTCCCGAAACCAAACAAAGCTTCGGCAGCTCCGTAGACATTGATTATGTGACCAGAGCGGTGCGCGAAGGCTTGGGCGGAACCGTCACCGGACTTGTTTTAAGCGAGCCGGTTCCGACGATTATCAACGGACTGCCGGCGAGACAATTCGAGGCAAGCGGCGAAGTCGAAAAGCTGAAAGTAACGTATCTTTACGCGGTAGTCGACGCGCCGCAAAATTATTACCAGGTTATAACGTGGACGTTGACGCCGCGTTTTCAAAACAACAAAGGCAAGCTTCAGGAAGTCATCAGCAGCTTCAAAGAAACCGGCGGCAATAGCGAACTGCCGCCGCCAGCGCTAAAACGTAAGTAACGCAAAACGTTTATTAATGCAAAATGCAAAGTGCAAAATGCAAAATATTTGGATTTAAGATTTCAGAATTAAATTAATCCTTCCATTTTGCATTTTGCATTTTGCGTTTTGCCTTTTCGACGTTTTGCCTTACTTCAGATTATCTTTAATCAGAATCAAATCGCTGTTGAAGATGCCGCGCACGATGTAGAGGCGCTTGCCGTCGTTTGCCCAGTCGAAATTCAGGATATTGCCGGAATTAAAATTGGTCAGTTGTTTCGGCTTGCCGTTACTCGCGTCGACGGCAAAATCGAAAATATTCGGCACGCCCTGCATTCCCATATAAGTCAGATTTTTGCCGTCTTTCGACCAGCGATAATTCCAGCTCATATTTTCGATTTTTACTTCGCGCGGCGGCTGAACATTCGTTTCTTTTATCTCGGCGATTTTCAAAACGTTCTGAAACGTCAGATTTTTCGCGTCGAAAAGCTGCGTCGTAAAAGCCAGCCGCTTTCCGTCACCGGAAACTTTCGGAAACGCGTCGTTCGTCTGATTTTCGGCAAAAAGCGGTTGTTCTTCGCCGCCGTCGAGCGAAATTTTCATCAATTTCGCTTTCATAATATGATCCAGACGGCGCTCGAAAACGATGGTTTTGTTGTCGGGCAAAACCTGCGGGCGGAAATCACCGCTCGAAGCCTGTCTGGTTAATTGAACGGCGTTTTTTCCGTCCAGGTCGGCTTTCCAGATTTTCCAGCCGTCCTGCGTGTTCGAGCTGAAAACGAGAAATTTCCCGTCCGGGCTGATTGCCGGGTGAATGCGGTCGCCGCCTTCCTGCATCAAAACTTTTTCGTTTCTGCCTTCTTCGTCCATCGTCCAGAGATTGGTGCGCGTGCCTTCGGTTTTGGCAAACAAAATTCGCCCGTCCGGCAAGTGCGTCAAACCGCCGACGCCCTGCAGCATACGATTTTCCGAAACGACCTGCGTCATTTCCTTGTTCTGCGGGTTAAACGTCCAGAGGCTGGAAATAATATCGACTTTCGAAGCCGCAATCGTCGCGCCGTCAGCCGAAAGACTCATCACCGAATAACCGCTCGAATCGCTGGTGATTTGTCTCGCCTGCTGTTCGGGAAAGGAGAAAAACCAGATTTGCTTCTGGTCCTGCAAATTCGCTTTCGCCAGAAAATAAAAGCCTGATTTGTCTTTCAGCCACGAAAAAGAGCCGAGATTCATCCACGTTCGCTCGCCGAACTGGCGAAAGCTTTTGTCCTTGAGCGAAACGAGCAGGATTTTTCCTTCAAACGAATCGTCGCCGAACATTTTGGTAATCGAGCCGACCACCATTTCTTCGCCGCCCGGCGACCACGCGACTTCGGAAAAACGCGTCTCGCCGCTCGTCGGCGTATCAATCAAAACTTCCGGATTCGAGCCGTCCGCGTTAGCGAGATAAACCGCGCTGCTTCCTTTCTCGACGTCGTGGCGAACGAAGGCGAGACGTTTCCCGTCGGGCGAAATGCTGACTTTCGAATCGACATCGACGATGATTTTTTTCGACGCGCCGCCGAGCGTCGGAATTTGATAAAGCGTGCCGACGCCTTTATCGTTCAGCGTGTAGTAAATATAATCGCCGTCGGGCGAAAAAGTCGGCTGCTGAAAACCGAGATTCGTCGGCGGCACAATCTGCACGTTGCTGCCGGTCGCAATCTGGCGGACGACGAGACTGCGCATATTGTTTTCGTTATTGACGTAAGCGACGTATTTTCCGTCCGGCGCGATTGCCGGCACGCTGGATTTACCGTTTTCCGTCAGTCGCGAAATCTGCACGCTGTCGAACCTGGTCGCAATGTCTTTCGGCGCAAACGGCTGGTAATACCACGCGCCGAAAGCCAGCGCCGCCGCCAATCCCAAAATTATCAACGGCAGAAAACGCCAGCTCGCGCGCGGGCGCGCCGACGAATAAACCGGCATCTGATTGGCTTCCGTTTTTTTTCTGGCGCGCAGGTTTTCCGCCGACGTCGTGTCGTGAATCAGCGTTTTGTTTTCGCCCGTGCTGATGCGCCCGAAAGCCGCCGTTTTGACGTTGTAAGCGGTAAATTTCCGCGTCCGGTTTTCCGCGTCGCCGTGTTCGAATTTGTAGCGCAAATCTTTTAAATCCAGCGCCAAATCCTTAATGTTCTGATAACGGTCGTCGGCTTTTTTCCGCAAGGTTTTGCGGACAATCCACTGCAATTCTTCGGGCACGTCTTCGACGAAAGCGTCGAGCGGCTCCGGCTCGACGTGAATCAGCGCGGCGAGCGAATCGCTGACCGTTTCGCCCGCAAACGGATTTCTGCCCGTGACCATTTCGTAAAGCACGACGCCCAGACTCCAGATATCGGTTCGCTCGTCAACTTCTTTGCCGCGCGCCTGTTCCGGCGACATATAGCTGACGCTGCCCATCACCATTCCGGCTTGCGTCGTCACCATCTGCAAGGTTTGGTCTTCCGCGCCGGTCGTCGGATTAGCGGACAATTTCGCCAGCCCGAAATCGAGAATCTTCACGTAACCGTCGCGCCGAATCATTATATTTTCCGGTTTGATGTCGCGGTGCTTGATATGCGCTTCGTGCGCGACGGCGAGCGCCGAAGCGACCTGCTCGGCAATCGTCACCGCGTCGAAAACCGTCAAATCATTTTTTTCGAGCTTCTGCCGGAGCGTTTCGCCGTCGATATATTCGGTCGCGATAAAAAGCAGCTCGTCGTCTTCGGCGATTTCGTAAATGGTGATAATGTTCGGGTGATTCAGCGCGGACGCGGCGCGCGCTTCCTGTTTGAAACGCTGGACGCGTTCCAGATTACAGCAAAACTCGGCGGGCAAAACTTTCAGCGCCGCCGGACGGTCAAGCTCTAAATCGTGAGCCAGAAAGACTTCGCCCATTCCGCCCGCGCCGATTTTTTTGCGAATTTCGTAACGTCCGAGTTTTGCGCCGCTTTCCATAAAAACTTCCGCCAGTTTGTAAAGTCGCTTTATTAAACGAGTGAGAACCCGAAAAAGTTTAAAAAGTTTCGGTAAAAAGTTGCAAAGTCTTTGTTAAAAAGAAAGGCAAAAAGCATCGTCAAAATACTTTTCGCCCGCTTGAAGATAATGGCAGAAACGCGACAGTGATGGAGCGTGTTCAATTTGAGTAATTCGATACTTAAGCTTTGACACGCTCGTTCACACTCGCGTTTCTGCCTGTTCCATAAAGCTCTAGCTGTTGGCTTTCGCCGCCGCGACGACTTTTTCCGCCGCGTCGCGCATTCCGTCCGCCGAGATGATGCCCATGCCGGATTCGTTCAGCACGCGTTTGCCTTCTTCGACATTTGTGCCTTCGAGCCGCGCGACAATCGGAATCGAAACGCCCAAGTTTTTCGCCGCCGCGACGACGCCGTTGGCGACCATATCGCAGCGCACGATGCCGCCGAAAATATTAATCAAAACGGCTTTCACGTTTTCGTCGGCGAGCAGTATGCGAAAGGCGTTTTCGACGCGTTCCTGCGAAGCGCCGCCGCCGACGTCGAGAAAGTTTGCCGGCTCGCCGCCCGCGTGCTTGATGATGTCCATCGTCGCCATCGCCAGTCCCGCGCCGTTGACCATACAGCCAATGTTGCCGTCGAGCTTGATGTAGTTTAAATCGAATTTCGAGGCTTCGATTTCGAGCGGTTCTTCCTCGTCCAAATCGCGCAGCGCGGCGTAATCTTTGTGACGGTACATCGCATTGTCATCGAAATTAACTTTCGCGTCCAGCGCGATAAGGCGATTGTCTTTCGTCAGCAGAAACGGGTTGATTTCCAGCAGGGACGCGTCCATTTTTTCATACGCTTCATAAAGCTTTATCATAAACTGCGCCGCCTGATTAATTAATTCGTTCGGCAATCCTAAACCGAATGCCAGTTTTCGCGCCTGAAACGGGCGAAGCCCGACAGCCGGGTCAATCGTTTCCTTTAAAATCAGCTCCGGCGTTTCTTCGGCGACCTTTTCGATGTCCATTCCGCCCGCCGACGAAGCCATAAACGTATTTCTGCCCGTCACGCGGTCGAGCGTCAGCCCGAGATAAAATTCGCGGTCAATCGGCAGACCTTCTTCAATCAGAAGCGTTTTGACCTCGCGTCCTTCCGGTCCGGTTTGATGGGTCACCAGCATCATTCCGAGTATCTCGTCGGCGAGCTTTCGGGCTTCTTCCGTCGATTTGGCGATTTTCACGCCGCCGCCTTTGCCGCGCCCGCCCGCGTGAATCTGCGCTTTGACGACCGTCACGTCGGTTCCGAGCTCGCGCGCCGCCGCTTCGGCTTCTTCCGGCGTGCGGGCGACGATGCCGCGCGGAACTGCGACGCCGTAATTTTTTAATAATTCCTTGCCTTGATATTCGTGAATTTTCATAACCTGTTTGTTTGAATAAATTGAATTGTAGAAATCTTCAAAAAAGTTTATCTTGTCCGGTGGGCAAAAAGCAAAGGCAGCCCGTTTCCGAACTGCCTTTGCAAGCTCGATTTAAAATTTACAATTCAGCAGCTGGCGACAGTCGTATCGACCTCAATGCCGAAAAGCTTCCACTCTTTCCCTTCAGGCAGCCATTTCAAAACGAATTTTACCGGGCGCGGGTTGACGTCGTAGCAGCCTTCGGCAATCAGCTTTTTCGCGCCTTTGTCTCGCCTGACCGCCGGTCTGGGCGTATAAATGGGGTTGTTTGAGCCTATTTCGCTGATGTCTACTTTCTTCTCGATAAATTCGCCGAAAACCTCGTTAAATCTTTCGGGCGTGACTTGTTTTTGCCAGATTTTCGAGATTTTCGAATAGAAGTCGGTAAAGTCGCCCATTTCGACGGCGGCATTAAAGTCCATCAGCGCCGTGCGCGTCATTTCCCGCATTTCCTTCGTGCCCGGCACCTGGTATTTCGACGCGTCGGCTTTCGCTCCCGACGCTGACTTTGGCGGCTTCGGTTTCGGCTTCGGCTTACGGCTTACGCGTCCGGTTTTTGCAATCTTACCGGTCTGGAAGGATGTAATAACGGCGTTTTTATTAATTGCTTCGACACTCGAAGAAAGCCCTGCTGCTGCGGTCAGCGCGCAGCAAACAAGTAATATTTTTCCCGAAATTCGCATATCTCACAAACCTCGTATTCGAATAAATTGAATCACAAAAAATCGGGACGAGTTTATCTTTTCGACGCGCAAAAAGCAAAGGCAGCCCGTTTTCCGAACTGCCCTGGTAAAGCTCGATTTAAAATTTCCGTTTTAGCAGCTGCTTTCGGTCGTATCGACCTCGATGCCGAAAAGCTTCCACTCTTTCGCCTCGGGAATCCATTTCAGCGTGAATTTCACGGGACGCGGGCTGACATCGTAACAGCCTTTGGCAATTAGTTTTTTCGCGCCTTTGTCCATTTCGACCGCCGGGTCGGGCGAATATTCCGCGTCGCGGTTGCTGACACCGCCAATGTCCACTTTCTTCGAGATAAATTCGCTGAAAACCTGATTAAATCTTTCGGGCGTGGTTTGTTTCTGCCACACTTTCGAGATTTTTGAATGGAAATCGGTAAAATCGCCGCCCTGTACGGCTTCGTTGAAATCCAACAGCGCCTCGCGCGTCATTTCCTGCATTTCCTCGTCGCCCGGCACTTCGTATTTCGCGGCGTTGGATTTGGTCGTCGAACTCGTCTTTTCTTTCTTGTTCGAGTTCTCGGATTTATTATCCGACGAAGTATTCGTATCGGCGACGTTAAAACCGCCTTTGCGCTTGTAGGTGATGCCGTTCAGCTTCATCGTATCGCCCTGCGGCGGCGAATCGATTTTTAAGGTTTCGCCGATGCCGAAGAACGTAATGCTGATGGTTTTATCGGCTTCGTTGACTTCAGCCGTGCCGCCGTCAACTTTTTTGCCGCCCGAATGATAATCGCCGGTGCCGTCGGCGCGAATCGCAAGCGTCGAGCCGTCCTGACCCTGCCATTCGCCTAAGAATGCCGCCGGAATCGGTTTCGCGTCCTTGCTTTTGCCGCTGCCGAAACAACCCAGACCGACGAAAGCAAATAAACATAAAACGAGCAGAACGTTGTATTTAGCGCTTCTGCCGACAAAGATTTTGCCCACAAAATTTTTCATATTTCTTTCCTTTTTTTAATTATCTTGATGAACTTGTTTTGAAACTATACCTTTTTTCGAGACGTTTACTGCCGATGCTTTTTGCTCAATCCCTGCGCCATTTTTGCAGCAGTTCGCTCCAGCTTTGCGCCATTCGCTCGTATTCGTTCGGACAGCGGGCGGCGCGCGATTCGGGCAGATACTTCTGGCTGACGAAATAATTATATTTCGTCGTGTTCGAACCGTAAATCATACATAAAGTATTATAAAAACGCTGTTCCTGCAAAAGGTGCTCGTCAGAAAAATCCGTTTCCGCCGGATTTTTTTGTTTGGATTCAATGTGAAAAGCGTCGGCGGCAGCCAGCACGGCGCGAATTCCGTCTTCGCCCATTTCTTCCAGACAAATGTAGGTCGAGCAGCGGTCGGCGGCGTCTTCCTCGCTGCCGGTAATCGGCAGTTTATAAGCGTCAATCAAAGCGTGTCCGAGCTCGTGCAGAAAAGCGAAGCGCACGGCGTCAAACATTTTTTCGTCCGCATCGCGCTCGCCGCTGCCTTCGCTGCGAAAAAGTTTATAAAAATGTTCCATCAGCTCGTAACAAATCGTTATCGAGCGGTCGGCGGAATCGTAAATCGCGTTGACCTCGCCGCAGTCTTTCGTCCGCAGAGCGATGTCATACGGCAAAATCAAAGAATGATTCAGCGTGTCAGCCGCTTTTTCCAGCAGTTTTTCCTCTTTGACCTTGCGGTCAAGCTCGGCGTAGCGCGAGTTTTTCACGCCCTGATGCTCGACGATAAAATCGCCCGCGTCTTCCTGCTTATATTTTTTTTCGGCGGCGCTCGTCGCCAGCGGCGGCTGCGTCGTATTGACTTGCGGCGCGAGCGGTTTATTCTGGATTTCGTTTTTATTCGATTGCAGCACGCAGCCCGCGACAACCAGAAACAGCCCGAGCACGCCGAGCAGGTTGAAAAAATTTCGCGGCAAAAATTTTAAAGCAGGTTTGAAAGACATATTTCGCAACCGCAGATTGACGGTTGGATTGTGCTGATTTTGCGATTAGATGTCAATGCGAAATTAAGATGAACAAGGATAAACGTAAATTCAAACAGGATGGACAGGATAGACAGGATAAAAAATCAAAAAGCAAAGTTTTGAATTTTTC
>DASVWG010000177.1:0-1844 GCA_036389695.1 Pyrinomonadaceae bacterium
GAAATTTCGACGGCTTCGCGCAAAGATTCTTCGCCGCTGACATGAATAACTTGAACGAGCTTGACCGATGGCAGAGCCTTTCGTAAATCGTCGTAAGAATCAATAAAATCGTCGCAAATCTGAATCGTGTTCGTCCGGCAAACCGCGTGCTGCGCCGCGATTTCGTCAACCGTCTGCTTGCAGGTCAGCAAAAACGTGCCAATCGGCGGCGGAACTGTGGCGGCGATTTCCGCGATTGTTTCGAGCGCGATGACGCCGGGACCGGAAGGCATCTCCGACACCAAGCCGAGCGCCGCAGCGCCGTATTTTATCGCTAAACTTGCTTCTTCTACCGAAGAAATACAGCAGATTTTTACTCGCGGCTTAATCATTTTTCAAATTCTTCAAAACTTCCGCTTCGACTTCGCGCAAAGGCAGATTTTCGCGCTCGGCAATCGCTTTTAACTGCTCGAATTCCGGCTTCGCGTTAACGATTTCGCCGTCGAATCCGGCAATTTTCACATCAACCGCGCCAAACTTCGTTTCAATTTTTTCAATTCGTCGCGGCAGGCAGATTCTTTCCGTTTCGCGGACGCGCAAGCCGATAGTCGAAGTTTCGCGAAAAAGCATCTCCACTAAAACTTCTTTTTTATCTTTTTCGCAAAGAATCGAAAGCATCGTCGCGGGACGATTTTTCTTCATCTGAATCGGCGTAAACCAGCAATCCGCCGCGCCGTTTTCAAAAGCCCGCTCCATCACAAAACCCAGAATTTGCGGCGATAAATCGTCAATATTGGTTTCCAGCAAAATCAAATTATCGGTTTTCAGTCTTCGGTCTTCGGTCTTTGTCTTTTGACTCTCGACTCTCGACTCTCGACTCTCGACTTCTCCCAAAATTAATCGCAGCGCGTTCGGAAAACCCTTATATTCCCGCGTGCCCGCGCCGTAAGCAGTTTTTTCCACGCGCATTTCGGGAATTTGCCCGAATTCTTCGCAGACGGTCGCGATAATCGCCGCGCCGGTCGGCGTGATTAATTCGCCTTCGATTTCGGTCGAATAAACGAGAGCGTTTTTCAAAAGCTCGGCGACGGCGGGCGGCGGAATCGGGAATTTCCCGTGCGCCATCTGCGCGAAACCGCTGCCGACGTGGATTTTCGAGCAGACAAATTTTTCGATTCCGAGCATTTCAAAACCGACGCACGCGCCGACCACGTCGATAATCGCGTCCATCGCGCCGACTTCGTGAAAATGCACTTTCTGCACGTCGATGCCGTGAATTTTCGCTTCGGCTTCGGCAAGCCGCGTGAAAATCTGAATCGCGCGTTTTTTGACGCCCGCACTCAAGCGCGAATCGTCGATAATTTTTTCGATGGTGTGCAGATGCCGGTGCGCGTGTTCGCGCGGAACTTTTACTTCGGCGTGCGTGGCGGAAATTCCCGAGCGGTCAACGGTTTTGATTTCGACGCTGAAATCGGAAACGTCCAACAATTTGATTTGCTCGACTAATTCCCTTTCGCCGACGCCGAGCGCAAGAAGCGCGCCGAGAATCATATTGCCGCTCGCGCCCGCAAAACAATCAAAATAAAGAGTTTTTATCATCTACGCCTTTACCGGTAAAATCCAAATAAAAAGAAATTGCGCCGAATAATGAAGCGAAACAAGCCGATATGAATGTCAGCTTGAAATAATAATCCTGCTGTTCCCGCCACGCATTTATTACCGCTTCCGATTCCATCAGGTCAGATGGGTCAATAGCAAAATGAATTCCGGAAACTACGAAGCAAATTAAAAACAAAATCCCGAAAAACCAAAGTAGTCTTACCGATGTTTTTTTGAGCATAATTAAATTAAACGCTCAAATTATA
>DASVWG010000178.1:0-2814 GCA_036389695.1 Pyrinomonadaceae bacterium
TCATCCAAAAGTGAATCACGCCTAAAATCGCAATCGGATAAGACAGTTTATGCAGCCGCGCCCAATTTTTTCCGCCGAGCCGTTTTATCATTCCGTTCGTCGAAGTGGCGGCAAGCGGAATCAGCAAAAAAAACGCCAGCATTCCGACGGCGATAAACGGACGCTGCCAGACGTCGCCGGCAATCGCCGCCAAGTTAAAATTCTTGTCAAAAACGCTGTAGGTAATCAAATGCAGAAAGCCGTAAAAAAAGGCGTAAAGCCCGAGCATCCGGCGAAATTTTATCAGATTATTCCAGCCGAACATTTTCCTGAGCGGCGTCACCGCTAAAGTTATCAACAAAAAAGTCAAAGTCAAAACGCCGGTCGTCCGCAAAAAAAACTCCACCGGATTCGCGCCGAGCCTGCCGCCCGATGCGTCCCAAACCAGCAAAGCAAGCGGCACGAGGCTGTTGATAAAAATTAGAATTTTGTTGAATTTGACGTCCTGCATTTTTCTTACCAATAAATCTCAACTAAATTTGCCTCAGAAATCGCTGCGTCTTTCGTAATTAAAGGAACGTCCAGTTCAACTGCGCTCGCGACAATAACCTTATCAAACGAATCATCATTGAAGCTGTAACCAACGGATTTTGAAATAATCCAAGGCTCAAGCGGAACAATTTCAAAACCGTTTCCCGACAGTAAATCGGTCGCCCAAAAATCAAATCTTTTGCCCAATTTTATCTTTCCGAGATTTTCCAGCAAGGCGATTTCCCAAAATGTTACGGCAGGAACGTAAATTAAACTTTCGCCGATTTCAGCCTTTTGAAATGCGCTTAAAGCTTTGCGGGAAAGCTGCGAGTATTTACCGGTCGAATACCAGATAAGCGGATGAGTATCGGTGACAAACATATCAATCCTTCAAATCGTCCGCCGATTTTTTCAAGGAATCATTAAACATCTCCGAAATTTTCCGGCTTCCGCTTTCTAAATCCTCGTCTAAAATCTCGATTGAGCCAACAATTGATTTTCCGTCAGTCTGATTTTCCTCTTCGTCTAAAATCGTCACTAAAGCTTTATGTTTCTTACCGAGCTTGATTGTTTCCAGAAGATGCACACGCCCTTGCGTATCAATAATGGCTTCAACTGTTTGCGACATAATTTTTCACCTCAAAATCATTCTAACATACGCTCCGGCTAGAAAAATTTCTTCAAATCCATTCCTTCGTAAAGGCTCGCCACCTGTTCGGCGTAGCCGTTAAAAAGCAGAGTTTCGCGCTGACCGTATTCGCCGATGCGGCGTTCGGTCGCCTGCGACCAGCGCGGGTGCGCGACTTTCGGGTTGACGTTGGAATAAAAACCGTATTCGTCCGGCGCGGCGATGTTCCACGTGGTCGGCGGCTCGGTGTCGGTTAAATTTATGCGCACGATTGATTTGATGCTCTTGAAGCCGTATTTCCAGGGCACGACCAGGCGAATCGGAGCGCCGTTTTGATTCGGCATCTGTTTGCCGTAAAGCCCTGTCGCCAGAATGGTTAAAGGATGCAGAGCTTCGTCCAGCCGCAAGCCTTCGACGTATGGAAGCTTGATTCCGGCGCGGTAGGCAGACTGCATCTGTTTTGCATCGTAAAGCGTCTGGAAAGCAACGTATCGGGCGCTTCCGAGCGGCTCGACGGCATCGAGAATTTTTTTCAAGGGAAAGCCGACCCACGGGATGACCATCGACCAGCCTTCGACGCAGCGAAAGCGATAGATTCTTTCTTCCTGCTCAAAACTCAAAAGGTCTTCGATGTCAAAGGTTTTCGGCTTTTGCACCATTCCGCCGACTTCAATCGTCCAGGGACGCGTGACGAAATTTTCCGCCGCGCGCGCGACCTCGGTTTTGCTCGTCGAAAATTCGTAAAAATTGTTGTAGTTGGTAATGTCCGCGAAAGAATTGAGTTTATCCGTCGCGCTGAAATCGGATTTCGCGACGCTTTCGATAATCTCGGTTTTAACTTCCGGCGGCGGCGGTTGATTGAAAAAGCGATAAAGCCCGGCGGTCGCCAGCGTCGTGCCCGCAAGCAGTCCGGCGCGCATAAAGCTGCGCCGGTTGAGATAAGTTTTTTCGTCCGTAATCTCGCCGGATTTTATTTCGTCGGGCTTTTTGATAACCATACTTTTTTATTCGCTTCCCGCCGGCAAACGGTTTCAATCCGTTTAATGCTCTTGATTAATATTATCTTATGCTAAGATTTTATTCCCTGAAATTTCTTTGCCCGGAATTTATTTTTACGCTTTATAAAGGAGATTTTCGATGTTGATTTCGCGCTTGATTTCGCTGCTGGTTATTTTTTCAATCGTCTGCGGTTCGGTTTTCGCCCAGCTTCCCGCAACAAAATCAGACCCGGAAAAAGAAAAAGCGGCGGCTGAGCTTGAGAAAAACGCGATTGAGCTTTTGGAGCAAGCCGTCAGCGAAACCGCTGCCTTGAAGCTGCCGGAAAACCGCGCTCTGATTTACGCGATGGCGGGCGATTTGTTCTGGACGCGCGACGAAAAACGCGCGCGCATTCTTTTCCGCGGCGCGGCGGGCGAAATCGTTCAAATCATCAATATGAAACCGGAAAAATTCGATTCGTCGTCGCCCGGAATCGAAAACAGCCGGATAATCGGCGCGCGGCAGATGGAAATTTTCAGCCTGCGGCAGATGGTTTTGCGCGCGCTTGCCGACCGCGACGCGGAAATGGCGCTCGAAATTTTGCAGACGACGCGCCCGCCGGAAGTCGCCGCCGAAATGCAGGCTTACGTAATGCCGACGCCCGCGGCGCAAAAACAACCGGCGACGCCGCCGCAAAC
>DASVWG010000179.1:0-7363 GCA_036389695.1 Pyrinomonadaceae bacterium
TTTTTTCATTTCGAATGATATAGCCGTTTTCAACCGCTGTGACCATAATCTTAATTATAAACCAAAAATTAATCGGCGGGAAGAATCACGCCGCGACATTCGCCGAAGCCGATGCGGCGAAAGCCTTCGCGCTCGCAGAAGCCTTTCATAATGATTTCGTCGCCGTCTTCGAGAAAGCGGCGCTGCTCGCCGTTCGGCAGCTCAATCGGTTCCGTGCCGCGCCACGTGAGTTCCAGCAGGCAGCCGCGCTCGTCTTTTGATTTGCCCGAAACGGTTCCCGTCGCCATCAAATCGCCGGTTTGCAGGTTGCAGCCGTTTGAGGCGTGATGCGTCAGCATCTGCCCGATTGTCCAATACAAATCTTTCATGTTCGAGCGCGAAAGCAGGAAAGGCTCGACCGATTCCTCGCGCATTTTCGGCGTTTGGATATAAACTTCCAGATTCACGTCAAACCCGCCCGATTGCTCGTTCGCGGCGGAAGATAAATAATCGAGCGGCGGCGGGTCGCCGTCGGGACGCTCAAAAGCTTTCGTGCGAAACGGCGCGAGCGCTTCCATCGTGACGACGAACGGCGAAACGCTGGTCGCGAAATTTTTGGCTAAAAACGGACCTAAAGGCTGATATTCCCAAGCCTGTATGTCGCGCGCCGACCAATCGTTGACCAGACACAAACCGAAAATGTGTTTCTCCGCATCTTCGATAGAAATCGGCTCGCCCAGATTATTTCCCTGCCCGACGAAAAAGCCGACTTCCATTTCATAATCGAGATTTTTGCACGGAATAAAAACCGGCGGCTGTTCCGCATCGCTTCGGTTTTGACCTTTCGGGCGTTTTATTTCCGTTCCCGAAACGACAATCGAAGACGCGCGCCCGTGATAGCCGATTGGCACGTATTTGTAATTCGGCAGCAGCGGATTATCGGGGCGAAACATCGAGCCGACGTTCGTGGCGTGAAAGATTGAGCAGTAAAAATCGGTGTAATCGCCGATTTCAAAAGGAACTGATAAACTGGTTTCGGAAATTGGTATCAAATATCTGGAAACTATCTGACGAATATCTGGTTCCGCGTCTTCTCTAAATAAAGAAACCAGAAATCGGCGTATCTTTCCGCGCTCCTCAATTCCGGTAGAATTAATCAATAAATGCAGGTCAGTGAGAAAATAAGAAATCTTTACATCGCCCCATTCAAGGCGAAGCGATGAATTTAACGGGTCGACTTTGGCGATTTCTTCAACGTTCAAAATATAATCGCCAATCACAACTCCTATAATTTCTCCTTCATCCTTTTCTCCTAATTGTCTAAACATACAAAAAGGCAAATTCTGAATCGGAAAATCCGTGTCGGGCGCGTTGGCTGATTCAATCCAGCTTTTTAAATTCGCGTCGTGCGTCTCGTTTATCTCAAATGTCATAAGAAAATTACAATCGTCGAAAAATTTGTAGGGGCACGCCCGTGTGCCTGCCCAATGAGCGTAGCGAATAAATGTTTAAAATAAATTCAACATTGAATTTATTCCGAATTGATTAGCGCTTTGGCAAGCGCTTTGGGCAGGCACACGGGCGTGCCCCTACATTCCTGTTTATAAAATCTCCAAATCCTGCAAATCGGCAATCGGTTCTTCAAACGAGCACGAGCCGAAGCTAATCGCGGCGCGCTCGCGCAGAAGGCTGAGCTGCGCGGTGCTCAGAAAATGCTCCTGTCGCCACCAGACGCCGTTGGCGTCGAAAATAAAGCTTTCCGTCCATTCGTCTTCCAAGAGTTCGTTGAGCAAAGCCGGTTTGAAGCCCAGACGCGCAAATGCCGCCGCCAGAAATACGTTCAGAAAACCGTACATCATCCCGACGGGCGCGTCTTTTTCGTAAGTCAGCGATTTTTGACAGCGCACCGGATGGTGCAGTCCGGCGGTGGCTTTAAACGGCACGTTTGCCGCCGCGCAGGTTCGTATAAAACGCGTGATTTCGTCAGGGCGCGGAAAGGCTTCCGGCGTCGTGCCGCCGGTGCGAAGCTTCGCGCGCTGCTTTGTAACTGCCAGCTTGACAATCATTTCGCCAAAATCTCTGCCCGCCGGAATCTCAAAATAATTGGTAAACTGCGGCGGCACAATCGAGGCATAGCTTTCGATTATCGAAGCGGAGTCAGCTTTTATCTCCAGCGTGTCGCATTCGGCATAAGGCGCGTGCGCGGCGTTAAAATCTTCGACGCGGCGGACGGTTTCGTAAATATCTTCGCTTGCCAGAACGCTCAGTTTCCAGGCGTCCTGCCCGCCGCGCGTAAAAAAATCCCGCGCGCTTTCGGTAAATTCGTCGAGCCGACCGACCGGCACGACGAAGCGTCCGAGCATCCAGTTATAATTACTGTTTTTGTAAGTCGCGTAATTGATAACGGCTTCCGGCATCGAAAGCGCGGAAGGCGGAAAAAGTCCCGCGTAATCGACAATTCCGGCGAGCAAAGCGCGGACGGATTCTTGGATGTTCTCGTTCATTTATTCGGCAAATTCTCCCCTTTGAAATGGTAAGACGTCGGAGGGAAAAACAACATCCTGATAAAGCTCGTCGAGGCGCAATTCGCAATCGAGCGAGGCAACGTAAATTTTTTCCGAAAGCTCGTTGACTTCTTTATAAGACCAGGAATTATCAGCCTGTTTGACGTACTGCGTGACGTGCGGGCGATGCTGAGCGATGAGCAGATATTCGATAAAACTCTCGATTGATTTGTAATAAGTAAACTTGTCGCCGCGGTCAAAAGCTTCGGTCGAATCCGAGAGAACCTCGACGATTAACTGCGGATTAATCAAAACGTCAAGACCTTTGAATTTTTCAAACTTCGCCTCGCAGCACAAAGCTGATAAATCCGGATAGCGATACGGCATATAACTGGGAACTTTGACGCGCATATCAGAAGGAAGAACGCGACATCTTTTTCTTTTACTGCGAAATTCTATAGTTAATGCAGTTGATAGATTTATTTGAATCTGCGCGTGCGCGTCGCTGACTCCGGCTAATGTGAAAACATTTCCGTCCCAATACTCGAATTTTTCGTTTGTCGATTTTTCGAGTTCGATGTAATCGTCCAAAGTATATTTGAGCTTTTCCTGCGGCAACATAGCTACTACATCTTAAAATTCTTTTTCAGTTTTTGCCAGACTTCAAAATATTCCGCCTGCAAAGCGTCGGTTTCCATCGCGAAGCGCGTCGGGCGAATGATGTAGCGCGATTCGAACATAAACGCCATCGTGCCCGACAATTTCTGCGGCTGCAAATCGGCGTTTGAGGCTTTTTCAAAGGCGTCGAGGTCAGGTCCGTGCGCGCTCATCTGGTTGTGCAGCGAGCCGCCGCCCGGAACGAAGCCTTCTTCTTTGGCGTCGTATTGACCGTAGACCAAGCCCATATATTCGCTCATCACGTTGCGGTGGTACCACGGCGGGCGAAACGTGTTTTCGGCGACGAGCCAGCGGTCTGGAAAGATGACGAAATCGCAGTTTGCCGTGCCCGCTTCGCCGGAAGGCGAAGTTAAAACCGTAAAAATCGAAGGGTCAGGATGGTCGAAGCTGATTGAGCCGATGGTGTTGAATTTTCGCAAATCGTATTTGTAAGGCGCGTAGTTTCCGTGCCACGCGACGACGTCAAGAGGCGAATGGTCGGTTTCGCAAGCCCACAGGTTACCGCCGAATTTGGCGACGATTTCGCACGGCGCGTCAACGTCTTCAAACCACGCGACGGGCGTTTCGAAATCGCGCGGATTCGCCAAGCCGTTCGCGCCAATGGGACCTAGATCGGGCAAACGAAACTGCGCGCCGTAATTTTCGCAGATGTAGCCGCGCGCTTCGCGGTCGCCGAGCGCGACGCTGAATTTAAGCCCTCGCGGAATGACGGCGATTTCGCCCGCGCCGACGCGCAAAGCGCCAAGCTCGGTTAAAATTCCGATTCTTCCCTTTTCCGGCACAACGAGCATCTCGCCGTCGGCGTTATAAAAATATCGCTCGCGCATCGACTTGTTGGCGCGATAAATGTGAACCGCCATTCCGGTTTGCGAAAACAAATCGCCGTTTCCGGCAATCGTCGTCAAGCCGCCGACGAAATCGGTTTCCGCTTCGGGCAGCGGCAGCGGATTCCAGCGAAGCTGATTCGGCGTCGTCACGACTTCGTCAAACGGCGTCGATTTCAGCAATTTATTTTCGATTTGGCGAAACGGTTTGTGCAAAACCGACGGGCGAATGCGATACGTCCAGGTTCTTTTGTTTAAAAGACGCGGCGCGGTGAAAGCCGTGCCGGAAAACTGCTCGGCATATAAACCCAAAGGCGCTTTCTGCGGCGAATTTTGCCCGACGGGCAGAGCGCCCGCAACCGCTTCGGTCGCAAACTCATTGCCGAAGCCGCTCTGATATTTCAATTTTTCTTCGCTCGCTAAAGGAGATGTCATTTCGGATTTTCCTTTTAAATCGTGAATCGTAAATAGTTTTTTGCTGTTCGTCAGGTTAAATAAACTCAATCTTAATAATAATTTAACTCCGATTCACTGTTTACGATTTACGATTTACTATTCACGATTTACGATTTACGATTTACGATTCACTATTCACGATTTCACAAAGATAAACTAAATTTTATCTGCTCGCCTTCGGGCAGATTGTTCCAGTTTTCCGATAGCTCACGCAAAAGCCGGCGCGCCTGTTCGATTTTAGCTTTGTCCGGCTCGTATGCAAAAAAATCTGCGCGTTTGGAAAACTTCGTTTCGCGGCGCGAGACTTGGTTGAAATAATCGAGAAAGCTCGCGTTGTCGGGCGGCAAAATGCCGAAAAGCTCCTGCTGGAAAGCGTTCGTCAAAGCTTCGGAATACAAAGCCGGAACGCCGCCTTTTTCCATCACGTCGGCATCTTTCACGCCGTCGCCAATAAAACGTATGAAGCCGCGCAAATCGTCAAAAACTTTTTCGACCGCGTAGTGAACCATCTCGTGCGGAATTATCGCCTGCCGCCACGCTTTGAAAACGTGTTTTTGCCGCGCCGATTCGATAACGACCGTGTCCTGTTTTTTCGCGCCGCCTTTGTGAAAAGTTATCGAAACTTCCTCGCCCGTCATAATTTATGAATTTCCGGCAAGGCGTTCAAGCTCGAATTCCTTGATGACGGCGTCGAAATAAATCGTATCTTTCGGGCGCTCCGAAACGTTTGCCTGAAAATCGTCGCGGCAATGCTGATTGCAAAAACCGACGACAAAACCTCTGTAATTCGATAGCGAATCATCGACAACCGGCTTGCCCGAACGCGGGCAATATTTATTGATTGGCTTTTCCATAATTACAAATTTCCTCTGCGGCGCTGCTCTTCTTCAATCGAAACAAACAGCGCCTTGAAATTGCCTTTGCCGAAGCCTTTGCAGCCTTTTCTCTGCAAAATTTCGTAGAAAACCGTCGGGCGGTCTTCGACCGGTTTCGTGAAAATTTGCAGCAGATAACCTTCGTCGTCGCTGTCGACGAGAATTCCCAGACGTTTCAAATCCTCGATATTTTCGTCAAAGCAAGTGACGCGATTCGGCAATTCTTCGTAATACGAATCGGGAACGGTCAAAAATTCGACGCCGTTTTCCTTTAACGTTTCGACCGATTGAATGATGTCTTTGCACAACAGCGCGATGTGCTGCGCGCCCGCCGAGCGGTAAAAATCGATGTATTCCTGAATCTGGCTTTTGCCTTTTTTGCTTTCCGCCGGCTCGTTTATCGGAAATTTGATGTTGTGCCCGCCGTCCGACATCACGATTGACATCAGCGCCGAATATTCGGTCGAAATATCTTTATCGTCAAACGTGATGTAGCGATGAAAGCCCATCACGTCGCGGTAAAAATCGCACCACTCGTTCATTTTTCCAAGCTCGACATTGCCGACGATGTGGTCGACCAGAACGATTCCCGTCGATTCGCCCGCCACTTCCTGCGCGACAAATCCGGGCAGAAACGCGCCGTTGTAATTGTGCCCGTTGTTTGCCGAATTGTAGGAAATAAACGAATGAATCGTGTCGCCGTAAGTATGAATCGCGGCGCGGCGCACCGAGCCGAAGTCGTCCGTCCAGTCGTGCGGTTCAATGAAAGCTTTTGCGCCGCGCGCGACGGCTTCATTAAACGCGTGGTCGGCGTCTTCGACCTGAAAAGCGATGTCGCGCACGCCGTCGCCGTGCAGCTTAATATGTTCGGCTGCCGCGTGTTCGGGCGAGAGCGGCGTCGTCAAAACGAAATTGACGCGGTTCTGCCGCATCACATACGAAGTCGTCTCGCGATTGCCCGTTTCCAAGCCCGAATAAGCGGCGCGCGAAAAACCGAACGCCTTGCGATAATAAAACTCGGCTTGCTTGGCGTTGCCGACGTAAAACTCGACGTGATGTATTTTTTTCAAACCTAATGGATTTTGTGTTGTCATAATTGCCTCTTTATAAATATCATTTCCCAATTTTTATACGCTTTCCGAAACCTTATTTTAAACAGTTAATTCCGGCACGTTCGCGTTTTCATAATTTTCAATTAACGCCGACAGAACATCCATTAAAGAAGCCAGCGGATGCGCTTCGTCTTCGCCAACTTCGTCAATGAGTTCATCGAGCATTTCGACCAAACGGTTATATTCGTCTTCCGTATGCGGAACGAAAACCGTATCGGATATATTTTTCCAGGATTGAACGTCAATTGTCTGCATTATTCTTTCCACTTTCCTTCGTCGTATTCTTTGTGCGTCAAAACGGCGCGAATGTATATTTTCTTTCGATTATAATGTATCGCCGCCGCTAGCCTAATCTTATTTCCGCCAATATTAAAAATCGTTAATTTCCCGACTTTATCCGCGCTCGGAAAAATTTCTCTTATTTCGGCAATTGAGAAAAAATCGTTTTGTTTCATTTGGCGATACCACTCAGCTAAAGCGTTTTTTGTTTCGGGAAATCTTTCCGCAAATTCATTCAAACGCTTTCGTGTAATGACGTGCATAAAATATTGTTATTAAAGTTAATAATAAAACTCGGCTTGCCTGGCATTGCCGACGTAAAACTCGACGTGATGTATTTTTTTCAAACCTAATGGATTTTGTGTTGTCATAATTGCCTCTTTATAATTTCAATTTTAACCTGCTTTTGCCGATTACAAAAATTTTCGGCGTTATGTCGGATACGTAACAGACAAATCGTATCGTTTCCGTTCAGAATGAATTCGTTCTTCCAAACACGAAATTAGTTTTCCCAGACTTCTTCCGTGTAATGTTGTATATTTCCGTTGATTTACGGTAAATAATACAAGGCTTCCTCGTTACTAAGACGAAAATTTGGAACGCGACGCGCAAGGGATGTATGTCGAATACATTGAATTCACGTCTGTTGATTCGGA
>DASVWG010000180.1:0-2032 GCA_036389695.1 Pyrinomonadaceae bacterium
GTAGGAATACAACTGAAAGCATGAGTTGGCAGAGAGTTTTTGAAAGCATAAATTGGCAAAACCGCCAACTCATACTTTCAGTATCACTGACTAAGAGACAGTATTCTAAAATTTAAAAAAATCCTCTTGTTTTTCTTTAAGTTTTAGTGTATAAGTCTAAGCGTTGAAATCATTTCTTTGTTTTTTTGAAAAGGAGATTCCAGATGAAGCTAACCAGAATTTTTGTGAGCTTAGCCATAAGTCTTTCCCTCGTTTTTATCTCTCTCCCGTATTTACCAATTCAGCAAATAGCCACAGCACAACAAGATACGCGCGTCGCTTTGCAGCGCGGTTATCGCACGGGCTATTCGGACGGTTATATGGCTGGCTATCGTGACGTGATTGAAAATGCGAAGCGCAATTTCGAGCGTCACAGCGAATATGTTAAAGCCGACCGCGCTTATTCGAAAGAATACGGCGCGCTCGAAGATTACAGCGACGGCTACCGGCAAGGCTTTGAAAACGGCTACAACTCCGGTTTTGATAAACGCTCGTTTGACGCGAGCCTGCCGACCGAGTTAAAACGACGCGGAAACGCGCAGATAAATACGACGTCGGAAACGACCGAAACCGATGAAACGGTCAATCAGCCGACGGACGCGGACACGACGACGGAACAAAACCGGGAAGTTTCGGTAATTGCGCCGACCGACGACCGCAGCGTGATTATTCCGGTCGAAACCGAGCTGATTGTCGAGCTGGTCGAAAGCATCGACACCGAGCAAAACAAAACCGGCGACAAATTTCAGGCGCGGGTCGTTTCGCCTTCGGAAATCAGCGGCGCGCTGGTCGAAGGCAGAATCGCCAAAATTCAAAAGCCCGGCAGAATCAAGCGCCGCGCCGAGATGCAATTGTCGTTTGACCGCATCAATCTAACGGACAATCGCTGGGGCAATTACAACGCGATTCTGACCGAAGTTTTGCCGCTGAAAGGCGACGGCGTCAAGCGCGTCGATGTCGAAGGCACGGTCGAAGGCAAAAGAAATTATAAAAAGGACGCGGCGAAAGTCGGCGCATCGACCGGCGGCGGCGCGGTGGTCGGCGGTTTGATTGGCGGTCCGGTCGGCGTCGCGGTCGGCGCGGGCGTCGGCGCGGCGTTCGGCGTCGGCACGGTCGTCGTCGAGCGCGGCAGGCACATCAAGCTTATCCGCGGTCAGCAGCTGCGGCTTAAAACCGCTTACGAAACACAAATCAGGTAGTCAATTACGAATTACGGAATTACGAATTAGAAGAAGTAATCTTTCATTTGTAATTCGTAATTCGTAATTATCACAATTAGGACGCGAAACAAGCCGAGCCTCGCGTCAATTTAATCCGTGAATCCGGCAAAGCTAATCGAAAAGGCTTTGCCGGATTCGCGGATATTTTTTTGTCTTTGCACAAAAGCCGAAATTCTGAATGCAAACTGTTCCCGACAGGTTTTGCGCCCGTCGATTCCTGCAATCGAAGGAATTGATGAGCGTTTTTCGTATTCGCCGTCGCGTAAATAGACAGAAGTCATTTTCAGACTTTTTTCAGAGGGTAAAAAATCTAGCCGAGGAGAAAGAAAATGAAAATCTATATAAATATTCTGTTAGCGATTACTTTTTTAATTTTGATGAGCGGAAGCGTTTTCGGCGCGACGAAGATTTCCGCGCGTTCCGGTCTGTTTCACCAGGCTTCGACCTGGGCGGACGAGACCGCGCCCGAACCGGGCGACGACATCATCATTCAAAGGGAACACGGCGTCGGAAACGCGTCCGGCACGATTGGCAGCCTGACGGTCGAAGGCAGCTTCGGACTTTATTCCGGCACAAAGCTGACGGTCAAAGGAAATCTGCGGGTGCTCGAGACCGGAAGCATTACGCATCCGAGCAGCGGCTCTCTGATTTTGCTCGGCACAAATATCGTCAACGACGGGAAAATCACGCCTTACGCTTATTTTAATTCCAGCCTTGCTCAATCCATAAACGGTTCGGGAAAATGGAGCGGCGGCGGCGAATTTAACGGAAGC
>DASVWG010000181.1:0-20911 GCA_036389695.1 Pyrinomonadaceae bacterium
AAAAATTAAAAGATTTGTTAGCCGGAACGAGCGTTTCGGCAACGGACGAAACGACTTTTCAAACGCTTCGCGAACACGAATTAAGACCGCTTTATTTCAAAAAAATTTAAGCTTTATTACAAAAAAAATCGAGGCTGAGAAGAATTTTCTCAGCCTCAACTTTTAAGCAACTAAGCTAAATCTTAGTGGCTGTTGTAGTTTGCCACCGGATAGTCGCCCTGCTGTCCCCATTCCTGAGTCAGCAAAGTAGCATTCGATGAACGTCTGACGTAGAAGAAGTTCTGTTGAACGTCCGCATTCGGTCTCCACACCGCGATGTCGATTTTGCCGTCGCCGTCATAATCGCCCTGCGTCGGGAAGTCGGTTGCCGACAAGCCCCACGGCTGTCCGTAGTGGATGATGTTGTTTGCGTTACGTCCGAGAACGCTCCAGACGATTTGACCGCCCGAGCCGCGTGCCACCGCAAAGTCGTCTTTGCCGTCGCCGTCATAGTCGCCCGGCAGAATCAAATCGCTCGAAGTTCCCCAGAGAACCGCTTCGTTGCCGCCGCTGGATTTCTGAAGCAGGAAGACGCCTTGTCCGCTGCCGTTGTTGCGTTGGACGCAGAAGTCATTCTTGCCGTCGCCGTCGTAGTCGCCCGGTGACGGGAAGTCACCGTTCTGTCCGTATTGGACGAACGTGATTCCGCCGTTTGCCGTCGCGCTGCCGCGGAAATACCAGAAGCTCGGCTGTCCGGCGGAAGCGCCGCCGCGATAAACCGCAAAATCGTCGATGTCGTCGCCGTCATAGTCGCCGACCACGGTCGGGTCGTCGCCCGTCGCGCCGAGCTCGCGCGCTTGAAGCGTGCTGTTCGAGCTGCGCAGAGCGTAGAAGAACGAGTTCGGAGCCGACGTCGGACGATAAACGGTAATGTCGTGTTTATCATCGCCGTCGAAGTCGCCGGAGACGAAGAAGTCGGTCGAGATGCCCCACGGAGTCTGCGTGCTGGTCGTGCCGTTGTTGATGAACCACGTCACCTGACCGCCCGAGCCGCCGCCCGTGTTGCGCACGACGACGTAATCGGTTTTGTTGTCGCCGTTGTAGTCAAGCGGCGCTTCCACGTCCGTCGGAGGTTGAACAGCGTTCGGAGTATATTTGAACGTATCGATACCGATGATGTTTGAGTTGTCGCCGTCCGGACCGCCGTTTTCAACAAAGTAACGGAAAGCCAGGCGACCGCTCGTCGGACCCGCGAGTCCTGAAACCGTCACGGTAAATTGCGTCCAGGTGGTCGGATAAGTTCCCAGATAGGTCGGGTCGATATCCAGTAAGAGGGTGGTGAAAACGCCGACCGAGGTCGCCGTCGTGCCGACATCGGTGCTGGCTCCGCTCGTCGATAAGCGAACCTGCAGCCGGTCGGGGAAATTGTTGTTCGGCGTTCTCGTATAGAACGAATACGTATCGCCGTTATTCATCGTTCTGACAGGCGCGAATAACCAGTTGCTGATTGTTCCGGTGCCGGTCGTGCTGTTAAAATTGACTAAAATACAGGAAGTTGCCGCGCCCGCCTGAGCCGGGGGAATTCCTGTGCCGCCGCATTGTGACCAGGTCGAAGCGCCGAGAGGTTGACTACGATTTTGTTGTGCCCAGCCGCCTGTCGTGAACAGCGAAGGGACGTCTGCAAAGTCTTCCATAATTGCCTGCGCTTTCGCAAGATTGACAAAACCGAAGACTGCCATTGAAACTACAGCCATCTTTAATACAAATGACCGTGCGGACTTAGTATGCTTAGTCCAGAACATAATAAACTTGCCTCCTCAAAATTTTAAGACGAATTGGATCTTCAGTCGATTGAGAAACTTTAGGAAAAAACTCGCCAAACCAAACTGAAGTTCAATAAACAGAATAGTGAGTGAAATTTACTTTTTTTTTGTCTTAATGTCAAGGAAATTTGACCAAAACGCAAACAGATATTCGCTTTAATATATTTTTTTTGCCGGAATTGCGGTTTCTTCCCTGCCGATTAGTTAAATTAGAGAAATAAATTAAAACTCGCGTTTCGTTTTCAGTCAAATAAAATGAGACTATAAAAAGAGTTCGAGGCTTTGTTTTAAGACTGTAAAATTATGCGCGCAAATGAAACGGCAAGGGTCATTTTATTATTTATAGACGGTCTGGGAATCGGCGAAAAAGACGAAAAAAATCCGCTGGCGCAAATTGAAAATATCGAGCCGCTGGCGCATTTTAAAAACGCGGGCGCGCCGGTCACCGGCGACGGAATAATGATTCCGACCGACGCGCGGCTCGGCGTCGAAGGTCGCCCGCAGAGCGCTTCGGGGCAAACGACGATTTTAACCGGCGTCAACGCGCCCGCCGCGCTCGGCTATCATAAACAGGGCTTTCCGAATCAGGCGCTGCGCGACATCATCAATGAAAATTCGATTTTTCTCCGACTGAAAAATCTCGGCATCGAGCCGAACGTTTTCGCCAACGCCTACACGCCGCAGTTTTTCGAAGCCGCGCCGCGCTGGAAATCGGCGACGACCGTCGCCGTCGAAGCCGCCGGAATTCCCTTCCGCCGCCTGCCGGATTTAACCGGTCGCCAGGCGGTTTTTCACGATTTCACCAATGAATCTTTGCGCGAAAGAGGCTTTGACGTGCCCGTCTTTTCGCCCGATGAAGCCGCCGCGATTGTCGTCAAACTCGCCGCAAATCATCGCTTCGTGCTTTACGAACATTTTATGACCGACAAAATCGGACACGAGCGGGATTTTGAAAAAGCGCGCATCCTTTTGCCGCGCCTCGCCGAATTTATCCGCGAAGTCGTCGCGCAGGCGGATTTAAAAAAAACGACCGTTCTCTTGACAAGCGACCACGGCAACATTGAAGATTTGTCAGTTCGCCAGCATACTTTGAACGACGTGCCGACCGTCGTCTGGGGCAGAAAAAACCGCGAAACCGCCGCGCGAATAAAATCGCTGGCTGACATTACGCCCGCGATTATCGGTCTTTTGAGCGAAAATTAAATCGGATTTTTACCACAAAGGGAATTTTACAGGATGGACAGGATGAACAGGATGAAAACTTTTGAATAAAACTCGAATGTTGATTTGAAAACCAATATATCCTGTCTATCCTGTTCATCCTGTTTGAATCCGTGTTTATCTGTGCAAAAGCGAAAATTAAATTATGGATGCTGTTGTTGCAAACGAAACGAAAAACGACCGCCGCGAAATTTTCGGCTGGGTGATGTATGACTGGGCTAACTCGGCTTATTATACGACGGTCATCGGCGTCTTAATCGCGCCTTTTCTGACGCGACTCGCGCAGGCGCACGTCGGCGACAACGGCGTGGTCTTTGATTTAGGCTCGCTCGGCGCCATCACGGCAAAATCGCTGACTTCCGGCGCAACCGTTATCGGCGTTCTCATACAGGCTTTTCTGATGATAATTTTGAGCGCGATTGCCGATTACTCGAATCTGAAAAAGACTTTTATGATGATTCTCTGCTACGCGGGCGTAGCGGCGGGCTGCCTGATGTTTTTTATCGACGGCGACCATTATCTGCTCGGCTGCCTGCTGCTGATTATCACGAACGTCTGTATCGGCACGAGTCTGGTTTTTTATAACGCTTATCTGACCGCTATCACGACCGAAGATATGCGCGACCGCGTTTCCGCTCGCGGCTACGCTTACGGCTACGTCGGCGGCTCGATAATGCTGGTCGTTAATCTGCTGATGCTCAACTACGCCGACGCTATGGGCATTTCGACTTCGCTTGCCATTCGCATCTGTCTTTTGAGCGCGGCTTTGTGGTGGGGCGGATTTGCCGTCATCACTTTTACGAGATTGAAAAATCGCGGCGAAAAGCGCGAGATTCCCGCCGGAAAAAATATCGTCTCCGTCGCCTTCAGCGAAATCGCGCAAACTTTCCGCGAGTTTATTCACCTGCGCTACACTCTGCTTTTTCTCGTCGCCTATCTTTTCTACAACGACGGCATCCAGACGGTTATCTACCAGGCGTCGGTTTTTGTCGAGCAGGAGCTTTTTATCGCCAAAGGCTTGCCCGCTGACCCGATTTTTCTCATTCTTTTGTTTCTCGAAACGCAAATCGTCGCCTTTATCGGCGCTTTGTTCTGGGAACGCGTCTCGCGCGTTATCGGCGCGAAAAACACTATTCTGGTTTCGCTCGCGTGGTGGGCTGGCGTCGTCATTTTCGCATACGGATTTCTAAACGATAAAAGTCAGGCGTGGTATCTGGGCGCGGCAATCGGCTTTGTCATCGGCGGCACGCAGTCGCTTTCGCGCTCGCTTTATTCGCAGATGATTCCAAAGGGACGCGAAGCGTCGTTCTTCAGCTTTTACGAGATTTCCGAAAAGGGCACTTCGTGGATGGGCTTGCTGATTTTCTCAATCGTCGTCGCTTCGACCAATTCATATCGACAGGCGATTCTCGCGCTGATTTTCTTTTTCGTCGTCGGCGGACTGCTGCTGCTCATCAACCCGATTAAAAAAGCGATTCACGAAGCCGGACAGCACACGCCCGAAGAAGTGGCGGCAAATCCGGGATAGCCACGAAAGGACACGAAAAAAACACGAAATAAGAAGAAAGAAAATTAGCTGCCGAAGAACACAGAGAAATAAGCCACGAATTTCACGAATTTCACGAATAAAAGAAATAAATTAATTCGTGAAATTCGTGTTATTCGCGGCTAAATTTTTCTTTTTCTTTCGTGCTTTTTTCGTGTCCTTTCGTGGCTAAATCTCATTCCGCGTAAATTTTCAGCACGGCGATTTCCGGCGGAACGTTAAAGCGCACGGGCATAATGCTCGTTCCGACGCCGGTGGTGACGAACATATCGACGTTGTTTTCGCGAATGTGACCGTAAGCGTATTTCTGACCGTAGCTGGAAGGAATGACCGGACAGCCGACCAGCGGCAGGCAGACCTGACCGCCGTGCGTGTGTCCGGCGAGAATCAGGCGCAGGTCGGGCGAGATTGTCGCGTCGCCGGTAATTACCGGCAAAATGTCGGGGCTGTGTTCCAGCACAATCAGGTCGCCCGCCGGTTCGACTTTCGCTAAATTCTCTTTCGCGTTGCGGGCGAATATCGTCCAATCGGCGATGTGCATATGGTCGAGCAGTCCGAGAACGCGAAATTTCTGCCCGCCTTTTTCCAGCCCGACGGCTTTGTTCTGCAAAACCGTGATTCCCGCTTTTTGCAGTTCGAGTTCGACGATGCGGTCGTTATACCATTCGTCGTGATTGCCCAGCACGGCGTAGACGCCGAGCGGCGCGCGCAAGCCTCTGAGGTTTTCGCCGATTGTCTCCATCGGCATTTTCAAATCCCGCTGGCTAATCGGTTTATTTTCGTGACGTTGCGAAACATAATCGCCCAAAAGTACGATTAAATCGGCATTCTGCGCGTTTGCCAGTTCGACGACGCGGCGGATTTTCGCTTCGTCGATATAATCGGAGCCGCCGTGAATGTCCGAAATCGCGACGATTTTCAAGCCGTTTAAAGCCGGATTCCAGTTTTTAACTTTTAGCTCGTATTCGTTGACGACCAGGCGATTCGGCTCGATAAAAAAACCGTAGGCGAGACATAAAACGCCGATGATGACCGAAGCGATAAAGGCGAGCAGAAGTTTTTTCTTCATATTAAATATAATTGTAGGGGCACGCGGGCGTGCCTGCCCAATGAGCGCAGCGAATATGCGTTTAAATAAAATTCAATCTTGAATTTATTTTTATCTTTGGTTCGCGCTGCCAGCGCTCATTGGGCAGGCACAAGACCTGCCCCTACATTGCTTGCGGCGTCTTAAATCTTCTTTGGAAAATATTCGTTCCAGCGCCCGTCGACCAATAGTTTAATGTCGTCGCGCGTTTCGACTTCCGCCGGATACCACGGCTTCATGCGGGCGTCGATGATAATCGGCGCGGTGTAGGCGAGATGATTGTGTTTTATCTCGACGTTGTGCGCGTAGATGTCGGTCGCCGGATTAAAGCGCGTCCACGTCGCCCAGAGGAATTTGTCGGCGGAATCGGCGTATTCGATTTTATCGTGCAGGACGACCGCTTGAAATTCGTTGAAGTTGTTGATTTTGGCGATTCTTTCCGGCAGAGTTTTGTCTTTTTCGTATTCGGTCGCTTCCAGAACGAGACAGCCGCCGCAGAAAACCTTCGCCTGCCGGATGCCGAGCGGCAGCGAACCTTCAAACTCACGCTTTAATTCCCTTTTCGCGCTCCCGGTGCCGACCATCATCGCTTTCGAGCCGTGATTTATTTTTCCCGAAGCGTAATCCAGCGTATCGAACGAAGTGTTCGAGAAAATAAAAAAATCCGTCGCCCAATCGACGCGCGCGAGAATGTGTTCGAAAAGCTGTTTAAAATTTCGCAAATCCTGCGGCGTGTCGGTCAGAAGCAGAAATTTCGTGAGCGAAAGCTGACCCTCGCCCAAAATGCGGAAACCCGCGCCGAGCGCTTCGCGCGCGTAACGTTCTTTGACGACCGCCGCCGCCAGCGAATGAAAACCCGTCTCGCCGTAGCTCCATAAATCTTTCACCGCCGGCATCACCAGCGGAAACAGCGGCGAAAGTAATTCCTGCAAATAATCGCCGATGTAAAAATCTTCCTGTCGCGGCTTGCCAACAACGGTCGCCGGAAAAATCGCGTCCCGGCGATGAAAAACGGCTTCCGCCTCGAAAATCGGGTAATCGTGCTGCAGTGAATAGTAACCGTAATGGTCGCCGAACGGACCTTCGGGCTTGCGCTCGTGCGGCGCGACTTTGCCGCAGATGGCGAATTCGGCTTCGGCAATCAGGCGATGGTGATTTTTTAAAGGATTTTCGACGGTTTTTATTTTATTTCCGGCGAGCAAGGAAGCGAGCATCAATTCGGGAACGTCTTCAGGCAGAGGCGCAATCGCGGCGAGAATCATCGCGGGCGCGCCGCCGAGGAAAATCGTCACGGGCAAAGATTGATTCAATTTTTCAGCTTCGTGATAATGAAAACCGCCGCCCTTGTGAATCTGCCAGTGAATGCCGGTCGTCCGCGCGTCGTAGCGCTGGATGCGATACATTCCGAGATTGTGTTTGCCGGAAGTCGGGCTTTCCGTGTAGACGAGCGGCAAAGTGACGAAATGCCCGCCGTCTTCGTGCCAGAGCTGCAAAAGCGGAAGCGCGTTTAAATCGGCGGGCACATCCTTCGCTTCGAGTACCGGCGCGTTTTTGACTTTTTTTGTGCCGAGCTTCAGCGCGTCAAAAGCCATCGAGCGATGCGCCCAAAGCTCACGCGGTTTCGGCGGCAAAATTTTATCGACCATCTCGACCGCCGTTTTGACAAACTCTTTCGGCTTTTGCGTGAAGGCAAGGTCGATGCGTTTGTTCGTGCCGAAAAGATTTGTCACGACCGGATACTTCGAGCCTTTGACGTTTTTGAAAAACAGAGCCTTTCCCTGTTCGTCAATCACGCGGCGATGAATCTCGGCGATTTCCAAGTACGGGTCGACTTCCGCCGCGATTTCGATTAAATCGTTTTCCCGGCGAAGCGTTTCGAGAAATGAACGCAGGTTCGTGTGCATAAAAGATTTTGTGCCCGTTTACATTCAAGCAAAGACTTCGCCAAAACACAAAAGGCGGAAATATTAGAAACATTCCGCCTTCTGATTATTTTGTTTGAATTAACGACGTTTTTTAATTCGATTTACGCAGGTTGTCTTTGCTCAAATCGAGGTCGTCGGCTTTGACGACTTCGATTTGCATATTCGGAAAACGCTTTGCCAAATCGGCTTTAAAAACGGAGTAATCGCCGACGATGATAATATCGCCGCCCATCAGATTGGCGCTGGCGAAATCGCGGATTTGCTTGTCCGTGACCGTCTGCACGTCGTTCATATAAGCGTTCAGGACGGTTGCCGGCAAGCCGAAATTGTACAGCTCGGCGAGCTGCGCCGCGAGTCCGGCGGTCGTTTCCAGATTGCGCCCGAAATTGCCCGTCAGCACGGATTTGCGCGGGATTAGCTCGGTGTCGGCAATCGCGCCTTCGGTCAGTTTTTTAATCTCCGCCATCACCAGTTCGGCAACTTCAGCCGCCGATTCGTTTTTGGTCTGCGTGCGCGTGCCGAAATTGCTTTTATCGAAGCGCCACGCAAAACTGCTGCCCGCGCCGTAGCTCAAGCCTCGCTTGATGCGGATTTCCTGGTTCAGACGCGACGAATAACCGCCGCCGAGCACCGAATTTAAAACCGACGCCGGATAATAAAGCGTATTATTCGTGCGCGACGCGCCCTGTAGATTTTTCGTGTAGTTGACCGCCGCCTGACCGGACTTCGGCAAATCGACGACGAGAATTCTTCTGACCGGCGCCGAGCCGTTTTTCATCGCCCTGGGTCCTTCGGTATCCTGCTTGATGCCGGATTTATTATTCCAGCCGCCGAAGTATTTTTGGGCGAGCGCTTCCGCCTGAGCCGCCGTAATATCGCCGGCAAAAATCAGGACGGCTGAATCGGTCACATAGCCACTGGAATGAAACGCCGTAATATCTTCGCGCGAAATCGCCTTTAAGCTGGCGGGCGTGCCGCCCGACGGATGCTCGCCGAAGCTGTAGCGCGACGCCACATAAGTTGCCAGAAATCCGGGCTGTTTCAGATTGTAAGTCAAACCGTCGAGCGTCTGCGATTTGAGTAAATCGAGTTCTTCCTGTTTGAACGTCGGATTCAAAACCACGTCAGCCATAATCGCCATCGCCGGGTCAATCCTGCTGCTCAAAGCGGTCACGACGACGGACGAGCTGTTCCAGCCCGCGCTCGTGTTTATCGAGCCGCCGAGGAATTCCATCTCTTCGGCGATTTGCGTCGCGGTGCGCGTTTTCGTGCCTTTGGTCAAAAGCGCGGCGGTCAGATTCGCCAAGCCCGCTTTTTCCATTCCTTCATTGGACGCGCCGCTTCTGACCAGCAGCTGAACCGTGACGAGCGGCACGCTGCGGCGCTCGACGACGGCGACGGTCAAACCGTTCGGCAGCTTTCTTTCCTGCACGGCGGGAATCTGCGCCGAGCGCGGCTTGCCCGGCGCGGGCTGCGTCTCCTGTGCTACCGCGCAAATGCAAAATGCAAAGTGCAAAATGCAAAATAAAGAAAGAAATTTAATAGATTTTAATTTTGAGTTTTTCATTTCGCACTCTCCTTGCTCTCCGTTTGATTCTGGTAATAAATCACGACGCGGTTTTTGTCCGTAAAATATTTTTTCATCACGCGCTGGACGTCGGCGGCGGTGACGGCTTGCAGTTTTTGAATGTCGGAATTAACCGCTTTCGGGTCGCCGTCGTAAGCCACGGCGCGCTCGACCGCAATCGCTTTGCCGTCGTTCGTTTCCAATTCCTGAACTTTGCGCGTTATCAACTGATTTTTCGCTTTTTCGAGTTCTTTGGCGGAAACCGGCGCGGTTTGAATTTTCTGCAATTCGGCGAGCAGAGATTTTTCCAGTTCTTCGGCGGTCTTGCCTTCCGAAGCAATCGCGTAAAAATAAAGCAAGCCTCTATCGACGCGGATGTCGCCGGTGAAAGCGGCTTCCTGCGCCAGCTGCTGTTTGTAAACCAATTCCTGATAAAGACGCGAGCTTTCGCCGCCCGACAAAATCAGCTCGGCGACGCGCAAAGCCGGAACGTCCGCGCTTTTTGAATTCGGCGCGAGATAAGTTATGGCGACCGCCGGAAAAGGAACGTTCGGCGCGGTCTGCATATAACGTTTTTCGGCGGTGCGCTCCGGCTCGACTGCCGTCACGCGCGGAATCGTGCCGCTCGGTTTTTTAATTTTGCCGAAATATTTGTTCGTCCACGCGTCAAGCTGTTTCTGGTCGAAATCGCCGACGACAATCAGGTATGCGTTGTCGGGGCGATAAAACATCTGGTAAAACTCGCGCGCGTCGCCGGGCGTCGCCGCGTTCAGTTCGTCGAGATTACCGATGCCCGGACGCTTATACGGGTGCGTCACAAACGAAAGCTTTTCGAGATATTGCCCGAACAGCATGCCGTACGGATTTGCCAGAATGCGCTGGCGAAATTCTTCTTTCACGACGTCGCGCTCGGAATTAAAATTCGCGTCGTCGACGTTCAGATTAATCATCCGGTCGGCTTCCGCCCAGAGCAGAGGTTCCAGATGATTCGACGGCACGACCTCGTAATAATTCGTAAAATCGTCCCACGTCGAAGCGTTGTTAAAGCCGCCGACGTCTTCGGTTAACCTGTCCATTTTCTCGTTTGGCATGTTTTTCGTGGACTTGAACATCATATGCTCGAACATATGCGCGAAGCCCGAGCGCCCCTGCGGGTCGTCTTTCGAGCCGACGTTATACCAGACGTGTATGGCGACGGTCGGCGTCGTATTGTCCTGCACGCTGACCACTTTTAAACCGTTCGCTAAAGTTCGCTCCCTGATATTGAGCGGCGCGATTTTCGTCTGCGCAAAAGCCGCCTGGCTCAAGCCGCAGACGAAAATCAGCATCGTTAAAATTGCCGAAAGTTTTCGCATAAATTTTCCTTTTTTATAAAAAGTCTGGAGATACTGTCTGTTGATACGCAGTAAACCGCCAACAGGTTTAAGATGCAAAAGAAAAAAGGCTCGGATGCCAAATCATTTTGCCCGCCAGCCTTTAATGTGTTTTCGGACGCGTCATAAAAAATCAGTTACGCAATCAGGAATGTAGGGGCAGGTCTTGTGCCTGCCCAATGAGCGCAGCGAATAGGCGTATAAGGAATTAGCCACGAAATTTCACGAAAGAACGCGAAATAAATCATAAAAATATTTCGTGTCTTTTTCGTGTTTTTTCGTGGCTAATCTTTTTTCGCGCTGACGCGCTCATTGGGCAGGCACAAGACCTGCCCCTACAACTCTCGTCCAATGACGAGCTATTGATTGTAATCGTAAAAACCTTTTCCGGTTTTGCGCCCGAGCCAGCCCGCGTCGACCATTTTCACCAGCAGCGGGCACGGGCGATATTTCGGGTCGCCCAAGCCTTCGTGCATGACGCGCAGAATCGCCAAACAAACGTCCAAGCCGATAAAATCCGCCAGGGTCAAAGGTCCCATCGGATGATTCATGCCGAGCTTCATAATGCCGTCGATGCTTTCTCTGGTCGCGACGCCCTCGTACAGCGCGAAAATCGCTTCGTTTATCATCGGCAATAAAATGCGGTTGGCGACAAAGCCCGGAAAATCCTGGCAATCGAGCGGCGTTTTGCCCATTTTTTCGGAAAGCTCGTGCACCTTTTGATAAGTTTCGTCCGACGTGGCGATGCCGCGAATGACTTCGACCAGCTTCATTAAAGGCACCGGATTCATAAAATGCATCCCGATAACTTTGTCCGGTCTTTCGGTGACCGCCGCGATTTTCGTAATTGAAATCGAAGAAGTGTTCGACGCCAGAATACAGTCCGCGCCGGTTATCGCGTCGAGCTTTTCAAAAAGCTGTTTTTTAATCTCGAAATTTTCCGTCGCGGCTTCGACCACGAGAAAACAATCTTTTAAATCTTCGAGATTAATCGTCGTTTTGATGCGCCCGAGAACTTCCGTTTTCTCGTCGGCGGTCATCGTTTCTTTTTTCACGAAACGGTCGAGACTTTTTTCAATCGCGCCGAAGCCTTTCTGCACAAACTCTTCTTTAATGTCGCACATCACGACGTCAAAGCCCGAAGCGGCGGCGGTCTGCGCGATGCCGTTGCCCATCGTGCCCGCGCCGATGATTCCGATAATTTCACTCATTTTTATAATTCCTCTGTCTTAAAAAAAGATTTTCTTAAAATTTCAACACAAAGACACAAAGAACACAAAGAGATTAAGAGAAATAAATTAACCGGGGATAAAGGGATGAACGGGGAGAGAAATTAACGGCATAAATATATTCGACTCAGCGGCGAAAAGATTCCGCGTCAATACTTTCGCTTATTAGATTGAAGCGGCGCGCATCGCGCGGTGCCCGTACTTTTCCTGTTTATTTATGGAGATTTTCCATCCCTGCTGAAAAATTTTCGCTTTGAATGAGCGCTTTCCGGTTTAGACGCCGCGTTAATTTATGAGAGACAAAAACTCACCTGATAATTATCAGGCGAAGCATATTAACGCCATAGTTTTCTGCCGGAAATCCGGCGTGAAAATGATGACCGCAACGCGACTGAAAAGAGTTTTTATAGAAGTTTATAAAAACTCAACGGAATATGAAGTCGGGCGGCTGCCGGTTAAATCGGACACGCCAGCAGCCGAAACGCCCTCGTTAAAGCGTCCCATTTTAAAATAGAAGGAGAATTTTCACCATGGCAAACACTTTAAACCCAAATCAAAGCCTTTACGTCAACCAATCTCTGATTTCCGCCAACGCCAGATATCAGCTTATTATGCAGTCGGACGGAAATCTGGTGCTTTATCGTTTGTATAATCGTTACGCGCTCTGGTCATCGGGCACCGCCGGGTGCGATGTATCGCGGGTCGTTATGCAGGGCGACGGTAATCTCGTCATTTACCAGCCGAACGGCAGAGCCATCTGGGCTTCCGGCACCGCCGGAAATCCCGGTTCGTTTCTGGTGCTTCAGGATGACGGGAACCTCGTCATCTATAAACCGAAGCCGATTTGGGCGACCAACACGGTGCAGTACGGCGTCATAGCTGAAGAAGGCAAAGAAGAAGAAGGCAAGAAGACTAAAACTAAAACTAAAAAAGAGGCTCCGGTCGGATAATTTCAGGAATCTGAAATATTCAATCCCGGAAACCGTGCGGACAGGTCTTGCGCCTGTCCGTAAAAATCAGCCCTGAATGTCACACGGATAGGACGAATGATTTTTATCTTCTTATTCGTAACGTTCAGGGCTGATTTCTTTTGCTTTTATGAAAGCCCGTATTTCATCCGACTCGCCGCAAAATATTGAAAACTTTCTTTAATTAACGCCAGTTATTCGGCGGCGGCGGATTGAACATCTGCTGCTGCTGCGGCGCGCCGCCCAGATAAAATCTTTTGCCTTCTTCGCCGAACAGAAACCACACGCCGTAGATTCCGGCAGCCGTGCCGAGCGGCATATTCAACATCGCCACGATGCTGCCGACGATGCCCCAGATGCGCGCGTTCGGGCGTTCTTTAATCATCTTCCAGCCGCCGATTAATTGCGGAAGGCTCAGAAGAAGCCCGAAAAACGCCATTAAAAACACCATCGCCACAAAAAGTCCGCCCATAAAAGCTTCTTCGCCGCGCCGCGCACCGGCAAGCATCGCGCCGCCCAGCACGCCGTAAACAAGCGCCAGAATAACCATTATCAACAAGTAAAGCGCGCCGTGCGCCATCAGGAAGATGCCGACCATTTTGTTATGTTCTTTTGCCGTCATAATTCGTCTCCCAAAAATCTGCGATTAATTTAATTCAACATTACTTCAAATTACGCCAATCGCCAAAAGAAGTTGCGGAAAGTTGGCTGAGTTGACTGGAAGTTGACTGAAGTTAAAATCAAAAACTCGTTCAACTCGGTCAACTCAGTCAACTTCCAGTCAACTCGCTAAACTCGCTCGACCGCCATCGCGACCGAGTTTCCGCCGCCGAGACACAACGCGGCGATTCCGCGTTTCGCATCGCGGCGTTTCATTTCGTGCAGAAGAGTCGTCAAAACGCGACCGCCCGAATTTCCGATGGCGTGTCCGAGCGCGACCGCGCCGCCGTTAACGTTGACTCTGTCCATAAAAAGCCCCAGTTCCTTCATCACGCCGAGCGCCTGCACGGAAAAGGCTTCGTTCAGCTCAAACAAATCGACGTCTTCCATCTTCCAGCCGGTTTTTTCCAGAACGTTCAAAACGCCCTGCACCGGCGCCATCATAATCATTTTCGGCTCGATGCCCGACGTCGCGTAACCGGCGACCCGCGCCAGCGGCTCGATGCCCAATTCCGCAGCCTTCGCCGCCGACGTCACGACCACCGCCGAAGCGCCGTCGTTGACGCCCGGCGCGTTGCCCGCCGTCACCGTTCCGCCGTCTTTTTTGAAGGCGGGCTTTAATTTCGCCAAGCCTTCGACGGTCGTATCTTCCCGAACCGTCTCGTCGTAATCGAACACCACCGGCTCGCCTTTTTTCTGCGGAATCTCGATGGGAATGATTTCGTCTTTAAAGCGTCCCGCCTGGCGCGCTTCCATCGCTTTGCGGTGCGAGTTGTAAGCAAACTCGTCCTGTTCGGAACGACCGATTTGATATTTCTCCGAGACGACCTCGCCCGTGTTGCCCATGTGCCAGTTCTCGAACGGGCACCACAAACCGTCGTGAATCAATAAATCGAGCATCTGCCCGTTGCCCATCCGGTAGCCGTCGCGCGCGTTCGGCAGCGCATACGGAATATTCGACATCGACTCCATGCCGCCCGCCACGACGAAATCCGCGTCGCCCAGCTTTATCGCCTGCGCCGCCAGCGAAACCGCCCGCAAGCCCGAGCCGCAAACCATATTCACGGTCAAAGCCGAAACTTCCGGCGGCAAATCCGCCTTCAAAGCCGCCTGCCGCGCGGGCGCTTGTCCCAAACCGGCTTGCACGACGCAGCCCATAATCACTTCGTTGACGTCTGCGGGCTTGATTCCCGCCCGCCTGACCGCTTCACGCACCGCCATCGCGCCCAAATCCGTCGCCGAAAACGGTTTCAAAGAACCCTGAAACTTCCCCGTGCCCGTTCGCACGGCGCTGATAATTACCGCATCCTGAATATCTGACATTTAATCAAAACTTCCCTTTTAATATTGATATAAAAACTATTATTTAGATGATAACAAATGACTCACGGTTTATCACTTTGTCAGCGGCGAGCGGTAAACGGTAAATAGAAAAGCGGTAAACGGTAAGTTGTGAACGTCTCATTCACAACTTACCGTTTACCGTTTACCGCTTACCACTTTTTTAAGGTTTAGATTTCGATTTTAAACGCGACGCTGAGCGTCGCGGCGGCGTAAGCCGTCAGCGCAATCAGGAAATAGCCCGCAAAACACTGCACTTCGCGGATTCGCGCGCCGCCCGAATCGTAAGTTCTGAGCTGGGCGAAAACCAGCGAGTCCGCCGTGACGAAATTGTTATAAACCACCACGTAGGAGACGCCCGTGCCGATGTTGACCGTGCCGCGCGTGGCGTTGATGGTATAACTCGTCGCGGTCGTCGAAGTAATGACGGGCAAGCCGATTTCCTTCGATTCGTAAATCACCTGCGAGTACGCGTTGACGAAAGTGCCGAGCGGACCGCCCAAATCGGCGGTCGAAGTATAGATGTTGTTCGTGCCTTTCAGATAAACCCGGACGTAAGCGGTCGAAGTGTCTTCGATAGCGCCCGCGCTGCTGACGCCGAGACGGCAGGCTTCGAGGATAACCGAGCCGTTGGCGGTAAACTTGAGCTTCGACTGGATTAAACAATTCCTGAACACGAGCGGCACGTAATCGTAATGATTCGACGTGTTGCGGTACGTATACTGGATGTTTTCGTCCTGGCAGTCGTAAAAGCTGATGTTGTTGTACGCGCCGGTCGTTTTCAGGATAGTCGTGCCGTCGGTCGCCGCCACCCACGCGCCGTTGACCTGATTGCCGACGAACAGGCAATGCTCGACCGATAAATTGCCCATGTAGATGCAGTCGAGCGCCGTGCCGCTTGCCGGCAGGCTGAAATAACACGTGTCGAACGAGTAGCCGCCGTTGATTGAATTGCAGTAAAACGCCGTTGCGCAGCCGATAAACGACAGCCGTTCGAAGCGATTCAGAATACATTCGAAACTGGTCGAAACGCCGTTGACTTCATTCGATTCGACCTTAATGCCGTAAGCGCCGCCGTTAAACCCGACGTTTTCGGCGCTGGTGAAATAGACATTCGCGCCCGTCACCGTGCCGCTGTGGTGATTGGTTATCATCAATCCGGTCGCCGACGAGTTGTTGCGCAAATCAATCGCCATATTTTTCAGCGCGCAGTTGTATTTGACGGCGCTGATGCGAAACATAAAGCTGCTCTGGTTGGCGTTCAGCTTAATCTCCGTGCCCCAGTAACCGGGATTCGGGTTAAAGCCCGTGCCTTCAATCGAAATCGAATGCCCGAATTCGTGACCGCCGTTCGACGTCCAGATGCCGTGCGGAATCAGAATCTGCCCGCCTAAGGACGAGCCGCTCAGGGCGCTGATTGCCGAATTCAGCGCGCTGGTGATGTCGGTTCCGGTTATCGGATATTCGCGGACGTTGACGTAATCCGTGCCGAGAATGTTCTGGCGGCTCGGAATCGTTTTGTTCGTCAGGGTCTGCGTCGATTCCGTATAAACCGGGTCATTGGTCGGCAGCGGCGCACCGGGCGTGACTGTTTTCGCGTTCGCCTGCGGCGCGGCTAAATTTTCGATGGCGATGATTGATGCCGCGCCCGCGACCGCCGCGCCTTTTGAGATAAAGCTGCGGCGCGATAAATTGGTGTCTTCGTTTTTCATTTTTACTCCTCGATTTTAGAACTTATCGGGATTGATAAGTCGGAACAGGTCAACTAGTCGTGATTGTTGACCGAACGGTATCCTCGCGGCGCTTTTTCGCCGCCGGACGCTTGCCCGCGCAAAGTTTTTCGATTGCGCGGGCGCGTCTGTTGGTCGCAGACGCGCGGGTCGTCCGTTGAAGACGGATACATTGAGATTTGCTTTTGATAAATCTTTCTGAGCGAAAGACAAAAAAGGCAAATTATTAAGCGGCTGCCGGCGTCGAACGTCCTGGCAACACTGCGGGAAATATAACGATTATGTGACTTGCATCGGCTGCGGACGGGAAATTGCGCAGGTGAATCGTCGGTCGTTCGCCTGCCTGTTCCGGCGCGATATGCATCGCTTCCCGGCTGATGTGAGCCAAAACAAAACGCGTGTCAAATCGAAAATTTCAATTTTTCAACGCCGCGCAGTCGGATGACGGAGCATAAAAGACGGGAGTTGAAAAATAAGTAGCGCGTTGCATTGAAAACTAACAAACAAAGCGGTCACTGTCAAGAAAAATCCGGCGTCGTCTGCCGTTCGTTCCCGCTGCTGAACGCGCGGCAGAGCCAAACGCCGGTTTTAAACAATTTAACTTAAAATAATCTGAGACATCCGTTTAAGATTCCGGTTCCTCAGTCTTCTTTTTCCGCGTCAAGCCGCTCTTGCGCTCCGATTTGCGAACGCGCCCCGTGCCTTCATAAAGCGCGCTGTCGTCGCCGAAATTCGGGTCGCCCGCAATCGCCTTCGCCACATTCTGTTCCAGCTTCAGATTCTCCGCATCGACCGTATCCCGCTCGGTCATCGCGGCTAAAATCTGCTGTTCGAGATTGGCAATCTGCTCGCGAATATCGCGCGAAATCTGCACTTTCGCCTTATACTGCGCGAGCGTCGTGCCGAAAAACGTCGCGTCCGGCGCATGAGTCTCCCACGCCGCTTCGGTTTGTTCTAATTTTTCGAGTGTTTTGCTTGGTGACATAATTGATAAATCTCCTTTTTTAAGTTTGTAGGCTTTGAGCCTGAGAATAGCGTTATCACCTGTAAGTGATGATATTTCGCTTGTAAAATATGACACCAAATTCAGAATTTTTTGCCTAACATCCGCGATTTTCGTCTCGTAATTTGCAAAATATGCGACCAACATCATGATGTTATCGACTGTCATCGCAATGTTATCGACCGTCATCGTAATGTTGGTCAGTGACATCGCGATGTTATTGACTGTCATCGTAAAATTATTGACTGTCATCGCGATGATAGAGACTAACATCGCAATGTCATTGACCAACATCGCAAGTGTTAAGACATATTTTGAAAAAGAAGCGAGCAAATCCAATGTTTAAGACTGATTTTCTCTCATTTCCTCCATCTTTTCCTTAATCAATCGCTCGATTTCCTCATCGCTCAAGTTCCAATTACGTAAAACAGTCAGAGCATCTTGCATATATTCCCGGGTAAATGGCACAGCTTCGATTATTGGTTGTAAAAGCATGATTGCTTCCGTGACATATTCGAGAGATTTCTCGCGTTCCTGCAAAGATTCCTGATGGAATAAGGAAAGATTTATTAATGTGTTAGCCAAATGCGGAGTATAAACATTCGGCATTTGTTCATATAAGTTTCGATAAATCTGTAATGCTTCTCCAAGTTCCTTTGACGCCTTTTCATATTCTTTTTGATTCTGACGCACAACAGCCAGATTGTTCAGCGCCATCGCAACCTCGGGCAAATAGGTTTGTGGATTGTCTTTGGCTAAGTTCCTTCTAATTTCCAACGCTTCTTCAAACTCTTTCAAGGCTTTTTTGTATTTTTTTTGATGCCAATGCACGCCAGCCAGATTGTTTAGTGTAGCTGCAACGTAGAACAAATGAACTTGGGGATTGGCTTTGGCTAAGTTTCTTCTAATCGTTAATGCTTCTTCGAGTTCTTTCGACGCTTTTTCATATTCTTTTTGCTTATAATGCGAAGCAGCCAGATTGTTGAGTGTTCTTCCAACATAATACAGATAGGTTTGCGGATTGTCTTCGGCTAATTTTCGATAAATCTTTAATGCTTCTTCACATTCTTTTAACGCTTTTTCGGGTTCGTTCTGATTCCGGTGCAAAATAGCTAGATTGTGGAGTGTTGTTGCAACATCAGATAAGCGGACTGGTGAATTATCATTGGCTAAACTCCGATAAATCTTTAAAGCTTCTTTATATTCTTTCGATGCTTTTTCATATTCGTTTTGATTTCTATGTAAATTAGCCAGATTGTGGAGTGTTCTTGCTTTTTCTTCTGACGAAAGCTCATCGGCAAACTGATTTAAGTATAGATTGTAATAATTGTCCGCTTTCGGAAATTGATTATGTTCCTGTAAAAAGAAAGCGTATTTAAAAAGATTTTCTCTGGTGGCTTCGCTTTCGATGGAAAGCTCGAAATAACGACAGGTGTCGGCAAAACGATTCGGGTTAGTGTAATCGGATTGGGTTGATAAAGCTAGAATGTAAAATTCTTCGGAATTATGTTTTAGCTTGGGCAAAGTTTCCTTTTCAAATTTTTCTCTTTCCTTCAAAAGGCGCTTTTGATTGTCCTGCATTTCTTCTAATTCCATTTCGAAGACGGCGCGAGCCTGCCCGAATTCGCCTTTTTCGAAATAGGCTTTGGCGCGTTGCAGGCGGCTCGTGTTGATTTCGACGTTGTTGGTTTCGATTTCGATGTTTTGGAAGGCTTGCGCCAGTTGCAGGACGTCTTTCTTGAATTGTTCGATGCGGTCTTTTAAGGCGTTGATTTTGGCACTGAGTTGCAGGCGCTTTTCCGTGTTGTCTTCGGGCGTGAGCGCGAAGAATTCTTCGAGAGTTTTTAATTGGTCGAGCATTTCGTTGTATTCATACGACCTGCCCAATATCTGCGTGATTTGGATTTTAGGTCCTATATCCTGCAACGCGATGCCGCCGAATCCTGTTAAAGTTATTTCGTTGCTCATTTTTGATTGATTTTGATGTCGCTGCCCGTGACGTCCTGTAGTCCGACGTTATTGTTGCCGGTGATGGTCAGGGTGTTTTGTTTGATTTGCGACGCGGGAATTTGTTTCAGCAATTCTTCCAACTGCGCGGCGACTTCGGGTTTGGCTTCGAGACGGTCTTCGAGTTTGGCTTCGAGTTTGCCCTGTGTTCGGGCGTCTTCGGGATTGGCTTCAAGATTGAGAAGCGTTAAATCGTCTTCGACGAATAAGCCTTTGACTAATTGCCAAATTTTGCCGCGCTGTTCGAAGCCGGCATCGACGGATTTATCGACGAGCTTTTCCGCGCCTTTGGCGAGATACGGGACGACGGCGGCGACGACGGCGGGGACGAGTGTTTCTATCGGCATTTGAGATTTCCTCCGGTTCGGGTTTAGGTATTACGCGGTCAATATATCATATTTAAGAGAAACGATGAACGCTGAACGCGGAACGATGAATTGCAGTCTTTACATTTCGAATTCATCGTTCATCGTTCATCATTCATCGTTTTTTTTGATAATCTTGAAGGTATGGCGAGAGAATTTCAGGCGGGCGACAATTTGATTTTTCAGTTGGAGAGCGGTTTCGGGCTTTTGCGCGTGCTCGGCGCGGACGTCGGCGATGAAGGATTAATCTGGCATCTTTCGGCTTTTGAAGATTTGTTTCCGGACGCCGAGACGGCGGAAGCGGCTTTGCAGAATCCGGAAAATCTGCGCGTGTCGATTCCGCATATCGCGATGACGAACCGCGCTTTCGAACGCACGCCGACGGCGCGTTTGAATAATCATCCCGTGTCGGAAGAAGAATCCGAAAGAATTGCCGTCTGGAAATCGAACCCGCAGGCGGAAGCGGTCGACCGGTCGGCTTTGCAGATGCTCGGACTTAGATAATGCAAAATTCAAAATGCAAAGTGCAAAATTAGGAAGACGGAAGTCAGAAGCCAGAAGTCAGTAGAAATTTATCTTCCGGCTTCTGACTTCCGTCTTCTGTCTTCTTCCATTTGCATTTTGCGTTTTGCGTTTTTTACACACGCGGCAAGCCGTAATAGCTGGCGAGCGTGTTTATTTCACGCTGGACGCGCTGCCAGGTGTTGCGGCTCATGTTGTTCAAGCGGCGGTCGCGCATCAGGCGATTGACGCCGCGCGCGGCGTTGACCACTTTGGTGACGTTTTCGCGCGTTTCCCACCACGTATCGCCGCGACGGTCGAATTCGCGCCGCAGCTCGTCGGTCGCGTTTTCCAGGTCGCGCACGCGGTCTTCGATTCGGTCTTCGCGTCGCCCGTCTCTCATCGTGCGATCCATCGAGCGGTTAATTTCCGTAGAGAAACGGTCGGTTTCGGTTTCGAGCCGACGAATCGTCTGGTTGATGGAGCCGCGCTGACGATTGCGCACCCAACGCGGCTGCGCGTTGGCGACATCAGCCGATAAGATAACCAAAAACATTGCAAAAATCGCTATCATTGATGACGTTAT
>DASVWG010000182.1:0-3042 GCA_036389695.1 Pyrinomonadaceae bacterium
CGAGTCTTTCTTTTTCCACCTCGAAATCGGCTTCCGAGCCTGACCACGCGCCCAGAGCTTTTTCGGTCGCTTCGCGCTCGGCGCGCGCCGCATCGACGTCGATTTCCGCGGCTGTTTCCGCCACATCGGCTAAAACCGAAACTTTATCGGCGCTGACTTCGATAAAACCGCCGGAAACGACCAATCTATCGACCGCGCCGCCGCGCGTGTAAGACAAAATGCCCGGTTTGAGCGTGGAAATCAGCGGCGCGTGATTCGGCAAAATACCGATTTCGCCGTTCGCGCCCGGCACCGTCACCGCGTCGACCGTTTCATCGACGACTTTTCTTTCAGGAGTAACAATTTCTAATCTCAACATAAATTAAGTACTGAGTACTGAGTGCTGAGTACTGAGTACTGAGTTTTTCTTTTTACTCAGTACTCAGTACTTTCCACTCAGCACTCTAAAAATTACGCCGCGGCAGCCATCGTCTTGGCTTTTTCGCGGGCTTCTTCGATGGTGCCGACCATATAGAACGATTGTTCCGGCATATCGTCGCAGTTGCCGTCGAGGATTTCGCGGAAGCCTTTGATGGTTTCATCAATGGTGACGTATTTGCCCGGAATGCCCGTAAACTGCTCGCCGACGTGGAACGGCTGCGAGAAGAAGCGCTGAATCTTACGCGCGCGGGCGACGATTAATTTATCGTCTTCGCTCAATTCGTCGAGTCCGAGAATCGCGATGATGTCCTGCAAGTCTTTATAACGCTGCAAGATACGTTTCACGTCCTGCGCCGTGCGATAATGTTCGTCGCCGACGATTTGCGGGTCTAAGATTCGTGAGTTCGAAGCGAGCGGGTCGACCGCCGGATAAATTCCGAGCTCCACAATCTGGCGCGAAAGCGCCGTCACGGCGTCAAGGTGCGCAAACGTGGTCGCCGGCGCGGGGTCGGTGTAGTCGTCCGCCGGAACGTAAACCGCTTGAATCGAAGTGATAGCGCCGGTTTTGGTCGAAGTAATGCGTTCCTGCATCTCGCCCATTTCCGTCGCCAGGTTCGGCTGGTAACCGACCGCCGATGGCATACGACCGAGCAGCGCCGACACTTCCGAACCGGCTTGCGTAAAGCGGAAAATGTTATCGACGAAGAAAAGCACGTCGTTGCCCTGGTCGCGGAAATATTCGGCGACCGTCAAGCCCGACAAAGCGACGCGCAGGCGCGCTCCCGGCGGTTCGGTCATCTGCCCGTAAATCAAAGCCACTTTCGAATCTTTAATCGCGCCTTTATCGACTTTCGTCAAATCAAACGAGCCGGTTTCTTCCATGTTGTGCATGAAATCGTCGCCGTAGCGGATAACTTTCGATTCGACCATTTCGCGCAGAAGGTCGTTGCCTTCGCGCGTTCTTTCGCCGACGCCCGCGAAAACCGAATAACCTTCGCGCGCTTTGGCGATGTTGTTAATCAGCTCCATAATCAGAACCGTTTTGCCGACGCCCGCGCCGCCGAACAGACCGATTTTTCCGCCGCGCAAAAACGGCTGAATCAGGTCGATAACCTTAATTCCGGTTTCAAACATCTGCAATTCGGTCGCCTGCTCGTCAAAAGTCGGCGCGTGACGGTGAATCGAATAACGCTCCGAAGCCGGAACGTCGCCCAGCTCGTCAACCGGCTCGCCGATAACGTTTAAAACGCGTCCCAAAGTGACGTCGCCGACCGGAACGGTAATCGGACCGCCCGTGTCAATCGCTTTCATGCCGCGCACCATGCCGTCGGTCGGCAGCATCGAAACCGCGCGCACGCGACCTTCGCCCAAATGCTGCTGGACTTCGCAAATCGTATCGACTTTCGCATCGACGTCGAAGCCTTCCGAAGTGATTCTCAAAGCCTGATAAATAGGTGGTAAATAATTGTCTGAAAATTCGACGTCAACGACCGGACCGATAATCTGCACCACTTGCCCGAACTGTTGACCGTTTCCGTTATTAGCCATGTTTTAAATACTCCTTACTCTATGACAACAAAAAAGGTAGGATAACAAAGGAATAAGAATATCATACCCTTTCGGCGTAATTCAAACCGAGATTGTGAGAAAAGTTACAAACTATCGAAATGATGAAAAGTGTCAGCAGCCCGACCGTCAGGAAGGGCTTCATCTCTCGCATAAAGACTCCGGTTCGTAGAGAAAGCCCGCGCTGACGCCTGGGCTGCTGACATTTTTACAGTCGGAAATGGTATGTTTGAACTGCTATGCGAAAATGGATAAGCGGCGCTGTGGCAATCGGCAGTTTCGCGGTTTTGTATTATTTTGAAAACCGTCGCCCGCTCAGAAAATCAGTCGAGCCGAAGCTGACGAACACGACGCGCAATCTCGCCGTCGCTTCGCTCGCCGCAATCACGATAAATTTTCTGGAAAAGCCGGTCGCCGGGCGTTTGACGAAACTGGTCGAAAAGGAAAACGTCGGCTTGCTGAAAATTTTTCGTTTGCCGAAGTTTCTGAAAATTGCTTTTGCCGTTATTTTGCTTGATTACACGCTTTATCTCTGGCACGTTCTGACGCACAAGCTGCCGTTTCTGTGGCGTTTTCATAAAATTCATCACGCCGATTTGGATTTGACGGCTTCGACGGCGATTCGTTTTCATTTTGCGGAAATGGCGATTTCCGTCCCGTTTCGCGCCGGACAAATTTTGCTAATCGGCGTTTCGCCGAAAGCGCTCGACGTCTGGCAGACGCTTCTTTTCATCTCGATATTTTTTCATCATTCAAACTTGCGTCTACCGCGCGCGTTTGAAGAAAAGCTCGAATTATTCGTCGTCACGCCGCGCCTGCACGGCATTCATCATTCGATTGCAGAAACGGAAAGAAACTCGAATTGGTCGAGCGGTTTAACCGTCTGGGATTTTCTCCATCAAACTTTTCGCCGCGCCGTTCCGCAATGCGAAATCACAATCGGCGTGAAGGAATTTGACAGCCTCGAAAAGGTCAGCCTGGAGCGAATATTATTTGAGCCTTTTGTTAATGAAAACAAAAGGCTCCGAGGGTGAAGGACAAAAGGCAGAAACGCGA
>DASVWG010000183.1:0-7050 GCA_036389695.1 Pyrinomonadaceae bacterium
TGCCGATAATCGTGTGATACCACATCCACGCTTCGGGATTTATCGGCTCGCCGACCGTTCCGAGCAGGCGCAGGCTCGACAAATCGTGTTTTAAAGGATGATGCTCGCCCCATTTGATAAAGGCGCGAATCGCGGTCGGCGCGGTGTAGAAAATATTGATTTTGTGGCGCTCGATGAGACGCCAGAAGCGGTCGGGTTCGGGAAAATTCGGCGCGCCTTCATACATAAAAACCGTCGCGCCGTTTGCCAAAGGTCCATAGACGACATAGGAATGTCCAGTCACCCAGCCGATGTCCGCCGTGCACCAATATGTGTCTTCGTCTTTCAAATCGAAAATCCACTTCGTCGTGATATAAGTTCCGGTCAGATAACCGCCGGTCGTGTGCAAAATTCCTTTCGGCTTGCCCGTCGTGCCGCTGGTGTAAAGAATATAGAGCGGATGCTCGCTGTCGAGTTCTTCGGCGGGACAATCGTCCGAAACGGTTTCCATCAATTCGTGCCACCAGTAATCGCGTCCGAGCGTCATATTGATTTTCGAGCCGGTTCTTTGAAAAACGATGACGTTTTCGACCGAAGGCGTCTGCGCGACGGCTTTATCGACCGTTTCCTTCAAACGAATTTCGCTTCCGCGCCGCCAGCCGCCGTCCGCCGTGACGATTAATTTACATTCGCCGTCGTTGACGCGGTCGCGAATCGCGTCAGCCGAAAATCCGCCGAAAATCACCGTGTGCGTCGCGCCGACGCGGGCGCAGGCGAGCATCGCAATCGCGAGCTCCGGCACGAGCGGCATATACAGCGCCACGCGGTCGCCGGTTTTGACGCCGATTTTTTTCAGGACATTGGCGAATTTCGAAACCTGCCGGTGAAGCTGTTGATAAGTCAGCGTGCGGATTTCGCCCGGCTCGCCTTCCCAGATAATCGCGGCTTTGTTTTTGCGCCAACTGTCCAGATGACGGTCGAGACAATTATAGGAAGCATTGATTTTTCCGCCGACAAACCATTTCGCGTGCGGCTCGTCCCATTCCAGGATTTTGTCCCATTTTTTAAACCAATGCAGATTTTCGGCGACGCCTGCCCAGAATTCTTCGGGATTTTCGGCTGCCTTGTTGTAAATCTGCTCGTATTCCTCAAAGCTTTTGATGTGCGCCTGCGCCGCAAATTCGACGGGCGGCTGAAAGACGCGGTCTTCGTGCGAAAACGATTCGATGGCAATTGATTCAGACATATTTTTCCCCTTGTAAACTATTTGATTATAAAAACTTTGCTCGCGTCAAGACTCATTTTCCGGCGCAGCTGATTGCGCTTGATTTTACCCGATTTCGTTTTCGGCAAATCCGTGCAAAACTCGATTTCGCGCGGCGCGGCGAGCGGCGAAATCTGCGCCAGAATATGCGTCGCAATCTCGTTTGCCAGCGCCTGGCTCGGCGCGAAACCGTGGCGCAAAACGACTAAAGATTTAACGTGTTCGGTCGTCACGGCGTCCGCCACGCCGATTGCCGCCGATTCGGCGACCGCCGGATGCGAAAGCAGCGCGTTTTCGATTTCAAACGGTCCGATGCGCTGCGCCTCGCAGGTAATTACATCGTCATTGCGGGCGACAAACCAGAAATAATCGTCTTCGTCACGTTTCCCGCGGTCGCGCGTCACATACCAGCCCGAACGAAAACAGGCGCGCGTCGCTTCCGGAAAATTCCAATAGCCTTTGAAAAGCGACGAAAGCGTCGGGCGCACGGCGATGTCGCCGATTTCTCCGGCTGGCAGTTCGCGCCCGCGCTCGTCGATAATCGCGACCTGCACGCCTTTCACGGCTTTGCCCATCGAGCCTTTTTTGACCGCGATGCCCGGACGATTGGCGACGACGAAAGTGCCGGTTTCCGTCTGCCAGTAATTATCGAAAACGCCGGCTTGAAACGTCCGTTCCGCCCACGAGAGAACTTCCGGATTAAGGGGCTCGCCGACCGAATAAATGCGGCGCAGGGCAAACGCGCGCGGCGGCGAAATATCGCCGATTTCGTTGCGCATCAGACGAAGAAGCGTCGGCGTCGTGTAAAAACACGTCACCTGATTGCGCTCCAGAATTTCCAGCCATTTCTGCGCGTCAAAATCGCCTTCGTAAATCAGAATCGGCATTCCCAGAAGCCACGGCGCGAAAGTCCCGTAAAGCAAGCCCGTCACCCAGCCCGGGTCAGCCGAGCACCAGTAAAAATCGCTTTTCTGAAGCTGCAAAACATCTTTCGCCGATTCGATTAACCTTTCGCGAATCGCGTGACGATGCACGACGCCTTTCGGCAAGCCGGTCGTGCCCGAAGTGTAAATTAAAAAACAAGTATCGTCGGGCGAAACCTGCGCGGGCGCGAATTCCGCCGAAGCGTTTTCGATTAAAGGCTCGAACCGGCGAAACTTAATATTTGTTTCCGGCAAATTCTCCGGCGAGAATTCGCCGACGACGAAAACCGTTTCCAGAAAGGGAAGCTGACGGCGGATTTCCAGAATCTTTTCCAGATTCCCGGCGTCGGTCAAAAGAATTTTCGCCGCCGAATCTTCTAAGCGCTGGCGAATCGCCTCGCTGCCGAAATCGGTGAACAAAACGCCGACCGCCGCGCCGAGCTTTAAAACGGCGGGAATCGCCGCGTAGAGCGTCGGCGTTCTGCCCAAAAGCGTAAAAATCCGGTCGCCGTATTCCGCGCCGTGCGCGGCGAAAACGTTGGCGATGCGGTTTGATAACTGCTCGATTTCAAAGAACGAAAAAACCTTTCGCGCGCCGCTTTCGCTTTCCCAGACGAGCGCGATTTTTGAACGGTCCTGCGCGTTTAAAGTCAAAGCCGAATGAGCCAGATTGACGTTTGCCGCGACGGATTCGAGCCGTCGCGGGGTGGTCTCTTTCGCCTGTCTCGCGTAAATTTCTTCCCTCGCCTGCATAAAAATATGTTATGCGACAAACGCCGTTTTATAAAATCGCCTGATGGAAATTTCGTCTACTCTTTGCTTGGCGCAAAAATAAAGAAAAACGAAAAAATGCGCGCTGATTGTCAATTGTAAATTATTAATTATAAATTGTTTGACCGAAGATTTTGCTAATCAATTTATAATTTGAGATTTGAAATTCATGATTTCAAATTTGAAATTTGAAATTTACAATTAACAATTTTCCTTTCTTTATTCTTCCGCAAAGCCTCTATTCTTCGAGCGTCGACAAATCGCCCGCGTCCGCTCCGGTTTCCAGCGCTTTCAGGTAGCGCCGCATAATTTTTCCCGAACGGGTTTTCGGCAGCGACGACAAAATTTTTATCTTTGCGGGCGTGGCAATCGGACCTAGTTCGCGCCGGACGTGTTCGATTAAGCCTGCCCGCAAATTTTCGTTTTCTTCGTGTCCTTGCCTGAGCTGCGCGAAGGCGACGATTGATTCGCCTTTCACCTCGTCGGGAACGCCGATAACGGCGGCTTCGGCGACCGCCGGATGCGAAACGAGCGCCGATTCGACGTCAGCCGTCCCGATGCGATGACCGGCGACATTTAAAACATCGTCGGCGCGACCGAGAACCTGTATGTAACCGTCCGCGTCCATCACGGCGACATCGCCGGAAACGTAACAGCCTTCGATTTGTTTCCACATTCGCTCGTAACGCGGCGCGTCGTTCCAGACCGCGCGCATCATATGCGGAAACGGTCGGCGCAGAATCAAACGCCCGCCGATGTTTGGCGCGACTTCATTTCCGTCCGCGTCCACAATTGCGGCTTCGACGCCGGCGAGCGCGATTCCGGCTTTGCCCGCGCGCATCGCTAAAGTCGGCGGCGTGGCAATCGTCGGCGCGCCAAGCTCGGTCTGCCACCAGTTATCGACGACGTAGCCCCAGCGCCCGTCGCCGCACAAATTTTTCTGCGACCATTCCCACGCTTCCGGATTCAAAGGCTCGCCCGCGCAGGAAATCTGGCGCAAGCTCTTTAAATTATATTTCGCCGGAATTTCCGCGCCGAAACGCATAAAAAATCTGAGCGCGGTCGGCGCGGTGAACATTTTCGTGACGCCGTATTTTTCCACGATTTCCCACGCGATGCCCTGATGCGGAAAATCAATCGCGCCCTCGCGAAAAAGCGTCGTCACGCCCGCGCACAGCGGCGCATAGACGATATAAGCGTGCCCGACAATCCAGCCGATGTCCGAAGTGCACCAGAAAATATCCTGTTGGTTGACGTCGAAAAACGTCCGCAGATGATAAGTCGTGCCGACCATAAAGCCGCCGTGAACGTGGACGACTCCTTTCGGCTTGCCGGTCGTGCCCGACGTGTAAAGAATAAAAAGCGGATGCTCGGCATCGACGCTCGCGGCTTCGCATTCCGCCGGAAAATTCATCAAATCGTCGAAATCAATCTCGCGCTCGCTGACAAATTCAGTCTTCGGCGCGCGCCGCGAAAAGACGACGATTTTTTCGACGAAATCCAATTCGGCGACCGCTTCGTCCATAATGGATTTGAGCGGAATGGTTTTGCCGCGACGAAAGCCGACGTCGCCCGTAATGACGACTTTCGCCTGCGCGTCGACGATTCTATCGCGCAGAGATGCGTGTCCTAATCCGGCGTAGACGACCGAATGAATCGCGCCGATGCGGGCGCAGGCGAGCATCGAAACCGCGCCTTCAATCGTCAGCGGCATATAGATAACGACGCGGTCGCCTTTGCGGACACCGAGCGATTTCAAGCCGTTGGCGAAACGATTCACCATTTTCAAAAGCTGGTCGTAAGTGATGATTTTCTCCGTTCCGTCTTCGCCGAGCCAGATGAAAGCGGCGACGTTCCGGCGGTCGGAAGCGACATGGCGGTCGAGCGCGTTCAGCGTGATATTCGTCTGCCCTCCCGCGAACCATTCGTGATAAACGCCGTCGAATTTGGAAATTGTTTCCCATTTTTTCAGCCAGACGAAATTTTCCGCTTCCTCAGCCCAGAAGCGGTCGGGATTACGCCGCCAGCGTTCGTATTCGGCGCGCGCGTCTTTTAACTGCGCGTTTTCGGCGACAATCGCCGGCGGCGCGTATTCGCTTTCTTCGGCGGAAAATTTTTCGATTGTTTCCTGGCTGGCGGTCATAAACAAAAATTTGCGGATTCCGACTAAACAATGATTATATCAACGTTTCGATGTTGATTGAGAGACAGAAATTCTGTCTCTCAATCGATGAGTTTTGCTACGGATTTTTTAAATATCGTCGGCGGCTTCACCGGCTTCGCGCGTCGGACGAGTTTCTTCCGTGTTCGTCTGAACTTCTTCCCAGATGCGATGACCGTGCGTTTCGCGCAGGAAAATCGAGCCGACGATAAACGTAATCGAGGCGACAATCATCGGGTAATAAAGACCGGCGTAGATATTTCCGGTTTCCGCGATGACCGACAGACCGATGAGCGGCAGAAGTCCGCCGAAAACGCCGTTGCCGATGTGATACGGCAGCGAAAGCGCCGTGTATCGTATCTTGGCGGGAAATGCTTCGACCAGAAATGCGGCAATCGGACCGTAAACCATCGTCACCCAGATAACCTGGATAAAGACCAGCAGAATCAGCATCCACGCGGTGCGGTTGGCGAGCAAATCGCCGATGTTCGTATAAGGCAAAACTTTCGGCGCGGCAACCAGCGCGCCGCCTTCGCCCTGCGATTGCGGCGTCAGGCTGATTGCGCCCGTCACGGGATTTCTCTGGGAAGTCGCCGTGACGACGTTTGAACCGGCGGTCGCCTGCATCGCTTTATAAATCGGAATATATGTTAAGACGGCGAGCAGCAGTCCCGCCATAATAATCCACTTGCGCCCGATTTTATCCGATAAAGCTCCGAAAACCACGAAAAACGGCATTCCCAGAAGCAGAGCGATAGCGACGATATAGTTGGCTGACGTGGCATTCACATTTAAAATCGCCTGCAAATAAAACAAGGCGTAAAATTGTCCGGTATACCAGACGACGCCCTGTCCGGCGGTCGCGCCGAACAGCGAAATCAAAACGCGCTTCAGGTTTTCCCACTTCGTAAACGCTTCGATTAAAGGACTTGCCGAAGTCATACCGGCAGCTTTGACGTGCTGGAAAATCGGCGATTCTTTCATCCGCAGGCGAATGTAAAGCGAAATGACAACGAGAAAAATCGAAATCAGGAACGGAATGCGCCAGCCCGCGAAGCCTTCGGTCTTGCCGCCGAACTGGTCGGGACTCATCGTATTCTGAACAATCAGGATAACCGCCAGCGACAGGAAAAGCCCCAAAGTTGCGGTAATTTGAATAAACGAAGTGTAAAATCCGCGTTTATTGTCGGGCACGTGTTCGGCGACGTAAACCGCCGCGCCGCCGTATTCGCCGCCGAGCGCGAGACCTTGCAGAATGCGAATCAAAAGCAGAATAATCGGCGCGGCATAACCGATTTGCGCGTAGGTCGGCAGAAAACCGATAATCGCCGTCGCGCCGCCCATAATTAAAAGCGTCACCAGAAAAGCGTATTTTCTGCCGATGATGTCGCCGATGCGCCCGAAAAATAAAGCGCCGAACGGACGCACGACAAAGCCGACGGCAAACGTCGCCAGATAGGCGATATAAGCAAACGTATTGTCACCCGGCGGATAAAAAAGCGGTGAAATAACTCCGGCGAGCGAGCCGAAAATATAAAAGTCATACCATTCAATCATCGTGCCGACCGACGATGCGCCGATGACCTGCCAAATTTTGCTGGTGCTGATGCTTTCCTCGTATAAATTACCCAAATCCTGTGCCGATGTAGCCATTTTCGTCTCCTCAGGTTGATAAGAAATTTAAAAACTTTTGATAAGAAGCAGCTTGAAAACTCGCGGAGCGTGTAACGCCGGCATCCGTGCCGGCTATCCTGAGAGCATCTTGCTCTCAGTTATTTTGGGAAAGTGTGAGCGAGACGCTCACACAACAGCCGCCGGGACGGCGGCGTTACATTTTTCGAGTTTTCAAATAGCTTCTAAAATCGAGCTTGAATAATTTATGAGCCCGCGCCGTTTAATATTCGTCGTAACGTTTTCCGGTGCTGTCTTCGCCTTCGGCTAAACTTTTGACG
>DASVWG010000184.1:0-5884 GCA_036389695.1 Pyrinomonadaceae bacterium
GGTCGGCGACCGGAACCTGCGCGGCGTAACTGTTCATCTTGCCCCAGCCGTTGGTAATGACATCGTAGAAATGCCCGACCGGCGCATTGCGCAGACGGTCGTCGTTATAAGTCGGCGGCGGCGAAAATCCGCGACGCACAATCATCCCGTCGCCGTTGCCGGTCGGACCGTGACAGACGATGCAGTAAATGTTGTATCTATCCTGCCCGCGGTCGATTAATTCTTTCGTCACCGGAACGGGAAACTCATCAATGGCATCGGGAAACGTCGTCACGACCGTATTGCCGCGAGCGTCAACCGCTGTTTGCGCCTGCGGCGGCTGAGCGCCGCCCGCGTTTTCTTTTTTGCCCGTGTAGAGCGCTTTATCCTCGCGCAAAAATCCGCGCGCAACAGTTCCTTCCGGCAAATCGCGCGAAGCTCTTGGGTCGCGCTCGCCCCAGAAATCGCTCTTTTTATAAACCTTATAACGCGGCTGATCCTGCATATCGTAGCGACAGCCAAAAGTCAGCAAACAGAAGGCTGTAAGCAGTAAGCATACGAAAAGACGCGGTGACGCGGCGACGCGGCGACGCGGCGAAAATCTCCGTGTCTCCGTATCTCCGTGCCTCCGTGTCGCAAAGCTACTCTTCGACATCGAAAACCTCCTGCGCATCCAGAGTCTGCATAAAATCTTTCGTATCCTCGTATTTGAATTTCGGGTCGCGCGCCTCGACCAGCAGAAAAAATTTATCGCGCGAAGCCAAGGCAAAACGCGGCACGTTGAAAACCGGATGATACGGCTGCGGCAAGCCGTTCAGAAACAGCATTCCGAAGACGGCGGTAAACGCCGCCAGCAGAATCGTCAATTCATACGCGGGCGGAATAAACGCCGGCAGGCTGAAATGCGGACGACCGCCGACGATAATCGGATAATCCAGCACGTGCGTGTAAAACTGCAAGCCGATGCCCGAAAGCAATCCCAGAATACCGCCGCCGAAAACCAGAAAAGGTAAAATCGAACGCCTGATACCCAGCGCGGCGTCGATTTCGTGCAGCGGAAACGGCGAGAAAGCGTCGGTTTTCGTAAAGCCGGCTTCGCGCACTTTATTTGCCGCATCGACCAGAGCGGTCGGCGTATCAAATTCTGCCATCAAACCGTAAATCTTCTTATCCATATCTATTTTCGCTCTCGCGTTGCCGCCGTCGCCGATTGCTGGCAGTCAGACCGACCTGGGTGAGTGGTCTTAAAAATGACTGCGGGCAATCAGCGACGGCAAAGCAACCTTTTACAAAAATCTATGCCTTTTTCGGCAACGGAAACGTTTCAATCTCGTTTACGTTCTCTTCAAAATCCTGATGATGCCCGTGGACGTTGGCTTCGGGCAAAAGCGTTCTGACCTCGAAAATCGAGATAATCGGCAAAAACCGGACGAACAGATAAATCAAGGTAAAGAAAAATCCGATAGTGCCGGCAAACATCGTCCAGTCAAACATCGTCGGCGTATACATCGCCCACGAAGACGGCAGAAAATCGCGGTGCAGACTGGTCACGATAATCACGAAACGCTCCAGCCACATACCGACGCTGACGACCACCGAAATCATGAAAAGCCAGAATTCGCTTTCGCGGAAACGCTTGAACCAGAGCAATTGAATCGACAAACCGTTGCACAAAATCAGAAGCCAGTATGACCACCAGTAAGGACCCGTCCAGATGCGGTTGTAAATCATATACTGCTCAAACTGATTAGCGCTGTACCAGCCGAAAAACGCTTCCATCGCGTAGCCGTAAACGACGATTAAGCCGGTCGCCAGCATAACCTTACCCATATAAATCAAGTGCGTATGGGTAATAAAATCCTTCATTCCGTACCAGTTGCGAAGCGGAATACACAAAATCAAAACCATCGCGAACCCGGCGAAAATCGCGCCCGCCACGAAATACGGCGGAAAGATGGTCGCGTGCCAGCCCGGAACCTGCGCCACCGAGAAGTCGAAGCTGACGATGGAGTGAACCGAAAGCACGAGCGGCGTCGAAAGTCCGGCTAACAGCAGGTAAGCGATTTCATAACGGTGCCAGTGCCGCGCCGAACCGCGCCAGCCCATCGACAGCGCGCCGTAAATAAATTTGAAAATCGGATTTTTCGCGCGGTCTCTGAGCGTCGCCAAATCGGGAATCAAGCCGACATACCAGAAAAGAAGCGACACGGTCGCATACGTCGAAACCGCAAAAACGTCCCACATCAAGGGCGAACGAAACTGCGGCCACATATTCATCACGTTCGGATACGGCAAAAGCCAGTAAGCGAGCCACGGGCGTCCGGTATGCAGAAGCGGAAACATACCCGCGCAGGCGACCGCAAAAAGCGTCATCGCTTCGGCGAAGCGGTTAATCGACGTGCGCCATTTTTGATTCAGAAGAAGCAAAATGGCGGAAATCAAAGTTCCGGCGTGACCGATGCCAATCCACCAGACGAAGTTGATAATATCGAACGCCCAGCCGACCGGCTGATTGTTTCCCCAGATTCCGATACCTTTGGCGACCAGATAGGTGACGGTCATTAAAAGAAGCTGCGCGATGATAAACGCGATGCCGAAACCGATAAACCAGTGAAACGGCGTTTTCTTCTTTAAGGTGACGTCACCGATTTTGTCTGAAACGCTCGCAAAATCGTGGTCGCCCTCGACCATCGGCGGATAAACTTTTTGTCTGAATTCCTTCGCGTCTTGCATAGTTTTATCTATTCAACCTAATGTGCTGACGGCGTCTTTTCAGGTTCGCCTCCCGTCTGCGCATCTTTCGTTTCTTCCTGCGTCGTTTCCTTCACCTCGCGCTTGATGTAATCAGGCATTTCCGCGTTCTGATTTTTCAAAGCGGCGAGATAAGTCGTGCGCGGCTGCGTGTTCAACTCGTTCAAAAGTATGTAGTTACGGTGGTCGCCCTTCATCTTCGAAACGTGACTTTCGCGGTCGTTCAAATCGCCGAAGACGATGGCGTCCGCCGGACAAACCGTCTGGCAAGCCGTCTGCGCTTCGCCGTCGCGCACGCGCCGACCGTCTTTTTCCGCCTCGATGCGCGCCAGCGCGATACGCTGCGTGCAGTATGTGCATTTTTCCATCACGCCGCGACTGCGCACCGTCACTTCAGGATTGCGCATCAATTTATACTGCGGCGTGTCCCAATCCTGATACAGCAAAAAGTTGAAGCGGCGCACTTTATAGGGACAGTTGTTCGAGCAATAGCGCGTGCCGACGCAGCGGTTGTAAACCATGTCGTTCAAGCCTTCGGCGCTGTGCACGGTCGCGTGAACCGGGCAGACGACTTCGCACGGCGCCTGCTCGCACTGCTGGCATAAAACCGGCTGAAAATGCGGTCCGTCCGGTTTATTGATGTCGTCGCCGCTGTAATAAGCGTCGATTCTGAGCCAGTGCATTTCGCGGCTTCTGCCGACCTGTTCCTTGCCGACGACCGGAATATTATTTTCCGATTGACAGGCGACGACGCAGGCGTTGCAGCCGACGCAGGCGTTCAAGTCAATCGTCATTCCCCATTTGTGACGCCACGGCGAGTTATGGTCTGAGTAATCGAAACGCGGATACATCGATTTGCCGTACTCGTCGTGCTGATGCCCGATGTTCGGTTTCGCCTCGAAATCTTCGCGATTGTAAACGCGCAAGATGTCGCGTCCTTCCATGCTGAAATGCGTCTGCGTCGAAGCAATCTGAACCTGCTCGCCCGTGCCCTTGAGTTCGCCCGAACCGTAATTCATCGCGTCCGAGCGCATCACTTCGTAAGCGTTGTAGCCGAGTCCGGTGCCGATACGTCCGGCGCGCGTTCGCCCGTAACCCAGGAAAATACTGACGACGTCGTCCGGGTGTCCGGGTTGAATCCAGACCGGCACGGGTTTGGAAATTTCCGTGCCCTGAAAGGTCAATTTAGCCAAATCGGAATACAAATTTCCGCCGTAGGTATTGATAAAGCTCGTGCCCTGTCCCGCGCCGGTCATTATGTCGTCCTGCCGTCCGGCTTGGTTCAATCCCAGACGCTGCGCCGTGGCAGGACTGATTAGAGCGATGTTTTCCCAGGTCGTTTTGGTCAGCGGTCGCGGCAATTCCTGAAGCCAGCCGTTATTGGCAAAGCGTCCGTCATAAACGTTCGGGTCGGGGAAAATCGAAATTTCCAGACTTCCGCCGCCCGCCGGTTTCGTTTCCGGCTGCGTCAAAAATGCGGTGTTGACCGAAACATTTTTCGGCGCCGCAAATGTGTTCGGAATCAAGCCGTTATGGATGGCTCTGCGCCACTGGTCTTCAAAATTTCCGCCGGTCGTCGCGCCGCCGGTCGGATTTCCGTTTTGCGCCGTATTCGATTGCGACGTTGCGGTCGTCGTAGTCTGCCCGACTGCCCCTGTCGTGGCAGGCGACGGCGCTGTCTGCGCGCCCGGCTGCGAGCTCGCGCTCGTGTTCGCGCCGGTCGCCGGAGACGCCTGCGGACGCGGCTGCTGTTGCTGCGTATTCGTGTTTCCGCCGGTCGTGGTTCCGGTCGTCGCCGCGGTCGGCGTTCTAAAACCTTGTCGCTGCCAGAATTCCCTGACGATGTCCAAATCCTTCTTTTCAAAGTTTTCTCTGAAAAACATCTGGACTAATTCGTGCGCGCTTTTGCCGTCGTAGAGCGGTTTGACGAGCGGCTGGATAATCGTCACCGTCCCGTCGTAAGCGCGCGTGTCGCTCCACGATTCGAGATAATGTTTTTCGGAAACGTGCCAGTGACAAAATTCCGCCGTTTCGTCGAAATGCTGTCCGAGATGAACGCGAAGCGGAATTTTATCCATTCGCTCCTTGTTCAATTTCAAATCGGCGGGCGTCGTGTAAACCGGATTTCCGCCCATCACGACGAGCATTTTGACCGCGCCGCCGTCGATTTCGCCGATGAGCTGGCGCAGCTGGTCAATCTGCAGAACGTCCGCGTTCGGCGCAAACGCGTCGGTGTAAGTCACCGTCTGACCGACGTTTCCGAGCACGCCGTTCATCGCGTGAGCCAGCGCGTGAATCATCGGCGATTGATTGTCGCCCGCGATAACTATCGAGCGACCGCGATGCTCGAGCAAATCTTTCGCCGCCGCGTTTACCCATTTCGTCGCGTGCTCGCTTAAGCCTGTGCCGCTCGCGCCCGCCACGCCCAGAGCGCCCGCAAACGCTTTCGCGATTTCGCTCATCTGGCTCGGCTTGACCGCCAGGCGGTGGTCGGCTTTCGCGCCCGTAATGGTCAAAGTCGTTTCGACCATATAAAGGCGATTCATATCGTGTTTTTCGTTGGAAACGTTGTGTTTTTTCGAGTAGTTTTTGACGTAGCCGACGTTGAAGCTGGAAAGAAAATCGCTGTTCAGGGAAAGAATGCGGTCGGCGTTTTCGAACCGGTAAATCGTTTGAACGGCTGAGCCGAAAGCCATTTTCGCGCCCGCCGTCGCGTTGTCTTTGTTGAGCGGCTCGTATTGATACCAGCGCGCGTTCGGCAGTTCGGTCAGCAGTTGACGCATCTGCCCGATGAGCGTCGGCGAAGTAATGGTTTCGGTCAAAAAGCGAACTCCGGCACCGCCGTCCGCGCGATTTTCTTCGAGCCGCGCGCGGATTTCCGACATAAAATTCTGCCACGTTTTCGAGCCGCCGCGATACAGAATTTCCTGCGAGCGGTCGGGGTCGTACATGTTCAGCAAAGATGCCTGCGCCAGAACGTCGGTCGCGCCGAGACTGCCCGGATGTTCGGGATTGCCTTCGATTTTCGTCGGGCGACCTTCGTTTGATTTTGCCAGCAGCCCGACGCCGACGCCGCCCAGAGCCATCGCCGTCGCGAAATACAGCGCTTTGCCGGGAATAATTTCTTCCGGCTGGCGAACGTACGGGACGATTT